>NZ_LN997848.1:3956428-4295714 GCF_001511835.1 Magnetospirillum sp. XM-1
GCCGCGCTCAAGGACCTGGCCGCCGAATCCCTGGCCCTGGCCCGCGCCTCGGCCCGCATGGTGACCACCGACGATTTCGCCGCCTTCCTGGACGGCGCCTCCGACCAATTGACCTCGGCCGACATGTCGCCCGAGGATATGGCGCTGTGGATGTACACCTCGGGCACCACCGGCCAGCCCAAGGGCGCCGTGCATGTCCACGGCTCCATCCCCTTAGGCGAGCGCCATGTGCGCGAGAATCTGGGCCTTGAGCCCGGCGACCGCATCTTCTCCACCTCCAAGCTGTTCTTCGCCTATCCCCTGGGCCACTGCCTGATCGGCGCGCTTCGGTGCGGCGGCACCCTGGTGCTCCATCGCGGCTGGCCGGATGCCGCCGCCGCCGCCGAGGTCATTGAGAGCACCCGGCCCAAGGTGGTGCTGTCGGTCCCCTCGCTCTATCGCATCATGCTGAAGGACGGCGTGGCGTCGTCCGAGGCCTTCCGGGGTGTGCGCACCTGGGTCTCGGCGGGCGAGAACCTGCCGGCCGAGCTCTGCCGCCGCTGGATGGAGGAGACCGGCGGCCTGATGCTGGAAGGCATCGGCGCCACCGAGGCGCTGTTCCTGTTCATCGCCAGCACTCCGACCGCCATGAAGCCCGGCGCCTGCGGCCGGCCGCTGCCCTGGGCCGAGGCCCAGCTGCGCACGCCATCGGGCGAGATCATCACCGCGCCGGACACCCCCGGCGATCTGTGGGTGCGCATGGATTCGCTGTTCCGCCGCTACCACAACCGCCCCGACGTCACCCAGCGGGTGCTGAAGGACGGCTGGTGGAAGACCGGCGACGTGTTCAGCATGGATTCCGAGGGCTGGTGGAGCCCGCAGGGGCGCTCCGACGACATGATCAAGGTCTCGGGCCAGTGGGTCAGCCCCGCCGAGGTCGAGGAAGCCGCCCTGATGGTGCCGGGCGTCGCCGACGCCGTGGCGGTGGGCATTCCCAACGAGGACGGGCTGGTCCGCCTGGTGCTTTACGCCGTGGCCGAGGCGGGCGAGCACGAGCCGGTGCTGGAAACCCGCATCGTCGAGACCCTGCGCTCCAAGCTGGCCATCTACAAATGCCCGCGCAATGTCCGCTTCCTCGAAGTCATCCCCCGCACCGCCACCGGGAAGGTGCAAAGGTTCAAGCTGCGCGAGGCTGGGGCCTGAGGTGATAGGAGGCCCAATCGACGTTCAAGCGGATAGGCCGGAAAATGGGCCACAGATGAACACAGATTCCCGCTGCGCGGGACACAGATAAGGAAAATTCCCAATTCATCTGTGTTTATCTGTGTTCATCTGTGGCTGAAATTTAATGCTCCGGCCCCAAATCGGCCGAATTCCCTGAAAATCGATACAGCCTGGGCCATAACCCGACAGGAAGGAGTGCCGCCGTGAAAGCCATCCTCTGCGACCGGTTCGGCGGCTCCGAGGTGATGCGCCTGGGCGAGATCGAGACGCCCTCGCCCGGTCCCGGCGAGGTCTTGATCCGCATCCATGCCGCCGGGGTCAATCCGGTGGACTGGAAGATCAGGGAAGGCGGTCTGGCGCGGCTGTTTCCCTGCAAGTTCCCGCTGATCCCCGGCTGGGACGCCGCCGGCACCATCGCGGCCCTGGGGGACGGCGTGACGGGCCTGTCCGTGGGAGAGCGGGTGTGGTCGTTCTGCCGCAAGCCCGACATCCAATGGGGCACCTACGCCGAATACGTGGTGATGAGCGCCGACAGCGTCGCCCCCATGCCGGCCAATTACACCTTCGCCCAGGCCTCGACCGTGCCGCTGGCGGCGCTGACCGCCTGGCAATCCCTGCTGGAGGTGGCACAGTTGCGGTCGGGCCAGAGCGTGCTGATCCATGCCGGGGCGGGCGGCGTCGGCGGCTTCGCCGTTCCCATCGCCAAATGGGTGGGCGCCACGGTGATCGCCACCGCCCAGGCGGCCAATCACGATTATGTGCGCTCGCTGGGCGCCGATCACGTCATCGACTATGCGACAGAGGATTTCGTCGCCGCCACAAGCGTCCTGGCGCCGGAAGGCGTCGACATGGCCTTCGGCACGGTGGGCGGCGAGGTGCTGACCCGATCCTACGAAACGGTGAAGCCGGGGGGGCTGCTGGTTTCCATCACCGACAAGACCGACAGGGACCTGGCCGAGCGCTTAGGGATCCGCTGCAAGTACGTGTTCGTCAAACCCGACGCCGGCCATCTGCGCCGCCTGTCCTCGCTGGCCGAACAAGGCGTGCTGCGGGTGCCCGACATCGTCGAGATGCCGCTCGCCCGCGCCGCCGAGGCGCTGGACCTGTCGCGCACCGGACATGTGCGCGGCAAGATCGTGCTGACGGTGGGGTAGGTTATTCGCCCTTGAAATAGGTGCGGTAGAGCATGTCCTCGCCCAGGATATGCTCCAGCAGCCAGGCCTTGAGGAAGGCGGTCATCTCGGTGGTGAGCGCGTCCGGGGTCTCGCCGGCCAGATGGCGGTCGCGAAAGGCGATCACCGAGGCCTTGAGCCGCTGATGGTCTTCCTGCTGCTTTTCCAGGCGCGGATAGTTGCGCGACTTCAGCGCCATTTCCTCGGCGGCGAAATGGGTATCGGCATAGGCCAGCAATTCGTCGAACAGCCAGCCCAGTTCGGCGATGCTCTCGCCGCCGTGCCAGGCGTCGTACAGGCGGTTGAGCAGGGTGATGAGCTTCTGATGGTCGGCATCCATACGGGCCGAACCGACGCTGAAGGACGGATCCCACTCGATCAGAGACATCAGCTCACCTTGTTCCAGATCGAAACTGCTCTATCCCAGAGTCTTAGGTCAAGTGCCGCCCATGGGCAAGCCTCTCCCTCAGCATATGTTTATTGGTTGCGAAATAGCGCCGCCCCGACCATGATCCGCCGCCACGGCAATTCCAAACGGATCCACCATGCTCGCCATGATCGAAGCCCTTCTCCTCGGCATCGTCGAGGGGCTTACCGAATTCCTGCCCATCTCCAGCACCGCCCACCTGATGCTGATCGGCGACATGCTGGGCTTCGAGGGACCGGCGGGCAAGACCTTCGAGATCGTCATCCAACTGGGCGCCATCCTGGCCGTCTGCGTGGTGTTCTGGCCCCGCCTGTGGGGCGTGGCCACCACCTTGAACCAGCCGCGCTCGGTGGCCTTCGTCCGCAACGTGCTGCTGGCTTTCCTGCCGGCCGCGGTGATCGGCGCCACGCTTTACAAGTACATCAAGCAGATGCTGGAATCGCCGCTGATCGCCGCCGTGGCCCTGGTGGTGGGCGGCTTCGCCATCCTGCTCATCGAGCGCCTGGTCAAGCGTGCCCGCATCCATGACATCGAGGACATGTCCCCGGCCCTGGCCTTTGGTGTCGGCTTCTGCCAGGTTCTGGCCATGGTGCCGGGCGTGTCGCGGGCCGGGGCCACCATCATGGGCTCCATGCTGCTGGGCCTCGACCGCCGCGCGGCGGCCGAGTTCTCGTTCTTCCTGGCCATTCCCACCATGTGCGGCGCCTCGGCCTATTCCCTCTACAAGAACTGGGCGACGCTGTCCTTCGACGGAGCCGGCCTGATCGCCATCGGCTTCGTCGCGGCGTTCCTCTCGGCCCTGGTGGTGGTGCGGGGCTTCATCGGCTTCGTCGGACGCCACGGCTTCGCCCCGTTCGCCTGGTACCGCATCGTCTTCGGCTCGGTGATGATCGCCCTGATCCTGAGCCGTTAGAACTTCGGGCGGCAAATCCGTGCCGCTCCGGTTCCCGTCATGCCCGGACTTGATCCGGGCATCCACGCCTTGCCGCCCGGATCATTCTTTCATGAGGCATCGCAGAGGGGCGGCGTAGATTGCCGGGTCAAGCCTACGGCTGTCCGGTTTGATTTGAGACGGCCGAGAGCGTGTCGCAAGACACGATGCGGTGCTTCGCACCGCTCGCGGATAAACGCGGATATACACCTTCTTTCTGCCGTCCCCCCCCCCCCGGGTTTGCCCCGTTGGCGTATACGCGCCGCGACCAGCGGGGAGCGATTCCTGGGTCCCGGGTCAAGCCCGGGGTGACGGCTGGAGATTCGTGTCCGGGGACGAAATCCCGCCCCCCTCACTGCCTTGCGGGCAAAAGAAAAGGGCCGCCGGAAATCCGGCGGCCCAGTCAGAAAGTATGTTGCCTGTGCCGGCCTTAGTGGCTGGCGGCGCCTTCGGCACCCAGGCCGGTCTCGGACCGGATGGACTGGGCTTCGTAGGCGGCGCGTTCGGCCTGGGCCTGCGGGCTGTTGTCCATGATGGAGAACAGCCAGGAGAAGAAGAAGGCCGCCGGCACCGAGAACAGGGCCGGATAGGCGAAGGGGAAGATCTCGGCCTTGAAGCCGAAGCTCTGCACCCACACGGCCTTGGACAGAACCACCATGATCACCGACATCAACAGGCCGATCATGCCGCCGAGAACGGCGCCACGGGTGGTCAGGCCGCCCCAGAACATGGACAGCACCAGCACCGGGAAGTTGGCCGAGGCCGCGACCGAGAAGGTGAGCGCCACGATGAACGCCACGTTCTGCTTCTCGAAGATCAGGCCCAGCAGCACGGCGACGATGCCGAGAGCGATGGACGAGATCTTGGAGACGGTCACTTCCTTACCTTCGGTGGCCTGGCCGTGCATGATGACGCTGGCGTACAGGTCGTGCGAAATCGCCGACGCGCCCGCCAGGGTCAGGCCCGACACCACCGCGAGGATGGTGGCGAAGGCCACGGCCGAGATGAAGCCGAGGAACAGGTTGCCGCCGATGGCGTGGGCCAGCCACACCGCGGCCATGTTGTTGCCGCCCTTCAGGTCCAGGGCGCCGACGCCCTTGGTCAGGTACTCGGGATTGGTGGCCACCAGGGTGATGGCGCCGAAACCGATGATGAAGGTCAGGATGTAGAAGTAGCCGATGAAACCGGTGGCGTAGAACACCGACTTGCGGGCTTCACGCGCATCGGGAACGGTGAAGAAGCGCATGAGGATGTGCGGCAGGCCGGCGGTGCCGAACATCAGCGCCATGCCCAGCGAGATGGCGTCCACCGGATTGGTCACCAGGGCACCCGGAGCCATGATGGCGGCCTTCTTGGGATGCACCTCGATGGCCTTGACGAACAGCTTCTCGAACGAGAAGCCGAAGTTGTACATCACGCCAAGGGCAATGAAGGTGGCGCCGCCCAGCAGCAGGCAGGCCTTGATGATCTGCACCCAGGTGGTGGCGACCATGCCGCCGAAGGTGACGTAGACCATCATCAGCGCGCCGACGATCATCACGGCGTAGATGTAGTCCATGCCGAACAGCAGCTTGATCAGCTGGCCGGCACCGACCATCTGGCCGATCAGATAGAAGATCACGACGATCAGCGAGCCGGTGGCCGCGAAGGTGCGGATCGGCGTACGGGCAAGGCGATAGCCGCACACGTCGGCGAAGGTGTACTTGCCCAGGTTGCGCAGGCGCTCGGCGATCAGGAACAGGATGATCGGCCAACCGACCAGCCAGCCCACCGAGAAGATCAGGCCGTCATAGCCCGAACCGTACACCAGCGCGGAAATGCCCAGGAACGAAGCGGCCGACATGTAGTCGCCCGCGATGGCCAGGCCGTTCTGGAAGCCGGTAATGCCGCCGCCGGCGGCGTAGAAGTCGGCGGCGGTCTTGGTGCGGCCCGCGGCCCAGTAGGTGATGCCGAGGGTCGCGCCCACGAAGATCACGAACATGATGATGGCGTGCCAGTTGGTTTCCTGCTTCTGAGCACCACCCATGTCGGCACCGGCCGCCAGAGCGGCGGTAGCCAGGAGCGCCACGCCGCCGAAGGCGAGCGCGGACGCAATTGCGGTCTTGGTCGTCTTCATCAGCGGGATTCCTCGATGATCTGGCGGTTCATTTCGTCGAACTCGCCATTGGCGCGATAGACGTAGATGCCGGTCAGCACGATGGCCGACAGGATGACGCCCACACCGATGGGAAAGCCGATGGTCATCACCCCCGCGGCCGACAGCAGGGTGCCGAGCCACGCCTTGTTGAAGGCGATGATGAGGATGAAGCCGAAATAGATGACCAGCATGATCACCGACAGCGTCCACGCGAAGGCGTTCCGCTTGGCAACCAGTTCCTTGAACTTCGGATTGTTCCGAATGTGCTCGGCGCTCGCGAGATGCGCAGCCGAAGGTGCGTTATGTGAGCTCACTTTGACCCTCCACTTTGTCATCGCCGCCCCCGGAAAGAGGCGGACGATTGTTGTTTTCAGCTCCCGGTCTTGTTGCCGGATTCAGCATTTTTAAGCGTGCAGGCGCACGAGGGCACCTATGCGTACGCGTCATACGCCCGCAGCTTGCCTGAGGCGACGAACCTCATTAACATCCGCTTCCTTTGGCGTCAACACCAACCGAAAGCACCTGATTTATTCAATAGGTTATTCTAATGAGAAATTAGGTATTCGTTTCGAACCTTCACCAGCTTTTATCAAGACAACGCCAAATTCCCTTTCAGTTTCTGTTTAGATTACAGAAATTGTCACTTGACGCTCCCGCCGCGACGAGGCGAAGCCGCCCAACCCACATAGAGTAAACACCCTATCGTGTTCTCGGAATGGATTGATCGGCACATTTAGACTTTTACGATATGGCCTCTTTTCAGGCTGAAATAGGTTGAATTTTCCACCTCCGCCACTATCGTACACGCGCCATGAACGACATCGCCGCTCTCGCCCGCATTGACAGTTTTCCCTATCGCCATCGCCTGCGCGAGGTGATGAGCACCCCCGTGCTCACCGCGCTGGCCTCGGTAACCCTGCACGACGCGGTTCACCGCATGTACGAGGCCAGGGTGTCCTCCATCGTCGGCATCGATGCCGATGGACGCACGCTGGGCATCTTCACCGAGCGCGACCTGCTGCGCATCCTGTCCAACAACGGTCCGGCCGGTCTGGAGCTGACGCTCGACCAGACCATGACCAAGCCGGTGGCCACCGTTCCGGCCGACGCCTACGTCTACGTGGCGCTGGCCCGGATGACCCGGCTTGGCCTCCGGCATCTGGTGGTGGTCGACGCCGACAACCGGCCGCTGGGCATGATCACCGGCCGGGCGCTGCTCAAGGTGCGCGCTACCGAGGCGCTGGTGCTGGGCGATTCGGCGGAAAGCGCCGCCAATCCCGACGAGATGAAGTCGGTGATGACCAACCTGCCCAAGCTGGCCAAGGGCCTGCTGGGCGAAGGCGTCACGGCGCGCAACATCGCCTCGGTGATCGCCCTGGTGCTGCGCGACCTGACCGCGCGGGCCGCCGAACTGGCGGAACAGTCGCTGCTGGATGACGGCTGGGGCCCCGCCCCCGCCCGCTACGCCGTGCTGATCCTGGGTTCCGGCGGGCGCGGCGAGAGCCTGCTGGCCTTCGACCAGGACAACGCCATCGTCCACGACGGCAAGCCGTCCGACGACCCCTGGTTCGCCGAACTGGGCAAGCGGCTGAACGACACCCTGAACAAGGCCGGCATCCCGTTCTGCGACGGCGGCGTCATGGCCCGCGAATCCAAGTGGCGCAAGAGCCTGGATGAGTGGCGCGACGAGGTCCACGGCTGGGTCTTCTCGGTCGAGAACCAGACCGTGATGTTCTGCGACATCTTCTACGACTTCCAGCCGGTGTGGGGCGACCGCGCCCTGGCCGAGGAATTGCGCAGCATGGCCATGGAAAAGGCCGCCCAATCGGCCTTCTTCCTGCGCTACCTCGCCCAGAACGTGGCCGGCATGGACGGCTCCATCGGCCTGTTCGGCAATTTCGTCACCAAGCAGGGCCGCCTCAACGCCAAGAAGTTCGGCCTGCTGCCCCTGGTCAGCGCGGCCCGCATGCGCGCCATCCGCGCCCACATCACCGCCACCGGCACCGACGAGCGCTTCGCGGCGCTGAAGGAATCCGGCGTGCTGCACGAAGACGACCTGCGCGATTTCGTCGAGGTGCGCGAGGTCGTGCTGCGCGTCATGCTCGAGCAGCAACTGGCCGACATCGCCCAGCAGATTCCGGCTTCGGCCAAGATCGATCCCAAGCGCTTCGACAAGCGCACCCGCGCCCGCCTGAAATGGGCCTTCCGCCGCCTCAAGACGCTGAAGTTCGTCTGCGGCGTGGGTGGGTGAGAATACGGGGCTCTCGCCCCGGCCCCGGCTGGAGGCGATGCCTCCAGACCTCCTTTTTGTTCATGAATTAAAATGGGGTCCGGGGCAAAAGCCCCGGATGGGTTCGGGCGATAACCCGATTGACCTACAAGACGCGCTGCCGCTCGTGCAGGATCATGGCGATGTCCAGCGTCTTGACCGCTTCGTCCAGGGTGTGGATTCCCCTGCCCTCCAGCGCCTCGATCTGGCGCAGCAGCACCGCCGCCGTCACCATGGAATCGCCCAGCGCCGTATGGCGGTCGGTGATCTCGATGCCGTAGCGCTCGCAGATGTCGTCCAGGGAATGCCCGGCTTCCGGCCCGTCCAGGAAGTTGGACAGGATCATGGTGTCCAGCACCGGATTGTCGAAGCGGATTCCCATATCCTTTTCCCGCATGCGCAGGAACTTCAGGTCGAAGGCGGCGTTGTGGGCCACCAGGACGGCGTCGGCCACGTAGGAGCGGAACTGGGGCAGCACCACGCCGGCCGGCGGCTTGTCGACCACCATCTCGTCGGTGATGCCGTGATAGCGGATGGATTCCGCCGGAATGGGCCGGCCGGGATTGACGATGCGGTTGAAGCTCTCGCCCGACAGGATGCGCCCGTTGACGATGCGCACTCCGGCGATGGAGACGATCTGGTCGCCCTGGGAGGGATGCAGCCCGGTGGTCTCGGTGTCGAACACCACGAAGGTCAGCGAGCGGAGCGGCTGGGCACCCATGGCGCCGGTGTCGCGCGACTGCTCCAGCAGGGTCATGTCGTAGAATTCGGGGCGGCCGGGCAGCACCTGGCGGCCGTGGCCGTGCTGCTCCACCCCCTTGCGCATGGGAATGCGCAGGCTGCCGCCGCCATCGTGGCGGCCGCGGACCAGCTCGATGCCGGCATGATGCTCCAGCACGTCCTTGACGGTCATGCCGCCCAGCGCCACCAGCGGCTGGGCCAGCCAGCGGTCCAGCTGCGCCTGCTCAACCACTTCGCCGTCCCAGGCGAACTCCACCCAGGCGCCATGGTCGTCGGCCCCGCCCGAAAGGTCGAACTGGGTGGCGCCGCTGCGGTCGGCCACGCGCCAGATCAGCGATTCGATGGCCATCACCAGGGAGTGGGAATCGCCGTGCAGCCAGGCCGGCAGGCCGATTACGGTGGCCCCCATGCCCTCGCCCAGGCGGGACGCGACAAAGGTCAGCAGTTCGGTGGAATTGATGTCGGCCATGGGCCACCAGCCGGCCAGCATGGCGTGATAGCCCTTGGTCACCCGCTTGATGGCGTCGGAGATCACCATGCATTCGTGGCGGATGGTATGGGAATCGCCCGCCGACAGCATCATGCGCCGAAGGGGCATCTCCACATCCTCGGCGATCTCGCGCAGCAGGGCTTCGCGCCCGGCCAGGGCGGCCAGTTGCGGCCCGGCATCCACCAGGGTGACCACATAGCCGGTCACCGTGCCCTCTTCGCTGCGGATCAGGGTCATGCGGCCTTGCAGCAGCATGCGGTCATCGATCGTCCCGGCCAGAAACGGCAGCCCGCCCTCGACCGAGCCGGCGCGATTGGCCAGGATGTCCATCATGTGCATCACCGGCTCGCTGGCGATGGTCTCGAACAGCGAGCGCCCCAGCCCCAGCTCGGCCGTCTCGCGCAGCATGTCGAAGGCGACCTGATTGTACAGCACCAGTTGGTGGCGCTGGTTGCACACCACCACGCCCTCGTGCAGGTCGTTGAGGATGGCGGCCAGCCGGTTGGAATTCTCCTCGGACTTACGGGTGGCGGCGGACAGGCCCTCGGCCAGTTCGGCCCTCGCCTTGACCATGCGCGAGCAGACCTCGTTCACCGCCTCGGGCAACGGCGCGATCATGAAGTAGCGCACGGGGTCGACGCGGTCGCGCCCACCGCCGCCATAGGCGATGGCGCGCACCTCGGCCGCCATCATCTTGATGGAACGCACCACCAGGAAGTCGATGGCCTTCCACGACACGGCGAACAGGAAGGCCGCTCCGGCCAGGGAGACCATCACCAGGGCGGTCAGTTCCTCCTGGTCGACCACGCCCCGGGACATGGAATATCCCGCCGCGACGGTTACCACCACATCGGCGGCGAACGCCGCCGCGAGCCACGGAAACGGGCCTCGCCATTTGACCGCCACGGACACCCCTCCTCGAACCATTCTCTATTTTAGTCTTTTGCAGTATGACGCCGTGCCCGGCGTCCCCAGTCAACCCCGGATGTGGATTGCCGGACGGCAAAATTCCGAAAAATGGCGGAGAGGATGAACGCTCAGAGCGTCAGGCTGGGATAGCGGGAAGCGAGCAAAGCCAGGGCGGCGGTGACGGTATAGCCGGAATAATAGCTTTGCAGCAGCAGCCGGGGATCGATGCCAAGAGCGCGGGCGGAACTGCCCAACTGGTCCTTCAGCCGGGTTTCCAGGTCGGCAGCCCACAGGGTGTAGCCGCTGTCGAACAGGGGGTAGGCCATCTTGCTCTCCATCAACGCTCCCCCACAAAGGAAAGGGGAGCCATGAAGAGCATCATGACCGACAAGCATGGCGGTCTTGCGACGGCTTTGTGGCAAAACCGTGGAAGGCTAGGGACACTTGGGCAGGCGGCGCATCTGCTCGAGCGTGGCGGTGGCGGCGACCCGCACGGCGCAGGCCGGCGCGGCGACAACCGCAGGCGCCGGGGCCGGCGCGACGGGAGCGGCAACCGCCGGAGCGGCCGGACGCGGCGGAGCGGGCGGCGGGGCGGGGGTTGGCGGCGGAGCCGGCTGCACCGCGGCCTTTACCGGCGGCCGAGCGGCAGGCGGAGCGGGCGGCGGCGGGGGTGAAGGCTGCGCGGCAACGGGGGACGGCACCACGATGGGCGTGGCGGCCGGCGGGGCAACCGCAGGCGGGGCCGTCACCGTCGCCGGCCGGGCCGGGGTCGGCAGCGCCGGCCATTCCGGCGTATTGAGCGCCGGCGTCGGCGAGACGGGCGCCCCCCCCAGAACGCCGAGCACACCGCCGATACCATCGACGATGTCATCGAACAGGTCGGTCTTCAGGGGCTGGGTCCGGACGGCCGGATCCTCGGCCAAGGCGGGCATGGCCGACGCCATGCCCAGGCAGAGGATCAGGCCGAGGATGAGCCGCCGCACCGCCACAATCCGCTCAATCGACCAGTTCGATGGCGTAGTTCTCGATCACGGTGTTGGCCAGCAGGCCCTTGCACATCTGCTCCACCGCATCCCTAGCCTTGGCCCGGTCGGTCTCGGCCAGGTCGAGTTCGATGTACTTGCCCTGGCGCACGTCGTTGACGCCGCCGAAGCCGAGCGAACCCAGCGCATGCTGCACCGCCTTGCCCTGGGGATCGAGAACGCCGTTCTTGAGGGTGATGTGGACTTTGGCTTTCACGTCGGTCTTTCCGTTTTGTACGAGGGAACGTAAAGAAAGGGGGATGCCCCTACTGCATCAGGGCGGGGCCCTTCAGATCGCGGGGACCGCCTTCGGGCAGGATGCCGAGCCGGCGGGCCACTTCCTGGTAGGCCTCCTCCACGCCGCCGAGGTCGCGGCGGAAGCGGTCCTTGTCCATCTTGTCGCCGGTGCGGATGTCCCACAGGCGGCAGGAATCGGGGCTGATCTCGTCGGCCAGCACGATCTGCATGTCGTCGCCGTTGTAAAGGCGGCCGAACTCGATCTTGAAGTCCACCAGACGGATGCCGACGCCGAGGAACAGGCCCGACAGGAAGTCGTTGATGCGCAGGCCGAGCGACATCATCTCGTCCAGGTCCTGGGTGGTGGCCCAGCCGAAGGCGGTGATGTGCTCTTCCGAGACCATGGGATCGTCCAGCGCGTCGGACTTGAAGTACCACTCGACGATACAGCGGGGCAGCGGCGTGCCCTCGGACAGGCCGAAGCGCTGGGCCAGCGAGCCGGCGGCCACGTTGCGGATCACCACCTCGAGCGGAATGATCTCCACCTCGCGCACCAGTTGCTCGCGCATGTTCAGGCGGCGGACGAAATGGGTGGGAACCCCGATCTCGCCCAGGCGCAGCATCAGGTATTCGGAGATGCGGTTGTTCAGGACCCCCTTGCCGGTGATGGTGCCGCGCTTCTTGTTGTTGAAGGCGGTGGCATCATCCTTGAAGTACTGCACCAAGGTGCCGGGCTCGGGTCCTTCGAACAGGACCTTGGCCTTGCCCTCGTAAATCTGTCTGCGTCTTGCCATGGAAAAATCCAAATCAATGGCGCCCGCTGCGCATCCCCCGCGGAGGTCGGGCGAGGAAAGGCGCGGACGGCGAAGGGGCGGCGGACGGACCGTCGCCTGTGTTTCGAGCTTGGTATAGCAGGCTCGGTTGCGCGAGACAATGAAACGAAGCGGGGCCGGGTCCGCCCCTCCCCCTTCAGCCGACCGCGTCGTACTCCGTCCGGTCCGGCCGCCCGGCGGCGAAGCGCCAGACCCGCCCTCCCTCGGCCAGGGCGGCGGCCGGCAGGGCGATCAGCGAAGCGGACACCGTGCCGAACCCGTCGGGGCGCAGGAAGCACATGGCGGGGGCTTCCTCGCCGTCGGGACCGCGTCCGCCGGCATCGGCCATCAAGGCCTGCCAGTCCGCCCAGTCGCCGCCCGTGGGATGGGCCGGATCGGGAACCGGCGGGGCGGCCTGGGCGAAACGGTCGAGATAGGCGGCGATGCGCGGGCTGCTGCGGTCGTCCAGGTCGAGCGCGCTCAGCATGTGCAGCCCCGGCGCGATGGGCCTGACCTCGACACGGGCGCCATCGGCCCGCACCCAGAAGGCGTCGCGGTTGTCGGCCACCACCATGTTGAAGGGGCGGTAGGAATCGCCGTTCAGATGGGCCAGGGCATCGGCCGCGTCGGCGGCGTCGGCATGGTCCAGGGCCTCGAGCACCAGTTCGCCGCGCGAGCGCTTGCCCGGCGCCGGCCCCAGGGTGCCGATGCGGTTGAGGATCGCCGCCACCACGCCGGTGTCGTTGACACCCAGCCAGGTGCCGCCGGCCAGCTCGTCCAACCCGGCCACCACCTCGGGCCGGTCGTCCCACCAGCGCCCCGGCGGCTTCCACGGCCGGGTGTTCATCTCGTCGCGGTTGGCCGCGACGATCAGGGGCCAGTCGTGGCCGGGCCGGCGGAGCAGAACAAGGGTGCACATGCGCAAAAATCCATTTCTAGCGGCGCTTTCGCCCGTTATAACACAGCCTGCGCCTGCGGCTTTCACTTGCGGGCGCCAACCGTAACAAAGGGAATGGAACGCGGCGCGCCATGACTGCCTTCGACGATCGCGAGAAAGCCTTCGAGGCCAAGTACCGGCTGGACCAGGAACAGGAATTCAAGGCGAGAATCCGCCGCGACAAGCTGCTGGGGCTGTGGGCCGCCGAGCAGATGGGCATTACCGGCGACGCCGCCAAGACCTACGCCCTGTCGGTGGTGGACGTGGAGTTCGACGCCACCGACCACGACGCCGCGCACAAGATCACCCGCGATTTCATCGCCAGCGGCGTCTCCATCGACGAAGCGGCCATCCGCCACCAGATGGCGGTGCTGCTGGAGGTCGCGCGCGAGCAGATGATCGCCGAGATGGGCGGCGCCTAGGATCGCCGTCGCTTGGATTTGGCGTAAGCCGCTTTCACCTCAGCCCCCGGCAGGAGCCTCGGCCAGGTCGATCTCGTCGGCCGGCATGGCGTCCGAGTAGAAGCAATAGCCGTTGCGGCCCGAATGCTTCACCCGGTACATGGCCACGTCGGCGGCCTTGCTGACCTCGTCCATGGTATTGCCGTCGTCGGGGAACACCGCGATGCCGATGGACGCTCCCACCTGACAGGCATGTTCGTTGTAGAAGATGGGCGAGCCAAGGGTCTCGATGATCTTGCGCGCCACCATGGCGGCCTCGCCCGGCCGGCCGATCTCCTCGACCACCACCACGAATTCGTCGCCGCCGACGCGCGACACCGTGTCCGAGCTGCGAACGCAATTGTTCAACCGCCGCGCCACTTCGCGCAGCACCGCGTCGCCGGCCTCGTGGCCCAGGGTGTCGTTGATGGGCTTGAACTTGTCCAGATCGACGTAAAGCACCGCCATGCGGCCGCCGTGGCGCCGCACGCGGGCCAAGGCGTGGCTGATGCGGTCGTTGAGCAGGTTGCGGTTGGGCAGGCCGGTCAGGGTGTCGTGGTGGGCGAGGCGCTTGATGCGCTCCTCGTTCTCCTTGCGCTCGGAGATGTCGCGCAGGATGCTGGTGAACAGGCGGCCCTTGCCGTAGCGCAATTCGCTGACCGAGATTTCCATGGGGAAATGGGTTCCGTCGGCGCGATAGCCCATGCTTTCCACCGAACGGCCCATCAGCTTGGCCGAACCGGCCAGATACTGGGCGAACAGAGCCTGGTGCTGGTCCTGCATGTCCGGCCCCATCAGCACGCCGATATGCTTTCCCACCAGCTTGCCCTTGGGGTGGCCGAACATCCGCTCGGCCGCCGGGTTGGCCGTCTCGATCAGGCCATGCTCGTCGACGGTGATGATGCCTTCGGCCACCGAGGCCAGCACGCCCTGGAGCCGTTCCTCGCGTTCGCGCAGCGCTTCGGCCGACTTGACGAATTTCGAGATGTCGCGGGCCTCGACCAGGAACGACTCTTCCGGACCGGGAATCAGACGCACGCGGATTTCCGCCTCGAACAGGGTGCCGTCGCGGCGCATCAGCTTCAGCGGCAGGAACTCT
Source organism: Magnetospirillum sp. XM-1 (assembly GCF_001511835.1). Lineage (NCBI taxonomy): Bacteria > Pseudomonadati > Pseudomonadota > Alphaproteobacteria > Rhodospirillales > Rhodospirillaceae > Magnetospirillum > Magnetospirillum sp. XM-1. The sequence goes on from NZ_LN997848.1 coordinate 3,971,255, forward strand.
TCCTCGGCCAGCAATTCCCAGCCGGCCTCCACCAGAAAGCGGTAGTCGGCCTCGACGAATTCCACGAAGGCGGTGCCGATGGCGTCGTCCTGAGACCCAAGCCCCAAGACCTTGACGCCGGCCTGATTGATGAAGACCACCTCGCCCTGACGCAGAATGCAGACGAGCGCCGACACGAGCTCAAGCAGCTCGTGGTCCACGCTGACCTTTCCGGTCCCGGCGACGGCGGCAACGGACGAGGGCACTCTGTTCCCCCATGACGATAGTTTGGTGATGGTCGGTCGAATGGCCGGGGATGTCAATATCTGCGAGGAGAGACGCCCGAATTAATCAACCTTTAGAGTCGGACCCCAAATATAGCGACAACTCCGACAGTCGGACGAAGGGCGAGGCGCCGGGCGGCAGCGACAGGTCGCCGGCGCGCCGCACCCCTTCGCGGCCGAAGCGTTCACGCACCGCCTCCTCCAGCCAGGCCTCGGCCTGGGCATGGCGGATGGCGGCCAGACGGGGCTCTCCGCCCGGGGTGGCCTCGCCCAGGGCGGCGGCATGGGTGTCGATGGCGGCCACCAGTTCCTCCACCCCTTCGCGCCGGGCCGAGGACACCATCAGGACCGGGGTTTCCCATCCCTCGTGGCCGCCTCCGCCGCCCAGGCCCAGGGCGCCCTGCACGTCGGCGCGGGCGCGCACCGCCGCCGGCCCCATGTCGGCCTTGGTCACCACCACCACGTGGGGAATCTCGGCGATGCCCGCCTTCATGAACTGCAGCGAATCGCCCGAACCCGGCTGGACGCAGAACAGCACGGTATCGGCGACGCCGACCACGTCGGTCTCGCTTTGGCCCACCCCTACCGTCTCGATCAGCACCATGTCGTAGAGGGCGCGCATCAGCACCATGGCCGAGACGGTCAGCCCCGCCAGGCCGCCGAGGCGGTCGCGGGCCGCCATGGAGCGGACGAAGACGCCCTGGTCCTCGGGATCGGTGGTCAGCCGGGTGCGGTCGCCCAGCAGGGCCCCGCCCGAGCGCCGGGACGACGGATCGACGGCGATGCAGCCCACGCTGCGCCCCCGGCCGCGCCAGTCGGCGATCAGGGCGTTCATCAAGGTGGACTTGCCGACGCCGGGCGGCCCGGTCATGCCCACCACATGGGCGCGGGGTTCGGCGTAGGCGCGGTCGAGCAGCGCCACGGTGGCGGGCGCGTCGGGATAGCGCTCCAGTTCGGCCAGGGCGCGGGCCAGGGCGGCCTTGCCGCCCGCCCGGATGTCGTCGAGGGTCACGGCGTCTCCTTCGGACAGGGGCGGCGATTGTCCCCGCCCCCGTCGGGGTGGTCAAGGGCGGCCATCATCTTTATAGTGCGGCGCAATGAAGATCGAACTCCGCCCCCTCGCCCTTGGGGTGGCCGGCATCTGCCTCGCCGCCCTGGCTCTGGCCCTGGTCGCCCAGTACGGGTTCGGCCTGCGCCCCTGCAATCTCTGCCTGATCCAGCGGGTGCCGTTCGCCCTGGCCGCCCTGCTGGGGCTGGCGGCGCTGAAGGAAGGCTGGCCCGCCGCAACGCTGCTGCGCCTGGCCGGCATCGCCCTGGCCGTCAACGGCGCCATCGCCGTCTACCACGTGGGGGTCGAGCAGCATTGGTGGGCCTCGGCGGTCTGTTCCGGCGCCCAGCAGGGCGCCGTGGCCGTGGCCGACCTGCTGGCCGAGATGAACCGTCCGGCGGAAGCCCAGTGCGACACCCCCGCCTGGTCGTTCCACGGCATCACCATGGCCGCCCTCAACGTGCCGTTCTCGGCCCTGTTCGGCCTCGCGGTGCTGTGGGCGGTCAAGCGTTCGAAAGGCTTGAAGCCATGAAGACCGCCGACAACCGCATCCCCGGCGACCTGGACCATGCCGCCCTCATCGACCGCTTCCTTCGGGTCAACCAGGCGGGCGAGCTGGGGGCCGTGCGCATCTACGAGGGCCAGCGGGCCGTGCTGGGGCGCAAGGGTGGCAAGGCGGCCCCCCTGCTCAAGCACATGGCCGAGCAGGAGCAGGAGCACCTGGACGCCTTCAACCGCATGATCTCGGAACGCCGCACCCGCCCCACCATCCTGTCGCCGCTGTGGCATCTGGCCGGCTTCGCCCTGGGGGCGGGCACCGCGCTCTTAGGGGAAAAGGCGGCCATGGCCTGCACCGTGGCGGTGGAGGAGACCATCGACGAGCACTACGCCCGTCAGGCCGAAGCGCTGGGCGAGGACGAGGCGGCCTTGAGGGACACCATCCAGAAGTTCCGCGCCGACGAGATCGAGCACCGCGACATCGGGCTGGAACACGGCGCCGAGCAGGCCCCCGCCTATCCCGTGCTGTCCGCCGCCATCAAGGGCGGTTGCCGCCTGGCCATCTGGCTCAGCGAACGGATCTGAGCCTCCAGCCCGCCGGCTCGATGCGGGTGATCAGGCAGTTGCGCGACGGCATCTCGGGCAGCATCTCCACCGGCCATCCCAGGTGATGCAGCGCCAGCGAGCGCACCACGTTGCCGTGGGACACCACCAGCACATGGCCGTCCTCGGTCAGGGGCAGGACATCGGCTTCGAAGCAGGTGACCGAGCGCTCCAGGCAATCTTGCATGGATTCGCCTCCTTCGGGCCGGAAGGCCACGTCGAAGGCGACCCGCCGGCGGACCGGATCAGCCGCCAGGGCGGCTTCGTCATCGACCACGCCTTCGAACACGCCGAAATTCCGTTCGCTCAGCCGGTCCAGTTCCCGCCGCCGGCCGACCACCCGCGCCTGGGCGGCCTCCAGCAGCAGGTCGCAGGTCTCCACGGCGCGCGACAGCCGCGACGTCAGCACATGGGCGAAACGCAGCCCGAACAGCGCGCGGCCGGCTTCCCGCGCCTGGGCCCGGCCCAGTTCGGTGAGGCAATGGTCGCTGACCCCCGAAAACACCCTGTCCCGGTTCCCTTCGGACTGGCCGTGGCGGACAAGAAAGACGGTCACGGCAGCAATCCTTTCAAGCGGGCCAGACAGAATGCGTTGACGGCGTGGGCGTCCTCGACGGCGCCCTCGGCGACCATGGCGGCGAAGCGTTCGGGGGTCACCTGGACCATGTCGAAGATGCCCTCGGACAATTGCGGCTTGCCCAGGGTCGAAAGCTCGGCCAGGAAATAGTCGAGGCCGCCGTTGGACAGCGAGGTGTCGCAGAACGTCCGGCCCAGATGGGTGGCGGCGGTGACCCGTCCCCCCACTTCCTCGGCGATCTCGCGCAGCACGGTTTCCTCCAGCCCGTCCCCGGCCTCCACCGATCCGCGCGGAATTTCCAGCAGGAAGCGGCCGATGGCGTGCCGGAACACCCGCAGAAGGACGATCCGCCCCTGGAACAGCGGCAGCACCCCCACGCCCCGGGCGCCGTTGGCGTAGATCACCCGGTTGTGGGTGCCCAGCGAGCCGTCGGGGAAGCGCACCGCATCGCGGAGCATCAGGATATAGGCGTCTTCCACCAGCACCCCCACCGAGGCGGAGGCGGGAGGCAGTCCCCTGGCGCGGTTGCGCCGGGCCACGGCCTTGGAGGCGGCGGCGATGTCGGCCTCGTCCAGCAGAATGGCGATGCCCCCCGGCGGCCTTTGAAACAGCTCCGGCCGGGTCTCCACCAGTTCACGGTAGCGGCGGTAATCCGCCCGCCGCCCTGACGCCTTCCCCTCGGTCAATGGCACATCAGCACGTGCAGCGGCGCATGGGCGATGACGTGGCGGGTGACGCCGCCCAGGATCAGCTGGCGCAGGCGCGAATGGGTGTAGGCCCCCATCACCAGAAGGTCGGCGCCCGCCTTGCGGGTCTGGCGCAGCAATTCCTCGCCCGCGTGCGAGCTGGGGGCCTGGATGACGGTGGTGCTGGCGGCGATGCCGTTCCAGGCCAGGTAGGTCTCCAGATCGCCGGCCGGAGCGGGACCGCCGGCATGTTCCGCCACGGTCAGGATGGTCACCGACGCCGCTGTCTTGAGGAAGGGCATGGCGAAGGCCACGGCGCGGGCCGCCTCGGCGCTGCCGTTCCAGGCGATGCACACATTGGTGCCGGGCAGCGGGGCCGGTTCGGCCGGGCACAGCAGCAACGGACGGCCGCAGGCCATCAGCGCGGTGTTCAGCGTGATCATGGACGACACCTCGGCTTCACCGCCGGGATGGCCGAACACCACCAGATCGGACACCCGGCCGCGCCAGGTGACCACGTCCTCCTCGCGGCCCACCACCTCGACCCACTCGGCCGACAGGCCGTCCCCGGGCGGGGCATCGGCCAGCGGCGCGCCGTTGCGGGCCAGGGCGACGTCGAAGGCGGCGCGGGCCAGCTTGGCGCGCTGGGCCGACTGGGTCTCGGCGATGCCGATCATCTCCTCGACCATGGCCCCCGACATGCCCTCGCCCACCAGCGGCACGGCGTTTGTGGGGTCGGTGCGCACGTGCAGGCCGGTCACATGCCCGGAAAAGCGCCCGGCCAGACGCAGCGCCGTATCCAGCGGAATGGCGGCGGACAGTTCATCCTCGACCGGGACCAAAATCGACTTGAAGGCGGACATGACGGCTCTCCTTGTCACAACATCTAGATATTATGCGCCCGATCCACTGGGTTGAACATCACCCGATCCGCTGGGGGCTATACCCCCAACGCGGCCCTGCCGGCGGCCAAGGTGACGTCCTTGGGCGGCGAGGAATCGATACGCGTCCAGGCGATCGCCCCCAGGTCGTAAGAGAGCTGGTGCTCCAGTACCTGGGGCGTGGCGTCCGAGACGTTGGCCTTGCGCTCGGCGATGCGCCGCTTGGACAACTCGGCCGGGGCCTCCAGCCACAGCCCGTCGAAGCGCACGCCCGCCGCCCGTGCCACACCTTCGATGGCCTCGCGCTGCTCGGGCTTGGCGAAGACGGCGTCGGCCACCACCCCGTGACCATCGGCCAGCAGGGCGGCGCAGGTCTCGTAGAGATGCTGGTAGGTGCGCTCGGTCACCTCCGCCGTATAGCCATCGGGGCCGAGCTTTTCCCAGATGGGAACGCCCATCAGGTGCTTGCGCAAGGAATCGCTTCGCACCACCGCCGCGCCGGGCACCGCCAGGAAGGGGGCCAGCTCGCGACCCATGCGCGACTTGCCGCTGCCCGAAAGCCCGCCCACCGCCAGCAGCCGGGGGGCGGGCGGATCGAGATAGGCCCGCGCCGCCGCCAGATACGAGCGGGAATCGGCGACCAGACGCTCGCGCCCCTCGCCTTGGGCACCCTCGGCCATGGCGGCGCACACATGGGCACGTACCCCGGCCCGGCACGAGAGATAAAGCGGCATGGGTGCGATGCCGGCGAAATCGGCGGTCAGGTCCAGGTAATGGTTCATCACCCAGTTGGCCTGTTGCCGCGCTCCACGGTGATCCAGGTCCATCAGCAGGAAGGCCAGGTCGTAGATCACGTCGATGCAGGCGATGTCCTCGGAAAACTCGATGGCGTCGAACAGGGCCGGACGCCCCTGCCACAGACAGATGTTGCCCAGATGCAGGTCACCGTGGCACTGGCGCACGAAACCGGCGGCGCGGCGCTCCTCCAGCCGGGGGGCGAAGCGCTCCAGGGCAGCGAAGGAGGCGCGGGCCAGATCCTCCACCGCATCCACCGGCAGAACGGCCGCGTCCTGGGCCAGCATGGACAGGCGGTTGGTGGAAATGGTCCAGTCCAGCCCGGCCCGCCCGCCCCGGTCGGGGCGCACCGGCGCGGCGCGGTGAAAGGCGGCGATGGCCTCGGTCAGGCCGTTGCAGCGCTCGCGGTCCAGCTCGCCCCGTCGGGCCAGCCGGTCGAACAGGGTATCCTGGTCGAAGCGGCGCATCTCCACCGCCCAGTCCACCGCCTCGCCCGGCCCGTCCAGTTCGAGCCCGCCGCCCTGGGCGCGGGTCAGCGCCCGCACCCCGAGATAGAGGTCGGGCGTGGCGCGGCGGTTGATCTCCACCTCGGCCTCGCAGGCGGCCTTGCGGGCCGAAAGGGCGGTGAAGTCGAGAAACGGCAGGCGCACCGGCTTCTTCAGCTTGAAGACGCGGTCACCGGCCAGGAACAGGGTGGAGATATGGGTATCGACGCGTTCCACCCCCGCCCCCCCATGGGTGCGGGGATCAGCCAGGAAGGCTTCCGCCTCAGAGCCGGGGCAGGGTGACACCCTGCTGCCCCTGATACTTGCCCGCCCGGTCGCCATAGGAGGTCTCGCACACCGAGTTCCCTTTGAGGAAGATGAACTGGCAGGCGCCCTCGTTGGCGTAGATCTTGGCGGGCAGCGGCGTGGTGTTGGAGAATTCCAGGGTGACGTGGCCTTCCCATTCCGGCTCCAGCGGCGTCACGTTGACGATGATGCCGCAGCGGGCATAGGTGGACTTGCCCAGGCAGATCACCAGAACGTCGCGGGGGATGCGGAAATACTCCACCGTACGGGCCAGGGCGAAGCTGTTGGGGGGAATGACGCAGACATCCGTCTGACGGTCCACCAGCGAGGCCGACGAGAAGTTCTTGGGGTCCACCACCGCCGAATCCACGTTGGTGAAGATCTTGAATTCGGGGGCCACCCTGGCGTCGTAGCCGTAGGAGGACAGGCCGTAGGAGATGACGCCTTCGCGCTGCAGCTTCTCGGTGAAGGGCTCGATCATGCCCTTCGTCTTGGCCATCTCGCGGATCCAGGTGTCGGGCATGACGGACATCGGGCGCTCCCCCCTTTTCAACTCTCGGCTTCTTGTACTCCAGGGTCGGGGGTGGAGCAAGGCTCGCCCCCAGCCTGGGCCTCCTCATCGCCCTCGGCGCGGGCGCGCCCCTGGGCCTTGCGCCGGGCCAGATTGGCGCGCAGAGCCTCGGCCTGGCGGCGTTGGCGCGCGGCGGCTTCTGCGTGGCCGCGGGCCGAGAATTTCGGGTTGTTATCGTCGCTCATGGCCGCCAGTTTTGAGCCCTGGAGAAAAGCGCGTCAAGAGCCCGGAAAGACGCTTGCGTCGGCATATCGAGTGTGGCATAAAGCGCCCCTCTTCACGGGGCGCCCGCGCTTCGAAAAGAATTGCTGCCGTAGCTCAGTCGGTAGAGCATACCCTTGGTAAGGGTAAGGTCGATGGTTCGATTCCATTCGGCAGCACCATGAAAGGCCTCCGGGAAACCGGGGGCCTTTCGCCGTTTCAGGGCTGTTTCCGTTATATGGCTCAGGCCACGAACACCGGGGCGAAGCCGCCGCCCGGGGTGCGGAAGTTGGTGGTCTGGCCCTGGTACAGCCGGGCGGCCAGCTGGACGACGCGGCCGCCCCAGGCATTGGCCCGGATGTCCACCTTGATCTCGTCCTCCACGTGGTCGGGGCGCAGGCGCGACGGCGGCACGTAAAGCTGGGCCACGTAGGGCGAGGCCAGGATGGTGGGCCAGGTCGAGCGCGACAGCTTCTCGCCGCGATAGACCGCCTTGCCGGCATGGCCCTTGGCTGGCTTGAAGAACCAGCGCTTGCGCCCGGCCCACAGCTCCTCGGCGTTGGCGGCGGTGACGGGAATGGTGGGTGGCACCACGCGGGCGACGTCGGCGGCGATATCGGGGCGCACGCCGATGGAGCGCAGCGCCGGCTCGTCGGAAAGCAGCGCCATCACCCGCTTGTCGGAATAGAGGAAATGGGCCCTGGGATCGGGAGTGACCACGGTGCGGCCGTCCCGCCATGCCTCGGCCAGCGCCCGGTGCGCCGCCGAATCCAGGCTGAAATCCACCAGCCGGTTATAGACCATGTCCACCGCGCCGGCCCGGAACTGGCCGGGGTCCATGATCTCGGCCTGATAGCCGGCCCGCTGGAACAGGCTGCGGTAGAGCTGGAACTCGGGCTCCAGGTACTGGCTGGGCGGATCGTCGTCGATGATCGCCACCCGGCCGAGCGTGACCTCGCCGCGCTGGCGTTCCCATTCGTCCAGAAAGGCGTCCAGCGCGATCCCCTCCACCTCGGGGGGCTCGCCCAATTCGGGCCGGCAGGCGGCCAGGGCGCGGGCCTGCACCGCCACCGCCAGCATGCCGCCGGGATTGGTGTTGATCTCGATCAGGCGCGGCCCCTCGGGCGTCAGGTGGAAGTCGAAGCCCAGCATCCAGCCACCCAGGCCATGGTCGGGCAGGCCTTCGCCCCGGGCGATCTCCAGCGCCGCTTCGACCAGGACGGAATCGGCGAAGGCGGCGTCGAGGGCATGCACCGCCCGCTCGATCCGCTCGGCCTCGTGACGGGGAAGCTGGATCGCGCAGGGCGACAGCAGTCCCTGGCGCCGCCGCAGGCCCTCGCCGATGGCCGGGTCCGGTACTCCGGCGGCGATGGCCGCCCACATTTCTTCCTCGGGAAGGGAAACCGCCCTCACTTGACCTGGCCCTTGTCCAGGCCTTTCAGAATTTCGTCGCCCACTTGCTCGAAGGACACGATGCGCTTGCCCTTGTGGTCGGCCATGAACTCGTCGGCGTCCTGTCTGGACGCCAGCGGCACCAGTTCGTGGCCCATGGGCCCCAGAACGTCGGACCCCACCACGAAGAAAGCGCCGCGCGCGTCGATGGTCCGGACGCCGTAATAGTCGGTGACCGCGACGATGGCGATGTCGGCGGCCTTGTGGCCGGGATCGAACTTCCCCACGTCCCGCATGAACTTGAACAGGTCCTTGGCGCCGTCGAAGTAATGGGCGTGGCCGTCCTTGAACACGGCGGCCGCCACCCATTCCGGGTACTTGGCGACGAACATGCCGCAGACCGGACAGACGGAATTGGGTCCGGGCGGGGCCACCACCACCTCGCCGGCCTGGGCGCGGGCGGACAGCAGGAAAAGGCACAGCAGCAGGGTGGTGAAAAATCGCATCGCGCGTCCTTATGGGAATGGGCGGGAGCCACGGACGGCTCCCGCCATCGTCCTCAGCCCTTGTGCATCTGATGGTCGCCCATCATCTTCTTGCGGCGTTCCTCCCGCTTCATGCGGATCATCATGGTGTCCTCGGCCATGCCCATATAGGCGAGCATCAGGGCCTTGTCGAAGTCCACCACCTCGCCCGATCCCTTGGCGGCCTCGGCCGCCACCTTGGAGGCGAACGAGGTCTTGGGCTTCTTGGTCATCACGCCGCGATGGTCGCCGCCGATGACATAGGACGCCGCTTCGGCGTTGGTCATGGGCTTGAGCGCCTCGCCCGAGCCGTTGTCGGGAGCGTAGATGGCCTTCGGCACCCGGTCCAGGTTGACCGACAGCGACACGGCGGCGCAATGGAGCGAACAGGTGCCGTCCACCAGATCATCCGAGTAGTGAACCAGATGGCGGCTGAAATGGTACTCCTTGCGATCCATGCCGCAATAGGGGCACTTCGGGTACTTGGCGAGTTCGTCCACCAGGGGCGTCGGGTCCTTGGGCTTCTTCGGAATGAACTGCATGGGCGTGCCGTCGCCCTCGGCGGCGGAAACCGGAGCGGCGACCGTGGCGGCAACGCTAAGGGCGGTGCCGGCCGCCAGGAACTTACGACGATTCATTCTGTTCTCCTCTCCAAGACAACTCACCAGTTGGACAGATTCTTCATCACCGCGAAGAAGCGCAGCCCCTGCATCAGGGTCGCCGCGCCCAAGACGATGACCACCATGGCCGCGCCCTTCAGCAGCCACCCGCGTGCCCGCGCCCCCAGGCGCCCCAGCACGAAGCTCACGAACAGCATGGACGGCAGGGTGCCGAGGCCAAAGGCCAGCATCAGCCCCCCACCCTGCCAGATTTCCGGCGCGGTGCTGGCCTTGACCGCCACGGCCAGCGTCAGCGCGCAGGGCATCAGCCCGTTCATCAATCCGGCCATGGCGGCGCCCTTGGCCGCTCCCTTGGCGGCGGCGGCGAAGTAATAGCGGCCGAAAGCGGCCATGGGCACGCCGACCAGCGGCAGCCGCCGGGGCAGCAGGCCTAAGATGTCGAGCCCCAGCAGGATCACCACCAGCCCGGCGACGATCTGCAGGATGCCCTGCACCTTGCCGACGATGCCGGTGGAGACCAAAGCGAGGCCCAGCGCGGCAGCGATGACGCCGACCAGCACATAGACCGACACCCGCGCCCCGTGATAGGCCAGCGCCGGAACCATTCCCCTGCCCGCCTCGCCCATGCGCACGAAGCAGGCCGACACCAGCGAGCCGCACATGCCGACGCAATGGCCGCTGCCTAGGATGCCGGCCATGAAGGCCAGGGTGTAGTCGATCTCGCCCGCCACTTAACGGTCCTTCTGCAGCCGCAGCGAGTTGGTCACCACCGACACCGAGGACAGCGCCATGGCCGACGAGGCCACCATGGGGCTGAGTTCGCCCAAGGCCGCGCCGGGAATGGCGATGGTGTTGTAGCCCATGGCCCACACCAGGTTCTGGCGGATGATGCGCATGGTCTTGCGCGACAGCTCGATCATCTCGGCCACCTTGGCGATGTCGCCGTTCACCAGGGTGACGGGCGCCGCCTCGATGGCCACGTCGGTGCCGGTGCCGATGGCGAAGCCCACGTCGGCCGCCGCCAAGGCGGGCGCGTCGTTGATGCCGTCGCCGATCATCCCCACCGATTCGCCCGAGGCGCGCAGCTCGGCGACGATCTCCTGCTTTCGGGCCGGCGAGGCCTGGGCCACCACCTCGGGAATGCCCACCTCGGCGGCGATGGCCCGGGCGGCGGCGTCCACGTCGCCGGTCACCATGATGGTGCGGATTCCCAACTCGTGCAGGCGGGCGATGGCGGCGGCCGAGGTGGAACGCGGCCGGTCGGAAATACCGAACAGCGCGGCGAAGCGCCCGTCGATAGCCGCCAGCACCGGGGTCTGTCCGGCCAGGGCCGGGATATGGGCGGCGATGCCGCGCTCGGCCAGGAAGGCGTGGCTGCCCACCAATACCGTATGCCCGCCGACACGCGCCGTGATGCCCTTGCCGATCTCGGCGGTGACCTCGTCGGCGCGGAGCGGCTCGATGCCCAGCGAGCGGGCATAATCGATGACGGCGCGGCCCAGATGATGCTCGGAGCCCATTTCGGCCCCGGCCACCAGGGCCAGCATCTCCGCCCGCTCGAAGCCTGCTGCCACGTCCAGGCGCGACACCACCGGGCGGCCTTCCGTCACCGTCCCGGTCTTGTCGAAGACCAGCACGGAAAGGCCCGAGGCGGTTTCCAGCGCCTCGCCGTTGCGGATGTAGATACCACGCCGGGCCGCCTGTCCGGTGGCGGCCATGATGGCGGTGGGGGTGGCGAGACCCAGCGCGCAGGGGCACGCGATCAGCAGCACCGAAACGGCGTTGCCGAGCGCGGTCGAAAGCCTGGCTCCCTGGGCAAGCCAGGTGGCGAAGGTCACGCCCGCCACCGCCACCACGCCCGGCACGAAGACCGCGGAGACCCGGTCGGCCATGCGCTGCACCGGCAACTTGGCCGCCTGGGCGTGATCGACCATGCGGACGATGCCGGCCAGCACAGTGTCCTGGCCCACGGCCCGGGCGGTCATGCGGAAGCTGCCCGCCCCGTTGATGCAGCCGCCGATCACCGGATCGCCCGGCCCCTTGACCACCGGCATGCTTTCGCCGGTGACCATGGATTCGTCGATGGTGGTGCGTCCGCCCAGCACCTCGCCGTCCACCGGCACGCGTTCGCCGGGGCGCACCACCAGCACGTCGCCGACCACCAGATCATCGACGGGGACCACCACCTCGACCTCATTCCTCACCACCGTCGCGGTGGGCGGCTGCAGGTCGAGCAGACGGCGGATGGCGTCGCCGGCCTTGCCCTTGGCGCGCTCCTCTAGCCAGCGGCCCAGCAGCACGAACGAGACGATGCCCGCCGCCGCCTCGAAATAGAGGTGGTGCCGTCCGGCCAGCAGCGAGGTCACCGAATGGCCATAGGCCGCCCCCGCCCCCAGGGCGATCAGGGTGTCCATGTTGGCGGTGCGGTTCCTGGCCAGCTTGACGGCACGGGTGAAGAACGGCCGCCCCGCCCCCAGCACCACCGGAGTGGTCAGCGCGAATTCCACCACGTGCCAGAACCGCGAGCGCGGCATGGCCATGCCGATGGCCATCACCGGCAGGCTGAGAAGACAGGACACCATGGCGCGGCGCCGCGCTTCGCGCACATGCCGGCGTTCGCGCTCGACGATCATCTTGCGCTGGGACAGGGTGTCCATGGGCCGGGCCTGATAGCCCAGCGCCCCGATGCGGGCCTCCAGCGCCGGCCGGTCGAGATTCCCCACCACCGTGGCGGTGGCCGTGGCGTAATTGACGTTGGCGGAGCGGATGGACGGGTCGCGGTTGAGACTCATCTGGATCAGGGCGGCGCAGGACGCGCAGGTCATGCCCTCCACCGCCACGCTGACCTCGCCCGCCGCCCCTTCGGCGCATTCCACCGGCGGCGGGGCCTGTCTGGGGGCGCGGGCCACGTTGCCCGCCACGGTGTCGAGCAGGCGCAGCAGGTTGTCCGCCGGCATCAGCCGGGGGTCGAAGCGCACCGCCAGCGAAGCGATGGCCGGCACCACCCGGACGTCCTTGATGGCGGCATGCTTGCGCAACAAGATGTCGAGCAGGCACAGCCGCTCGTCCTCGCCCTTCAGCGCCGGGACCAGGACGCGGACGCGGCGCCGCAATTGGTGGACGACCTGGACGGCTTCCATCACTTCTTCACCTTGGGCACCGCCCCCTTGCGATAACGGACCAGCAGGAAGGTGAGGTAGATCACCGTCATCCACTGGTAGCGGAAGGCCCACGGCCGGGGCAGCCACTGGCCGACGATGCGGTCCCAGTGCTGGCGGATCAGATAGAAGGCCACCAGATCGTTCAGGAAATGGATGATCCATTCCTGCAGGTCGACGCCGCCGGGAATGGGCTTGCCGGTCTTGATGGCGACGATCTGGCGGACCACGTCGGCCTTGGCCTTCAGATCGTCGTAGCGCTGGCGCATGGCGCGGACCGGCGCCGCCGCCTTCAGCCGGTCGAGCCAGGAGGGCTCCACCGGCTCCTCGCCCGGTGCCGGCGGAACCTGGTCGAGGTCCACGGCCTCGCCCACCAGCCCGGCCAGCAGCCGGGCGATGTCGGCAAGCGTGCAGACATCCTCGAACCAGCGGATGGACAGCTTGCCCTGGCCGGAGAAGACGTGGACGCGGTAGACGCCCTCCATCCCCTCCAGCCCGCCGGCCAGCACCAAAGCCGCCTGCGGCGTGCAGAGCGGTTCCGGCAGGTCGAAGCGCACATGGCCTTTCGAGCGGTGACGGACGGTCATCGCCTGCCACAGCACCTTGGCGCGGGCTTCACGGGCGGCCTGGGCCGCCTTCCCCCTTCCACCGATCATGGCCACAGCCTCCCCCCGCTATTCCTTGGCCTTGGCTTCCTCGGCCTCGCGGGATTCCTCGACCAGATCGGCCAGGTTCTCCTTGGCGTTCAGCACCATGTCGCGCCCCAAGTCGTTGGCCTTGGCCATTGCGGCGGTGATCTCCTTCCGGTACTTGAAGCCGAGATAGCCGATGGCGATTCCCGCCCCCAGCATCACCACCGGATGGCCCAAAAGACGTCCGAACAGGCTCTTGCCCGCCACATAACCCACAGCCATGACGGCCCCCTTTCCAAGTTCATGTCCAAGATGGTTGGTTTCGTTGCTCATCATTTCTTGTCCCCTTTGTCCTTGATGGCGTCCGGGTTCAGCATCACCCAGATGCCCCGGCAACTCTCGCAGCAGAACACCAGGTCACGATCCCCGGCCTTCAAGTGTGCGCTTCCCGGCGGGGCCGGAAGACCGCAAAGGTCGCAGGTCTCCGCCTCGCTCATAGCAATTCCTCCACCTTGCGGCGGAAGGTGGCCTCGTCGGTCTCGCCCAGGATGCGGCCCTTGATCTTGCCGTCGCGGCCCACGAACAGGGTCATGGGCAGGCCGGTGACGCCGTATTGGCGGGTGGTCTTGGAGCCGGGGTCCAGCAGCACGGGATAGGAAACCCCCAGCTTGGCGACGAAATCGGCGATGTCGGCCTTTTCCTGCCCGGCATTGACGGCCAGGACCTCCAGCCCCTTGTCGCGGGACTGGCTCCAGACGGCCTGGATCATCTTCATCTCGTCCTTGCAGAACGGACACCAGGTGGCCCAGAAGCGCAGAACCACAACCTTGCCGGCCAGCTGGGCGGGATAATCCACCGCGCCGCCCTCCAGGGTGGTCAGCTTGAAGGCGGGCGGCGCTTCGCCCACATGGGGAGCCTTGCCGCCTCCCTCGCCGCAGGCGGCCAGCAGCAGCAGGACGGCCAGGAAACGCAATACCTTCATGGCTGTCCCCCCAGGATGGACAAGAGCCGCTCGGGCTCGATCAGGATCAGGTGCGAGCGCCAGATCAGCCAGACCGTCACCGCCGCGAACAGGCCGAAGCCGGCCATGGACGAGGCGACGCAGCGGCGCGCGATGCGCGGTGCCGCCTCGGCCAGGCTGGCGATGCGCGCTGCCGGCTGGGCCACGCCGCCCCCCAGGCCCAGCACGGCGGCCGCGAACAGCGGCAGATAGAGGGCGTAGCCCACATGGCCGTACTCGCCCTTCAGGATGCAGAACGGGCAATGGTGCTGGGGCATTTCGTAGATGTAGACCGAGATGGCCGCCACCACCGCCTCCAGCGCCACCACGAAGGCCAGCACCGAAGCGGCGGCGTAGAGGATGGCGCCCCGGCCCGAACGCAGCACCCGGCGTCCCAGCAGCACCACCGCGCCCAGGGCCAGGGCCAGGGCGGCCAGCGCGCCTTCGGGCGCCACGGAGTTCAGCTTGTCGCTGGTCACCTGGGTATTGCCGGAAAACAGGGTGGAGCAGCACGAGGCGATGACGTCGGCCCGAAGCCCCAGGAAATAGGCCAGCTGCACCCCCGCCGCCAAGGCCATCAGCGGCGCCAGCACCAGCAGCGCCGCGTACTTCACCCGCACCAGCGGATAGTCGTAGCCGCGCGAATCCACGTGGTTGAGCACCAGCCAGGCCCCGGCGGCGAAGAACACCACGATCTTGAGGTAAAGCGAGGGAAAGCCGAACTCGTTGACGTTCAGCGTTCCCACCGCGCACATGGCGCCGACGAACAGCGAGGACATGCGGTCGGCGTTGAACACGAACAGCACCAGCGAGGCCAGTTCCGAGGCCAGCACCACCACCAGCAGGGTGGAGACCAGATAGGTGCGCTTTTCCATTTCCAGCTGGGCTTCCGACCCGCTGGCGGTGTCCCAGCGCCGCAGCACGCCGACGGCGAAGGGCATGGAGGCGGCCACCATCATGGTGCCGACCAACGAGGCCAGCAGCAGGGCGATGATGGCCGGCTGGAACAGCATCAGCGCGCCTCCACCAGTTGGCCGTCGCGCAAGGACACCACATGGTCGACCACCGCCGTGTCGCAGACCAGGGGATCGTGGCTGGTCATCAGCACGGTCTTGCCCGCCCCTTTCAGGGTCTCGACGATGCCGAGGAACTGTTTCGAGCGCTCGCTGTCCAGATTGGCGGTGGGCTCGTCGGCGATCACCACCTCGGGGTCGTTGATCAGGGCCCGCGCGATGGCGACGCGCTGGGCCTCGCCGCCCGACAGCCATTCGGCCATGGAATGGGCCTTGGCCGCGATGTCGAGACTCTCCATCAGGGCGTGGGCGCGCGCGCTCAGTTGATGACGGTCGGTCCCTAAGGGATAGGCCGGGATCATCACGTTCTCGTGGGCGCTGATGCCCTTCAGCAGGTTGAACTGCTGGAACACGAAGCCGAAGGTGGAGCGGCGGATGTCGGTGAGGAACCGCTCGGGCAGGCCCGAGATGTCGCGGTCCTTGAGCCGCACCCGCCCGGACGTGGGGCGCGCCAGACAGCCCACCAGGGTCAGCAGCGTGGTCTTGCCCGAGCCCGACGGTCCCCGGAACACCGTCACCTTGCCGGCCGGAACGGTGAGGTCGATGCCCTTCAACGCCCAGAACTCGTTGGCCTTGCCCTGGTTGAAGGCCTTGCGCACGTCGCTGAGATGGATCATCGCATCACCTGATCGGGATCGACGATGGCGGCGCGCCAGATGGGCACCACGGTCGCGATGGTGTAGGGAAACACCGTGAAGAAGAACAGGGTGGCGACCTGCAGTTCGTCGACGAAGGGCGTCAGCCGGTATTTGGGATACAGCACCGCCCAGCCCTTCAAGACCGGCTCGAACAGCCCGGCGCCCAGGTGGAAGACATGGGCGTAGGCCAGCAGATAGCCGACCAGGAAGGCCGACAGCGACACCACCAGGCCTTCCATCATCTTCAAGCGGATGACGTCGCCGGTCTCCCAGCCCACCGCCTTCAGAATGCCGATCTCGCGCCGCTCTTCCGCCGACAGGCCCGACGCCTTCTCCCAGGCGAAGATGCCGAAGGCCAGGACCGAGCCGGCCAGCAGCACCAGCAGCATGCCCTCGCGCCAGTCGAACACCGATTCGTAGGTGCGCAGGATCTCATCCCTGAGAACGATGCGGGTGTCGGGCAGCGCCGCGTCGATCTTCTCGGCGATCTTGCCCACCTCGCGGGGGTTGCGCACCGAGATGGCCAGATCGGTGTAAAGCCCGGCGGGAATGCCGAACAGGCGGCGGAAATCCTCTTCCGCCACCAAGAACAGATCGGCGGAGACCAAAGCGGAGTCCCGCGAGATGGCGCTTTCCACCTTGAACTGGACCAGCGCGCCGTCATGGGCGCGGAAGCTCATCAAATCGCCGGGATCGGCGCTTCGCACCCGCACCACCCCGTCGCCGATCACCACCTTGCCCGGCTCGATGCGGGGGTTGGTCGGCACCATCAGGGTGTAATTGGCCGCGGCGGCCGGATCGAACAGATAGCCCCACAGCCGCCCCTCGGCCGTCTGCACGCCCCTGATGCCCTTGATGGCGTCCAGGTGGCGGGCGGGGATCAGGTCGTGACGCCCGGCCACCATGCGCTGGACCAGCACTTCCGGGCTTTTGGCCAGCACGGTGGCCGCTTCGCGCCGCACCGCGTGGGAAAACAGCATCACCGAGGCCAGCACGAAGACGATGGCCGTGTAGACCACCAGCATGCCCAGCGTCTTGCCCCGGCGGCGCGACAGGGACGACAGGCTGAAATCCAGCAGGTTGCGCTGCCTGTTGAGCCAAACCCTCATGGCCGCGCCCTCTTCATGGGCGGCGGCAGCAGCGATCCGGTGGGGAAATGATCCATGGCGAAGGGATGATCCTGAAAGGCGGAATGCAGATCGGCCTGGCTGGGGTGGCGGGTGTAGCGAGCCTCGGTGAATAGGACGAGGTCGGTGAGCCCCAGCCTCTCCACCATCTCGGCCCTGGCGTCGAGCGCCGCCGCCCCGCGCACGCGCCCCAGGGCGGCGTCGGCGAAGCTGGCGCCCAGCAGCACCAGCAATGCCGCCGACAAAAGCAGAAAGGCGTCGGATTTTCGCATCAAACCGCTTGATCTCATCAGACTCTGGCCGCCGCCTTCATCAGCACCACACGCAATGCGCCGGTCAGGCTGGGGCCGACCCCCAGGCTCTGCGACAGGGCGGGAACCAGGATCAGGGATGCGACGGTCAGGCCGGTGCCCAGCACCAGCGACCCCAGGCCGACCGAATTGGCCTTGTCCGCGTTCTTGACGGTGGAAACGCTCATCTTTCGTCCTCCAGACTCCATGACGGAAAGAGGCGACCGGCGATCGCCTCTAAGGATGCGTCAGGAGTGGGAGGGCGGTCCGCGCTGGCTTTGCGGCAGATGGACGGGATGCACGATCCCGATGGAATCGGCCGCCGGAACGACGGCGAACAGAACGTCGCGCGGCAGGGCCGGCCCGCTCAGGGCCGGAGGCGCCAGAAGCTTGATTCCGGCGTGCAACTGGCAGAACTGGCAATGGTCGTGCACCGCCTTGGCCGGCGCCTGGGCGTCGGATTCGGGCGAGGAATGGCAGATGGAGGCGGCGAGAGCCTGATCGAACGCCGCCGCCTGGACCGGGCCGGTCGGCAACAGCAACTGGAAGGCCAGGGCCAGGACAGCCAGCCACGCGGCCCACCGCCCAAGGGCGCCCAACCGCTTCGCCGTTCCCATCCAACCGCCTCGATCCAAAACCCTCGTCCCTCCGGACCAATCTGGTTTTTCTAAATTAGCATAGCCCCATCGGACGCGCCACCACCCTCACGCCGTGCGCTTCAGCGGGTCGTTGGCGTAAAGGGTATGGTGCCAGTAGGACAGTCCCAGCAGCGCCACCCCGGCCACCACATGCGCCACCCTGGCGTTGCGCCCCCGCAGAAAACCGGTCAGCACCAGGGCGCCCATGGCCGCCGCCATGCCGGTCTTGGCAAGGGACCGGCTGCGCATCAGGCGCTCGCGCCGAACCGCACCCGATTTCGCGATGGCTTCCGCCATGGCCTGCCTCCCCGCCATTCCAGAAAATCATGATGCGGGCTTTTCAATCGGAAATCGTTGATCTTGGTCAAAGGAGGAGGCGGGCCGCGTCCTAAACGCGCCTTTCCACCGGTGGCGGAAAGGGAATCCGCAGCAGGAATTCAGTGCCCCGGCCCGGCACGGTGCTGACCTGGACACTGCCGCCCAGATCCTCAACCGTCGCCTTCACCGCGCTCATGCCGACGCCTCGGCCGGACATCTCCGACGCGGCCGCCCGCACGCTGACGCCGTCGGCGAAGACCAGATCGGCCAGGTCCCAATCGCGGGCGTCGGCGACGGCAATCTGCTCGGCGCGCTGGCGCAGCAATTCCATGTCGATGCCGGCGCCGTCGTCAGAAATGTGGATATCCAGCGCCCCGTCCTTGTGCTGGATCGCGCAGGTGATGGTGCCGATTTCGGCCTTGCCCGAGGACAGGCGGGAATCCGGGGATTCGATGCCGTGGTCCACGGCATTGCGGAACACATGGCCCAGGGACCGGAGCAGATGGCCGAAGATCTCCGGATCGACCTGGATGTCGTCGCCGGTGACCACCAGGGGGGCGACCTCCTTTTCCAGACGAACGGAAAGGTCCTGGATCATCTTGTCGAATTCCTGGATGGCCTGGCGCAGGGAAATCATGCGGATCGCCGCGATTTCCGCCAGAACCTTCGGAATCTCGCCCTTCTCCAGCAGGCCGCGGGCGAAGCGCTCGAAGCGCTTGGCCTGGTCCATGGAAATGGTGACCACGCCCCGGCGGGCCATGAAGTCGTCGCCAAGCGCCGAGCGCACCGTCTCGAGATCGGCGGCGATCACCGATTGCCAGTCGCGGGCGAACACCTCGGCCGCGATGTGCATGCCGTGCTCCAGGGGCCGGAGCTCGCCTTCAACCTCGTGCAGCATGGCCGGCAGGAGATGGAAGCCCAGCTGGTTGAAGGTGCCCTTGAAGGTATGGATGGCGCGGTACAAGGTCGCCTGGCTCCGCTCGCGCCAGGGAGCGGGACCGTTCTCGACGAAGGCGACGAACTCGTCCACCGCGTTGAAGAAGTCGGTGCTGTTGGTCACGGCCGAAGCGATCATTTCCAGGCGGGTGCGCTCGCGCTCCACCTGGGCGGCCAGCTGCTTTTCCCCGGTCACGTCGGTGAGCACCGCCATGATCGCCCGGTCGAGAAGCTTGAACTCCGCCTTCAGCGTACGCCCCGCCACGGTGATTTCGCCGGGCAGCAGCGACAGGTACAGTTCCGCCCGGAAGACGTCGTCCTCGGACAGCGCTTCCCTGATTCCGGCCCGGATGGTCTCGCGCGCCTGGGGATCGTCCGGGGCGAGCAAGGCGTCGATGGGCTGGCCGGCGGGCGATCCGCCGAAGAACGTCAGGCACGGAAGGCTGAACTCGGGCTCGACGATCAGGTCGGCGCGGAAGGACAGGAAGCCCTGCCCGGAATTGTCCAGCAGGGCGGAAACCTGCTCGCTCTTGTGCTTCACGGTCCCCAGGGTCTCGGCCAGTTCCCTGGTCCTGTCGCGGACCCGTTCCTCCATCTCGGTGTACAGCTGGGCGTTTTCCAGCGAGATGGACGCCTGGGTGGCCAGCAGGTCGAGAACGGCGATGCGGTCGCGGGTGAAGGCGCCCGCCGCCAGGTGGTTCTCCAGGTACAGTACGGCCGACAGGGCGCCATGGGTGACCACCGGCAGGCACATCATGGAATTGACGCCGGAATTGACGGCGTAGCCCTCGGTCATGAAGGGATTCGGGCTGGTGGCGTTGTCGATGACGATGCGTTCGCGGGTACGGACCACGTACTGGAACAGCGAAGGCGGCAGGTCGTCGGGGGTCGGAGCGCGATTGGCGGTGGAAACGGCGATGATGTCGCCTTCGACCACGGCGGTGGCCGCGATGGAGAATCCGCTGTCCTGGCTGAGAATCAGCAGGCCGCGATCGGCGCCGGCATGCTCGACCACGATCCGCAGCAGGGATTCCACCAGCTTTCCCAGCACGATCTCGCCCGAGACCGCCTGCTGGGCCTTGATGACGGTCATCAGGTCCAGGTTTTCCGCCCGCGACGTCGAGCCGGTCAGTTGCAGCGCCGCATTGGCGAGGTGGGGATAGAGCCCCTCCAGCTGGCGGAGCTTGGCCAGCGCGCCCCAGCGGGAATAGCTGTAGCAGGCGTTGCGCAGATAGGTCTCGGCGATGCTGCGCAGCCCCTTGGCCTGGCAGAAAAGCGCGGCGCGTTCGTTGGCGATGGCTTCGCAATACAGCTGGCCGTGGTCGCGGGCCGCCATGATGGCGTCTTCGTACATCCGCATGGCGTCGTTGTCGCCGCCGGTCAGGGCGGCGCACTCGGCTTCGACCAGCAGCGACCGGGCGGCGAAGGTTTCCGGGCAATGGGAGGCCCACAGGCGCAGCTTGCGGCGATGCTCGGCCAGCCAGCCCTCCATCTCCTCGCGGCGGTCGTTGGAGGCATGGGGCAGCAGGGCCGTGATGGACATGGCCGCGAAGAAATGATGCGAGGATTCGATAGCCGACGAGGAAATCTTGGGCAGATGGGGCGCGGTCTGACGGGCCGCCTCCAGGGCTTCCTCGTACCGGCCCATGATGTAGGGGGTGACCTGGCGGATGACGTGGTAGAACGCGACGCCATAGCCGTGGGCGGTCGCCACCAGCGCCTGATAGGAATTCCCGGCGTCGTCGGCGCCCTGCACCCCCGGCGTCACCCGAAGCTGAACCCCCTGCAGTTCGGCCACGAACAGCTCCTGCAGACGGAGCATCAGAACCGCGAAGGGAATGCGGGCGTTGTTGGCGAACGGCATGTACTTGCGCAGTTGCGCCAGAACCGCCTCCAGCGGCTCGCCCTTCTCGAACAGCATCCAGGCCGAGGCGTAGGCCACATAGGCGGCGTAGATCAGGTTGCCCGTGTCCATGCAGGTCCGGAAGGTGTCGTCCAGCACCGGCATGATCTTGGCGATGGGCCGGCTCCAGGGGCCGACGAAATAGCCGTGCCGGAACAGCAAGGTGCCGCGCAGCGGAGCGCTGTCGAAGCGTTCGCCCAGCCGCAGCGCCAGTTCGGAAAATTCCAGTCCGGTGGTGAAGTCCTCGAAGCGCCCCACCAGCGACACGGCATAGCCCGAGAAGGCCGCGCTGGAATCCTCGGTGACGCCGTGGGTCAGCGACAGGTTGATGCCGGCAAGGCCCAGCAAGGGATACAGGTTGGGCCGCACATGGTAGACGGCCGGAATGGCGTCGGCGATCACGCCGATCAGGGCGCTGACGGCGGGGATTCCGCATTCCGGCAGGTTGACCAGATCGGCGACATTGCGGCCTTCGAGGTGGGCGGCCAATTCCCGGCGGGCCGCCACCACGGCCTGGAAGGTTTCCTCTTCGGTTTCCGGGCAGGCCAGGCCGAAGCGGGCCAGCGCTTCCACCGCGACGGCGACTGCCTCGCCATAGCGGCCCGAGACCATGAACATGCGGAAGCGCAGCCGCCAGACCTTGGCCGACAGCTCGTCGGTGGTCGCCTTGCCCAGCAGCATCCCGAACAGTTCGTCGGCCGCCGCATGGTTTCCGACCAGATATTCGCATTCGGAGGTGTCGAGATAGAGGGCGAAGGTCTCGTCGTAGCGCCGCTCCCAGGCATCGTCGGCCAGCAGGTCGCGGGCCTGGACGAAATAGCTGCGGGCCGAGGCGTTGGCCGAGGACGCCTTGGCCCGCCTTGCCGCCCGGGTGTTCAGCGCGCACAGGACGTCCCGCTCGTCCGGATCGGAAATCAGCCCACGCCCGAGATTGAGATGGTGAATGACGTTGAACAGCTGATCGTCCAGATCCTCGGGCGCGATCAGCTCCAGCATCCGGCGGCCGATCCGCAGGTGCATGGGCGCCAGTTCATCGGCGGGAATGGACAGGTAGGCGGCTTCCTGGATCCGGTCGTGAGCGAAGTCGAGCCGCCCCCCCTGGCGGATCAGGAACCCGCTGCGCACGGCGGCGTCGATCCGAAACAGGGTCTCGTCGGCCGGACTGTCGAACGCGGCGGTCAGCAGTTCGAGCGTCGCACCGCTTCCCATGCAGGCGACGCGGCGCAATTCCGCCTGTTCCGCGTCGGGCAGGCGGCGCAGCTTGGCCGCCATCAGGGCAACCACGTTGTCGCTGTAGCCAAGCCGGGCTATGCCGTCCAGGTCCCAGGCCCATTTCGTCCGGGCGCGATCGAACCACAGCAGCTTTTCCTCGGCCAGGGTGGTCAGGAACTGAATGGCGAAAAAGGGATTGCCCGCCGTCCGCTCGAAAATCAGCGCCACCAGCGGGGCGGCCTCGTCGCCCTCGCAGTGCAGGGAATCGACGACCAGACGCTCCAGATCGCCGAAGGCCAGCGGCTTAAGCACGATGTCCTCGACCCTGGCGCCGCCCTTCCTGATGCCCTCGATGGTCTGCAGCAACGGATGGGACGAATCCACCTCGTTGTCGCGATAGCTGCCGATCAGCAGCAGATCGCGCATCTCGGGATGGGTCATCAGATGCTCCAGCAGCTTCATGGAGCCGCTGTCCATCCACTGCAAATCGTCGAGGAACAGCACCAGAGGCTGCTCGGGCCGGGCCAGGACGTTGATGAACCGCCGGAACGCCGTGAAGAAGCGCACCTGCGTCTCGCTGGTCGGCAGCTTGGGCAAGGGCGGCTGCGAGCCGATCACCAGCTCCATTTGCGGGATCAGGTCGATGATCAGCCGGCCGTGCCCCCCCAGGGCCTGGACGAAAGCCTCTTTCCAGCGCCGGATGTCGCTTTCCGGCGTGGCCAGGATCTGGCGGATCAGGGAATGGAAGGCCTGGGCGAACGGCGCATAGGGAATGTCGCGCTTGTGCTGGTCGAACTTGCCGGCCCCGAACAGGCCGTCGCGCTCGACCATGATCGGCAGGATCTGGCTGATCAGGGCGGACTTGCCGATGCCCGAAAAGCCGGCGACCAGCACCAGTTCGGGTTTCCGCTCGTCGGCCACCCGCGCGAAGGCGGCCTGCAGGCGCTCGGATTCGGCCTCGCGCCCGTACAGGCGCTCCGGAATGGCGAGCTGGCCCGAATGGTCGGCCTGCCCCAGCGGAAACTCCATGATCCGCCCGTCGGCGCTCCAATTGGCCAGACAGTGCTCCAGGTCGGCGGCCAGCCCGTCGGCGGTCTGGTAGCGGTCCTCGGCCGTCTTGGCCAAAAGCTTCATGATGATGGCGGAAATCTGGGGCGGCACCCCGACCGCCCGTTCATGGGGCGGGGTGGCCCGGCGGGCGATATGGCAATGGACCCATTCCATCGGGTCCGAGGCGGTGAACGGCCGCAGCCCGGTGAACAGCTCGTAGAGAATCACGCCCAGCGAATACAGGTCGCAGCGCGAATCCACCGACCGGTTCATGCGTCCGGTCTGCTCGGGGGCCATGTAGACGACGGATCCGGCCAGGGGGCCGGCCATTTCGCTGTGGCGCTGTTCCCGCCGCAAGGCCGATGCCGATCCGAAACCGGTGAATACCGCGCTTTGGCGGCTTTCATCGAAAAGGATATGAGCCGGGGTCACATTCTTGTGGAACAGACCGGCCGCGTGGATATTGCCCAGGCTCCGCGCCACGGCGACGGCCACGCGCAAAAGCCGGGCGACCTCGGCCGGGCGCAATGTGCGCGGCCCCGAGGCGATCAGGCGCGACAGGGGCTCTCCCCCGGGATCGGCAAGGATCAGCACCGGACGGCCGGCGATCTCTTCAAGCCCGGTGGGAACGACCGCCCAATCGGGGGCCAGCTCGGTGCGCAGGTCGTATTCGCGGCGCAGCTGGGCGACGATCGCCGCCGGCGGCCGGTCGGAGGCCGCGGCGCGCAGCAGGACGGTTTCCCCCCGTGGGCCGGCGCCGCGCGACAACACGGTCCCATCGTCCTGGCAGACGATATCCGCGACGCTAATGCCCAATGACGAGAACATGGATCCCCAAACCTTCGCCCTCCGTCGCCCATCATAATGGGCGGGCTGAAGATTACGTGGTTTTTATCCAGGGTTCAATTGCGTGACTCGCTCCTGACGTGCAGTGTTGCAAGAAGAATATGAAAACGCCACAACACCGCCACCAGCGGCATGAATAACTAAAAGATCAAGGGAAATAGCGGGAAACAGCGGCATTATTATTAAAATTCCAGTGCGCACGAGCACCAGCCGTCGACTGCCGCAATATGACTAATACTTTACAATACAGGCAGAATTACCATCAATCAACCTTCAGACCTCTATCATTTCCATACGGGACAAAACATTACACGCATCACTCCCTTGGCTACTGCCAGCAACCACGAAACGCCGCCCCCCTTGCATCACGCCTTTTGTGAGCCAAATCATACCCGACAATTCCATTCGGGAATTAGAGTGGCGATGGATCATTGGAAGGAGCGATGAAGGCCGTGTGGCGAATCTTGGCGCTTATCCTGGCGATGGGGGTGGCGGCGTGTTCCACCAAGCCGCCGCCCCCTGTCGCGCCGGCGGAAACCCCCATCCCCAAGCCCCCGCCGCCCCGCCCCGAGCCTCCGCCACCGGCGCGTCCCGCCCCGCCGCCCGCCGTCTCTCCCGAAAGCCTGGGCGGGCTGAACCGCGACGAGGTGCGCGCCCTGTTCGGCCCCCCGACCAGCGAGACCACGCGCGCCATGGGCACGATCTGGCGCTATCGCCGGGGTGAATGCGCCTTGTCGCTGGTCTTCTATCCCGAGGTGGGAACCGAGATCGAACGGGTTCTCAGCTACGAATTCGAGCGGGGCAAGGATGCCGCCGGCTGCATCAAGCGCCTGCGCGACAGTGGAGGCCGCAATGGGAAGTGAGGCCGCCTTGATCGGCATCGTCGATGACGATCCTCTTTTCCGCGAAACCCTGGCGGGAAACCTGGGCGATGCCGGCTATGGCGTGCGCGCCTGGGCCGACGGCGAGGATTTCCTGGAGGCCATGGCGCGAGACGAACAGCCGGACCTGTTGCTGCTGGACTGGAAGATGCCGGGGCTCAACGGCATCGAGGTGCTGCGCCGGATGCGCGCCGCCCAGATCGCCCTGCCGGTGATCTTCCTGACCGTGCTGAGCGACCAGATCTTCGAGGAGGCGGCCCTGCTGGGCGGGGCCGTCGACTTCATCGAGAAGTCGCGCAGCTTCACCATCCTGGAACGGCGCATCCAGCTGATCTTGGGGCGCGGCAAGACCACCGGGCCCGAGGCCGAGGCCGCCACCATCCGCCAGGGAGAACTCGGACTGGACGCCGACAGCCGCCGCGCCCAATGGCGGGGGCGGCCGGTGGACCTGACGGTGAACGAATTCGCCATGGTCCAGGCCCTGGCCGCCAAGGCCGGGCGCGACATCAGCTACCGCGAACTCTATGACGCCGGGCGGGGCAAGGGCTTCCACGGCGGAGCCGGCGAGGACGGATACCGCACCAATGTCCGCGCCGCCATCAAGCGTATCCGCGAGAAGTTCAAGGCGGTCGATCCCGATTTCGAGCAGATCGGCAACTATCCCGGCTTCGGCTACGTCTGGCAGGCGGAGCGCGATGGCTAACCTGCGATCCTTCGCCGCCAAGCTGGTCAGCATCGCCCTGATCTTCGCCGTGGTCCCGGTCCTGCTCTACCTGAGGCTGGAGGCGGCGGAGAACCAGCGCAACGCCCTGATGCTGCGTCTGGCCCAGGAACAGGGGCGGCTGGTGGGCGAGGCGCTGTTCCCCCTGCTCGACCAGTTCTCGCCGCGCAACGCCGAGAGCATCGACCCGGCGATGAAGCGTCTGGCCGAGGGCGGCATGTCGGTCAAGGTGCTGTTCCGCCCCCATCCGACCTCCCCCGCCCAGGCCACCGGCCCCCGCTCCTTCCTGCTGGTCGCCTCGGCCCCCGAGGCCGGGCCGCAGGAAGCCCGCGCCGCCATGGAAAGGCTGGTGGACAGCGGCGTGCTGGCCCAGCTGGCCGCCAGCTGCGAGGGCCGCGCGCCCCTTGCCCTGCGGCTGGCCGGCGCCCCCGAGGAAACCGAACTCCTGACCTTTCTGGCGCCCCACGCCACCCGTCTGGGCTGCTGGGTGGTGCTGACCGCCCAGCCCACCGGCAGCCTGCCCGAGCAGGTGATCGGCCGCCCCTACTGGCAATCGCCCGATCTCCAGGTGGCGGCGTCCATCTATCTGCTGATGGCGGTGCTGGTGCTGTCCATCTTCACCGACGCCTGGAGCAACCTGCGTCGTTTCCAGGACGTGGCCCGCTCGGTGATCAGGGGCGAGGCCAAGGTCTCGTTCGCCGAGGGGAACCGGGTGCCCGAACTGGCCGAAGTGGCGGTCGAGCTGGATTCCATGGTCGCCACCCTCAAGCGTTCGGAAGGATTGCTGCGCCAGGCGGCCGAAGAGAACGCCCACGCGCTGAAGGCCCCGCTGGCGGTAATCTCCCAGTCGCTGGAGCCGCTGGGGCGCGCCATCCCCCCCGACAACGCCCGGGCGACGCGCGCCCTGGAGCTGATCGGCCAGTCGGTGGAGCGCCTCGACGGCCTGGTCTCCACCATCCGGCGCGCCGACGAGACCATCGCCGCCCTGATCGACCACCCCCGCGACCGGATCGAGGCCTCCGCCGTGCTCAACCGGCTGGGACGGGGCTACGTCCGCATGGCGGCCGAGCGCTCCATCGGCCTGGAAATGGGCGTCGCCGCCGGATTGTGGATTTCGGGCAGCGACGAGATGCTGGAGGTCATCGCCGAGAACCTGCTGGACAACGCCATGGACTTTTCGCCCCCCGGCGGGCGCATCGCCATGGATCTGCGCGCCGAGGGCGGCATGGCCGTGCTGCGGGTCACCGATGACGGTCCCGGCGTGGCGGCGGCCGACCTGGAACGCATTTTCGAGCGCCATATGTCGCGGCGGCCCGAGGGTCAGGGCGGCGAGGTCGAGCATTACGGCCTGGGCCTGTGGATCGTGCGCCGCAATGCCGAGGCCATGGGCGGGCGCGCCTGGGCCACCAACGCCCCCGGCGGCGGCCTGTCGGTCTCGGTCGCCCTGCCGCTCAGCGACTGAGCCCCCCGTCACAGCATTATCACAGCCTTCTCACCCCCCGGTCCCGGTCCCCGGCGTATTCCTATCAGGGATGGGCTCGTCCCAGCTTTGAAGGAATAAGAATATGACTATCCGCTCCAAGATCCCTGCCGTCTCCGTGGTCGTCCTGGCCCTGGCCCTGTCGGGCTGCGCCAACATGACCAACCAGCAGCAGCGGGCCCTGTCGGGCGGCGCCATGGGCGCGGCCGGCGGTGCCGCCATCGCCGCCATGGCCGGCGGCGGTCTGGTGACCGGCGCCTTGATCGGAGCCGGCGGTGGCGCCGCCATCGGCGCCCTGCTGCCCGACGGCTGGAACAACCACAAGTCGTCCCAGAACACGGCATCCAAGTAGAACCGTCAGGAGGCGGTCATGAACACTTCGATCCTGCGCAATTCCCTGCTGGCCGCAGCATGCGCCATGACGCTGGCCAGCCCCGCTCTCGCCGATCCGCCGTGGCGCCATGACGGCCCGCCCGGCTGGTCCAAGCATCATCACGGCTGGTCGGATCATCGCGGCTGGCGCGACCGGGACGGCTGGTCCGGCTATCGCTATTACGGTCCGCCGCCGGTGGTCTACGGCCGCCCCCGGGTGATCTACGTGCCCCCGCCGGTGGTCTACGTGCCCCAGCGCCCCGGCATCACCATCAACCTGCCTCTCGACCTGCAGTAGGAGGAAAGCATGCAGACGCTGACCGTCCCCCGCGACGCCATCGCTTCCGGCGAGATCGACCTCGAGCTGCTGCTGCTCATCGCCCGGAAGGAAGCCTCCATGAGGTGGCCCGACACGCCGGAAGGCCCCGACCTGTCTGCAGACGCCGAGCCGGTCTGGTCGCTGCCCGCCGGCCTCGACCTCCGCCATTCCTGCGACCTGGACTGGGTCAGCCGGGTGGCGGCGGCGGGATAACCGCGACCGGACACGGGCGGCATGCCCCCGCCGGAAGACCGGCGGGGGCTGCTGTGCCATCCATGATGGCGGTCACGAAAGGCCGCCCTCGTCCAGGCGCATCTTGAGGCGAGCCAGTTCGGGGGCGCTGCGCACGCCCATCTTCTCCAGCACCTTGGCCCGGTGGGTTTCGACGGTACGCACGCCGATATCGAGCCGGATGGCGATCACCTTGTTGGAATGTCCCTGGGCGACCAGGCCCATGACCTCCTGTTCCCTGGGACTGAGCAGATTGAAGCGGCTGCGGATCTCGCTGACTTCGAGGGAAAGCCGACGAGCCCGGCGGTCACGCTCGATGGCTTCGCGAATCCGCTCGATCAGCACATCCTCGTCGAAGGGCTTCTGCAGGAAGTCCACCGCGCCGGCCCGAAAGGCCGTCACCGCCGCGTCCACGTCGCCATGGCCGGTGATGATGATCACCGGCAGGGTCAGCCCGTGCCGGATCATCTCCTGCTGCAGGGACAGGCCGTCCTGGTCGGGCATGCGGATGTCGATGACGGCGCAGCCGCCCTGGTCGGAATCGACGGCGGCCAGGAATTCCCGGGCCGAAGCGAAACTGCGCACCGGCAATCCGGCGAGGTCCAGATGGACCGACAGGGCGTCGCGCACGGCCGCGTCGTCGTCGATCACGAAAACGGTGGATTGTTCATCGGGCATGGCGGTCATCATGGCTGGTGGCGATGGGAAGGGTGAAGCGAAAGATGGTGCCGCCCTCGGGCAACCGGTAGCCGGTCAGGACTCCCCCGTGGGCTTCGACGATGGAGCGCGCGATGGACAGGCCCAATCCCATGCCGGTCGCCTTGGTGGTGACGAAGGGAATGAACAGGTTGCGCTCCACCAGATCGGAAAAGCCGGGGCCGGTGTCGCGCACCGCGATTTCCACCAGGCCGGGCTCGCCTTCCTGCGCCGACAGGGTGATCAGCCGCTGGCCGCTGGCCGAGCCGATCAGCGCCTCGGCGGCGTTGCGCACCAGGTTCAGCAGAACCTGCTGCAACTGGATGGGATCGCCTGCCACCGGCGCAAGGCCGGCGGCGACGTCGGTGACGATGACCACGCCGTGCTGGCGGACGCCCGGACCGGCCAGGATCAGGCTGTCGGCCACCAGCCGGGCGACGTCGACGTTCTCGGTGCTGCGTTCGCCCTTGCGCACGAAGTCGCGCAGGCTGCGCATGACGCGGTCGGCCCGCTCGGCCTGGGCCACCGTCTTGTCCAGGATGTCGGCCAGCTGCGGCGACGCGCCATCGCGCCGGGCGATCTTCCGCGCCGCCCGGGCATAGCTCATGGTCGCCGCCAGCGGCTGATTGATCTCGTGGGCCAGGGCGGCGGTCATCTCGCCCGCCTCGGTCAGGCGGGACGCATGGGCAAATTCGTCCAGACGCTCGCGGACCCAGGCCTCGACCCGGCGGCGCTCGGTGACCTCGGCGCCCAGCAGCAACCCGGTGACGGTGAGCGCCAGCATCAGGAACTGGAAATGGGTCATCCTCGCCGTCTCGATGTCCACCACCTGAATGGCGACGATCAGACCGACCTGGGTGACCAGGGCCGCCAGCGCCGCGCCGGTCAACCCATGGCGCGAGGCGACCCAGACCACCGGCAGGAACAGGAGGTAGAAATACTCGTAACGGTCAGACGCCAGCGGCCCGAACACGATCCACAGCGCCAGGACGATGGCCCCTGCCTGGGCCATGGCCTCGGGGACGCCCTGCCAGGAAAGGCGGAGCGGCCA
The DNA here is from genome assembly GCF_001511835.1 of Magnetospirillum sp. XM-1. Taxonomy (NCBI): domain Bacteria; kingdom Pseudomonadati; phylum Pseudomonadota; class Alphaproteobacteria; order Rhodospirillales; family Rhodospirillaceae; genus Magnetospirillum; species Magnetospirillum sp. XM-1. The sequence goes on from NZ_LN997848.1 coordinate 4,001,277, forward strand.
GCAGCGCCGCCCCAGCAGGATCACCGGCGTCAGAACCATGATGCCGATGACCTCGCCCACCCAATAGCGCAGCAGGATCGGAATGAAATCGTCCCAGGAGAACAGGCCGATTCCCATGAAGATGGCAATGTATCCGGTCCCGACCACGGCCGCCGCGATGCCGCTGCCGCCCATCAGCAGGGCGATGTCGCGCAACCGCTCCAGATCCCGCCGCAATCCCAGGCGGTGGCACATGATCCTGGCGGCAAGGCCGTAGGTTCCCGCCACCAGCGCGTTCGACACCAGGGTCGCCCATAATTCGACCGGCAGGTCGCGCACCAGCGCATCCCCCGCCGTCAGGGCAAGCCAGACCACCGGCAGCATGCGGGAACCAAACGCGATCAGCACGCCCATGGCCAGGCCGGCCGGCGGATTCCACGGCGTGATGTTGAGCGGCGACAGCTCGTGGATGAAGCTGATCCAGTCGAGGAACAGATGGGCGGTCAGATAGACGGCGATCAGCCGGAAATCCTTCGGCACGGCGGCCCTTCCTCTCTGGCGACCACTCGATGGTAGCAGCACAAGCGGCAGGATGCACCCGGCCCGGCCTTCCGCAAGAATACGGAGAGACCGGGATAATAAGCCGAGATTACAAGCCCTTATCCTACGGGAGCAACGGTCTCCGTAGTCTCCGGAGTCGACGGTGGAGCGATATTTCCGAAATCCTGGCCTCAGGCACTGAAATCACCGCGAGGCACGCATGGCTCCTCATTTGCGCGTTCCCGTCCCGGGCGACGAGAAATCCCGGCGATGACGACGGTCCGGAGAATTCTGCTGACCACCGACCTGGAGCCCCATTCGGACAGGGCCATGGAGCGGGCCGTGCAACTGGCGCGGCAGCACTGCGCCATTCTGACCGCCCTCTACGCCATCCGCACCGGGGCCGAGCGCAAGCCCCTCGACAATCTGCCGCCCCACCATATCGAGGCGGAGATGGCGCGGCATCTGGAAAAGATCCCCGGCGCCGCCGACCTGCCGCTGGTCGTGGTGGCCACCGGGGGGCCGGTGGGGCCGTCCGTGGCCCGCTATGCCGATCTGTGGAGCGCCGACCTGCTGGTGGCCGCCGGGACCGACCCCACCGACGGGCTGGGCCAGACCTCCACGGTGGAGAAGATCGGCGTCGTCGCGCGCATCCCCCTGCTGGCCGTGGTGGACAAGCCGTTCGCCCCCTATGCCACCGCCCTGGTGCCGGTGGATTTCTCGAAGCTGTCCCGCCCGGCCCTGGACGCCGCCCTGACCATGGTTCCGGATGGGGTGGTCAAGCTTCTCCATGTCTATGACGCGCCGCTGGTGGCCTCGCTCGCCGGCCCGGAAAGCGCCGAGGGCAGCTTCGCTGAAGACTTCATCCGCCTGACGGACGGCCTGCCCCTGGATGAGCGGCCCGTAGCCACCTCCGTCCGCCTGGGCGGCCCGGTCGAGGGGATCATCCTGGAAAGCCGGATGCCGCCCCGGCCCGACCTCATCGTCATGGGCTCGGCCGGGCGGCACGGCCTGGGCCGCGCCCTGTTCGGCAGCACCGCCCACGACGTTCTCGAACACATGCCCTGCGACGTACTGATCGTGCCGGGATAAGCCCGGTCAACCGCGAAAGACACCGAAAGGAACTCCCGGCCGCATGCCGCATGCCACTCCGCTGATCACCACCATCGTCGCCGGTATCGGCCTCGCCTTCATCTTCGGCGCCGTCGCCGTCCGGCTGCGCATCCCGCCGCTGGTCGGCTATCTGCTGGCCGGCATCATGGCCGGACCGTTCACGCCGGGCTTCGTCGCCGACCAGACGCTGGCCCCCCAGTTGGCCGAAATCGGCGTCATCCTGCTGATGTTCGGCGTCGGCCTGCACTTCTCGCTCAAGGACCTGCTGTCGGTCAGCACCATCGCCATCCCCGGAGCCATGGTCCAGATCGCGGCGGCCACCGTCATGGGGCTGGGCCTCGCCCTGCTGATGGACTGGCCGGTGCCGGCCGGGCTGGTGTTCGGCCTGGCCCTGTCGGTGGCCAGTACGGTGGTGCTGCTGCGCGCCCTGCAGGAACGCCGCGAGATCGACACCGGCCGGGGCCGCATCGCCGTCGGCTGGCTGATCGTCGAGGACCTGGCCATGGTCCTGGCCCTGGTGCTGCTGCCGGCCCTGGCAGGCGCGGTCAACGGCCATGACGGCCTGGAACGGGACTGGGTCGCCACCCGCCTCAACCTGGGCCTGGGAGGCACGCTGGCCCTGACCCTGGCCAAGGTGGCGGCTTTCGTCGCCTTCATGCTGATCGTCGGGCGGCGGGTGATCCCTTGGATTCTCCACACCGTGGCCCATATGGGCTCGCGCGAGCTGTTCCGCCTGGCGGTCCTGGCCATCGCGCTGGGCGTCGCTTTCGGGGCGGCCAAGCTGTTCGGAGTGTCGCTGGCCCTGGGCGCCTTCTTCGCCGGCATGGTGCTGAGCGAATCCGAACTCAGCCATCAGGCGGCACAGGAATCCCTGCCGCTGCGCGATGCCTTCGCCGTGCTGTTCTTCGTCTCGGTCGGCATGCTGTTCGATCCCAACATCGTCTGGCGCGAGCCGCTGCCCTTCCTGGGAACCCTGTTCATCATCCTGTTCGGCAAGTCCATCGCCGCCTTCCTGATCGTCCTGGCCTTCCGCCATCCGGTCCGCACCGCGCTCACCATTTCGGCCAGCCTGGCGCAGATCGGCGAATTCTCGTTCATCCTGGCGGAACTGGGCGTCAACCTCGACCTGCTGTCGTCTCGCGCCCGCGACCTGATCCTAGCGGGCGCCATCGTCTCCATCCTGCTCAATCCCCTGATGTTCGCCGCCATGGACCGTCTCCTGAAGCGCCTTGAAAAGCGCGACAAGGAGCGGGGGCCGGCAGAGATCGCGCCGGAAGCCATATCCCCCGCCGACGCGTCTCTGCCGGTCACTTCGCTGGAAGGCCACGTGGTGCTGGTCGGCTATGGCCGGGTCGGCAGCCTGATCGGCGCCACCCTGATCGAGCGTCAGACCCCCTTCCTGGTGATCGAGGATACCGACACCATCGTCGCCCAGCTGCGCAAGACGGGCGTCGAGGTGATCGATGGCAACGTCGCCAAGCCGCAGATCCTCAAGGCCGCCAACCTGGCCAAGGCCAGCTGCATGGTCGTGGCCATCCCCAACGCCTTCGAGGCCGGTCAGGCGGTTCAGCAGGCCCGCGCCGCCAACCCGTCGCTCAGGATCATCGCCCGCGCCCATTCCACGCCCCAGGTCGAGCACCTATCCGGCCTGGGGGCCGACATCGTGGTGATGGGCGAGCGCGAGATCGCCCGCGGCATTACCGAGAGGCTGCTTGCCGAGACCGACGATTCGCCCCCGCATGCCCCTCCGCTTCCGGCGCCCTGAGCATGGCGCGTCCGTCCACGCCGAACACAACCCTGCCAGGAAGGACGGACACATCGAGATCAACTTGAAATGATAATAACAATCCGCGATCATTTACCCGAGTTCGGAGCTTGCCATTCTCCCTGCCTGCCCTACGGTGTCGGGAGGATGGGCAGGGACGGGCCCAGGCATCGAGGCCGAGGAAACCGGCAGTCCGGCGGAGTGAAAAACTGGTGGGGGGAATGGGAAAACCCGAGGATCGGCTGGTGAAGGCGCCGGCAAGCCATGACCGCCGCCCCCGCCTGATGGTGCTGGAGGACGATCCGGTCACCCGGTCGATGATCGCGCGGTACTTCACCAATGACGGATTCGATGTCCAGGAGGCGGCTTCGGCGGCGGAATGCCGCGCCATCCTCCGGCGGAGCGCGGTGGACCTCATCTTCGCCGACATCCATCTGCCCGACGCCAACGGCATCACCCTCGCCCAGGAAATCCGGGCGGAAAGCCCCGTGGGCATCATCTTCGTCACCCAGCAGGACAACGAGGTCGACCGGGTGGTCGGCCTGGAGACGGCGGGCGACGATTACGTCACCAAGCCGGTCAACCTGCGGGAATTGATGGCGCGGTCGCGGGCCTTGCTGCGCCGGCGCAGGCTGGACAGCGCGCCGGGCAACCGCCGTGCCATCATGACGTTCGGTTCCTATATCCTGGACCTGACCCGCCGGGAGCTGTCCGTCAGTTCGGGCGGGCAGATCCCCCTGACCCGGGGTGAGTTCGATCTGCTGGCGGCGTTGGTGGAGGCCGGGGGGCGCCCGCTCTATCGCGATTTCCTGGCCGAGGTGGTCAGCTCGCGTCCGGGCGAAAGCGATACGCGCACCGTGGACACGCTGGTTTCGCGCCTGCGCCGGAAACTGAACCACCAGGACGACGGCAGCGCGATGATCGTTACCGTCACCGGGATCGGCTACCGATTCGGAATCGTCGTGGATTCGGCGTAGCCGGCGGCCATGCGCCGGGCGATCCGGGTAATCTCGCGCAATCCCGTCCGTCGGGCCTCGCGCAGCAGGGCGACCTGTTCCACCAGCCACGCCTGGGAAGCCTGGGCGGCGCCCGCCTCGATGATCGAGGCCATTTCCGTCACGTCGCGCAGGCAAAGCGATCCGGCCGCGCTCCGCAGCCGGTGAGCCTGCGCCGCGACCGCCGGCCTGTCCCCCGCTTCGGCGGATTCCTCCATGGCCCGGACCATCCCGCGTGATGTCCGCTGGAACAGCCGCGCCAGCCGGATCACCTCGTCCAGCCCAAGGATATCGAGCTGCAACGCCAGATGATCCGTATCCACGGGCCGGGGCGGAATGGCGGACGCTTCCGTCGCCGCCAGGGCGGCGCCCAGTTCCTCGATCCGCACCGGCTTGGACAATTCGCCGTCCATGCCCGCCGCCCGGCATTGGCGCCGAATATCGTCGGTAAGGTCCGCCGTCATGGCGATTATCCGCAGGTGCGGCCCCCGCCCGCCCTCCAGTTGCCGGATGCGCCGGGCGGCGTCCATGCCGTCCATGCCGGGCATGCGCAAATCCATGAGGACGACGTCGAACTCGCCGGTCGCCACCGCCTCGATCGCCGCCTCGCCGCTGCTTGCCTGGGCCGGACCATGCCCCAGGCGGACGAGCAGATGCCGGGCCACGGCCAGGTTGATCTCGTCGTCGTCCACCACCAGGACACGAAGGCCGAAGCCCGACGGGCCGGATGGAAGGGACGGGGAAACGGCGGGGGCCGTCCCCGTCTCCACCTTGAGGGCGAGGCGAAAGGAGCTGCCGGCGCCCGCCTCGCTCGCCACGGACAAGGTTCCCCCCATAAGGGCAGCCATGCGCCGGGAAATGGCCAGTCCCAGCCCGACGCCGCCGTGTTTCCGGGTAATGGAATCGTCGGCCTGGACGAAATCGCCGAAGATGGCGTCGCGAAGGTCGGCGGCAATGCCGATGCCGGTGTCGGCGACCTCGATGACCAGCGCCCCTCCGCATTCCTCGGGAGCGAAGGTCACCGTCACCGAAATCCCGCCCTGTTCGGTGAATTTGACGGCGTTGCCCAGAAGATTGATCAGGATGCGCGACAGCTTGGTGTGATCGCAGCGGACCCAGACCGGCCCCTCGGGCTCGACGGCGAGGGTCAGGCCCAGCCCCTTGGCCAGCGCCTGTGTCCGAATCAGATCGACCGCCTCCTCGGCGAGACGGTGCAGTTCGACGTCGTCCTGACTCAACTGCTGCTCGCTGGCGCCGTCGCGGCCGTAGACCAGAATGCTCTCGACCAGATGCCGCAGGGTCTCGCCGGCTTTTTTCGCGGTGGCCAGCAATTCGCGCGGGCCGTGATCGAGCCGTTGCGGATCAAGCAATTGCAGCATGCCGAGCAGACCGTTGAGCGGCGTGCGGATTTCATGGCCGATGATGGCCAGGAAGCGGGACTTCATCTGGGCCGACGCTTCCGCGTCCTCCTTGGCCCGGCGGGCCTCCTCCTCGCCGGCCAGGGCCCGCAGCTTGGCGGCCTCGGCTTCGGATGTCTTGGCCGCCACCTGCCGGGTCAGCTCCTGCTCGCGGCGCAGGTAATAGGCCCGGCGCGCCACGGCCGCGCCCGCCACGGCGCCCAGGACCGCCACGCCCGCCAGCAGGCGGAACCACCACGTCTGGTACCAGGCCGGCAGGACACGGACGTCAAGACGGCTGGGGGGCTCGGTCCAGGCGCCGGTGCTGTTGCTTCCCCGCAGTTCCAGGCGATAAAGCCCCGGTGAAAGATTGGTGTAGCCGATGGTGCGGTTCTGGGCGCTGGCCGCGATCCACTCCCCGTCATTGCCGATCAGGCGGTAGGCATAGCGGTTGCGCTCGGGTGCCGAGAAGTCCAGCGCCGCGAAATCCACCTGGAAGCCGCCGTCCTCGGGACGGATGACGATTTCATTCTTGCCGTTCGCCGTCCGCCCGCCGACCCGGATATCGGTCACCACCACCGGAGCGCGGTAGGTCCAGGTGGGGGGCGGAACGGGACGCAGGGCGACCATGCCGCCGAAGCCACCCATGACCACCGTGCCATCGGACAACCGGGTGGACGCTCCGGTCCAGAATGTCTGGATCTGCACGCCCTCGGCCGGGCCGAGAGTGCGCACGGCCAGGGTTTGCGGATCGACCAGGGCCAGACCGTCGCCGGTTCCCGCGATGATTCCGCGTTCGCCGCCGTCGATCACCGACAGGACGGTGCCGTTGGGCAGGCCGCTGGCGTTTCCCAGACGCAGGAAGCGGGGCTTGCCGTCCCGCCTGGCGTCGAGAATGCCGATGCCGTTGCTGGTGGCCAGCCATATCCGGCCGAAACGGTCTTCGGCGATGCCGTTGACCGTGTTGCTGGGCAGGCTCTCGGGATCGTCGGGATCGTTCAGGAAGCGGCGGAAGGTCCCTTTCCCCGCATCCTCGAGCAGGTTCAGCCCCCGCTGCGTTCCCACCCACAGCCGCCCGGCGCTGTCGTAGTGCAGGGCGTGCACGCTGTTGCCGCTGAGACTGGCCGGGTCGTCGCGGTCGAAATGGAAGGTCTGTGCCGGCCCGCCGTCTCTGGGAATCCGCATCAACCCCATGTAGCCGCCCGCCCACAGCGCGTCCTTGTCCTGGAGCAGCGCCCAGATATTGGCTCCGGCCAAAGGCGCGTAGGGCGTGGTCAGTCCGGTCGCGGCATCGACCTGGAACAGGCCGCCGGTCTGGCCGATCCACAAGCGGCCGTCGCCGGTTTCGGCAATGGCCTGGATGACGCCGCCCGGCAATTGGCCGGGGCCACGGCCCGGGGCCACGGTTTTCACCACGCCGGCCGCCGGATCCAGCAAGGCCAGCCCCTCGGCGCGGAATCCCAGCCAGACCTTGCCGTCCCCGGTGGCCAGGACGCTGCGCACATCCTTTCCCGGCAGGCCGCCGGGCGTGCCGCGCACCACGGTGAGAACGCCACGGTTATTGGGAATATGGCGGTGAATGCCGCGAAGGCTGCTGACCCAGACCAGGCCGGCCCGGTCGACCAGCATGTCGGTGACCGAATTGTCGCCTAAGCTGGTGCCGATGGTCGGATCATGGGAGATCTGGCTGACCTCGCCGGTGTCCTGGCGCAACTCGCGGATGCCGCCGCCGTAATCGGCGATCCACAGCACTCCCGGCCGGGGCTGGATCATGGCGGTGACGCGGTAGCCCGATTGCGGCAGGGCCGAGACGAGAACCGCCTGGCCGTTGCTCTCGACCCGTCCGACCAGCCCCCGCCGGGTCGCGAACCAGACCCGGCTCTCGCCGTCCTCGAACAGGGCGGAGACCATGTCGCCATCGGCCTGGGCGGGCAAGGCCACCGGCTCGAACAGCCGCCGGGCGCCGCGCTGGCGCATCAGGCCGTTGACCGTTCCCGCCCATACCGCCCCCGACCGGTCGATCAGGACGCTGCCGACCTCGCCGGCGGGCAGGCCCGTCTCGTGGCGCCAGACCTTGGCGGCGACGTCCAGGCGCGCCAACCCCTGGCGTCCGGCCAGCCATATGCCGCCCGCGCCGTCGCCGCTCATGCCGTTGGGCCGCTCGAAGCCGCCGCCCGGATTGGGATAGGAGACGAAGCCCCGGATGGTTTCGTCGTAGCGAACGACGATCCCCGACACGGTCCCGAACCAGACCTGCCCCTGCCCGTCGGCCAGCGCCGAGGTGACGATGTTTTCCGGCAGGGAATTGGGGTCGTTGTCGTCGTGGCGGAAGACCGTCATGCGGTATCCGTCCCACCGGGCCGCCCCGCCGGGCGTGGCCACCCAGATGAAGCCATGGCGGTCCTGGGCCAGCGCCAGCGCCACGGGATAGGGCAATCCGTCGGCGGGCGTCAGGTGCCGGAAGACCGGCGGCGCGACGCCATCCCAGGACTGCGCGGCCCGGCTCCCTTCGGCGAAGGCCATTCCCGAGCCGAGGCACAATGCCAGCATCAACAGCCTGATCAGACGCACCCCACCCTCTTTCGAACCCGCATCCGGTCCGAATCCTATCCGGTCCGAACCGGCAGCGTCCAGCCGGGCCGGCCTTCGCCGCCCCTTGATGTGAACAGCCGTCCACAGCCCGTCCATATCGTGTCCATACCGCTGACGTAGGGTCGCCGAATGGGACGGATCGACACCGTTGGGGACTGCAATGGCAAACATCATCATCGTCGCGGACCAGCCCGACCAGCCCGAGAGCGTGGCCCGGTATCTCGGCCTGATCGGGATGAACGTTCTTCATGCCCGCTCCGTCGCGGAGCTTGACCGGCTGCTGTCCTCGGTGCCGGTGGATCTGGTGATCCTGGACATCGACAGGGCGGACGAGGACGCCGTTTCCCTGGTCGCCAGGCTGCGCCCGCGTACCGGCGCCGGCATCGTGATACTGATGGCGCATGACGACCTCGAGGAAAAGATCCTGGGCCTGAAGGCCGGGGCCGACACCTGTCTGGTCAAGCCCGTCCCGTTCCGCGAATTCGAGGCGGTGATCCGCAGCCTGCTCCGCCGCCTGAAGCAGGGGCGGGCGGGCGGCGCCCCGGCCGCCAGCGACCAGAACCTCCCCCGGTGGGAGCTCGCCACCCTGGACTGGTTGCTGACCGCCCCCAATGGCCGCAAGGTGATGCTGAGCAGCGCGGAATTCCGGGTGATCGGAACCCTGTCCGCCAATCCGAAGAATTCGGCAAGCCGCGCGGAACTGGCCGTCGCCCTGGGCAAGAAAGGGGACGTCTATGACGACAACGCCATCAGCACGATCATCACGCGGTTGCGCCGCAAGGTGAAGCAGAAGGCCGGAGAGCCCCTGCCCATCCGCTCGGCCCGGGGCCTGGGCTATGTTTTCGCGGCGCCGCTTTCCTCGCGGCAGAGCGCGGCCTGATCGACGGCGGGGAAGCCCAGGGGGCGGTCATCCCACCGGAATCCGGACCGTGAAGACCGCCCCCTCTCCCGGCGCTCCTCCGACCAGAATCTGGCCGCCATGCTTGTTCACCACCACGTCGTAGCAGATAGCCAGCCCCTGGCCGGTCCCCTTTCCCACCTCCTTGGTGGTGAAGAACGGGTCGAAGATGTGCTGGGCGATGTCGTCGGACACGCCGGTTCCGGTGTCCGAGATCCGGATCTCGGCCCAATCGCCGCATAGCGCGGTTTCCGCGGTGATGGTTCCCGGCAGCGGCTTGCCCGATTCCTCGATGGCATGGGCCGCGTTGACGATCAGGTTCAAGAAGACCTGATTCATCTCGCCGGGATGGCAGTTGACCAACGGCAGGGCCGGGTCGAAACGGGTTTCCATCCGGGCGACGTGCTTCCAGGTGTTGCGGCAGACCACCAAAGTGCTGTCCAGGGCACGATTGATGTCGGCGGCCGTTTTCTGCGACGTGCCGGGATGGGAAAACTCCTTCATGGACAATACGATCCGGGCCACCTGGGCCACGCCCTCCAGGGATTGGCTGACGGCGGGCGGCGTCTCTTCCATGAGGAAATCCAGGCCGGCCGCATCGTAATGGCGCAAAAACTCCTCGGCCTTGCCGGCGGCGGCCTCGGCGGTCCGCACGCCCTGCGCCAGGGCCCGGGCCTCCGCCAGCAGCGGGAACGCGGCTTCGGTGGCCGACTGAATGAAGGTCAGGTTGTCGCCCACATACTGGATCGGCGTGTTGATCTCGTGGGCGATGCCCGCCGCCAATTGGCCGACACTGGCCATGCGCGACGCCTGAAGCGCCTCGATCTGGGCCTGCTTCAGCGCCTCGGTGCGCTCTTCGACGAGGCGCTCCAGCTGGGCATGCTGATCGGCCAGTTCCAGCTGGGCCTGGCGGGCGCGCTCTTCCGCCCGCGCCTCGCGGGTCACGTCCGCGCCGATGCCGCGATAGCCGATGAAGACGCCATCCTGGTCGTAGAAGGGCATGCCGCTGATGCGCACGATCTTCTCGTCCTTGCCGTCCACCGGACCGATGTGGAACATCAGGTCGCGGAAGGGCCGGTGGTTCGCCAGGTCGTCGGCATGGGTACGCGCCAGGTCCTCTTCGAAATCGGACAGGCCCACGTCGAAATAGGTGTAGCCGAGGATGGCCGACGGCTTGACCCCCAGGATGGCGCCGATGCGGTCGGAGACGAAGGTCAGGCGGTAATCGGTGTCGGTCTCCCAGAACCAGTCCGACGCCGATTCGGCCAGATCGCGGAAACGTCCCTCGCTTTCGGTCAGGGCGGCCTCGCGATGGGCCACCGAACGGCGCATGACCTCGAACGCGGAGACCAGATTGCCGACCTCGTCCGCCGAGGGAGGCGGCAGGACGACGTCATACTGCCCCTTGGACAGCAGGTCGCTGGCCTCCACCAGCCGCCGCAGGGGCGAAATCACCGTCCGGGCCTGCAGCCCGACCACCGCCATGGTCCCCACGATCAGAATCAGGACCACGACCAGTTCGAGGCCGTAGACCACCGAGAGGGCGGGTGCGACGAGGCTCTCCAGGTCGACCTCCACGCTCAGTTCCCCCAGCCGGCGGCCGACGGCGCTGACCTGGGCGACAAGGCGCAGATTCAAGCCGGTGTGGGAATCGGGCTGCATCAGGGGGTAAAGGCGCAGCCCGGCGGAACTGGTCAAGCTCAGCGAGCGCCACCAGGGATGCTGGCCGTTCGACTCGTCCATGGTCTCGTGGATCTTGGCCAGATCGCTGGCCTGCACGTCAGGAGCAATGGCCAGGGCCAGCAGGCTGAGGGCGCGTTGCTCGCTGCTGATCCGCTCGGCCACCAGCGTCTTCTTCAGCGTCTCGAACGCGATGAAGTGCATGGCGGCAAGCACGCAGGCCGCCAGCAGCAGCAGGGGGATGAGGAGTTTGGCCCGGATGCTCATTGTTCGACGTAAAACGCCTCCAGCCCGAGGTTGCGCAAGGCGTCGTAATCGCTGTCCCGAGCGATGCCGATGGTCTTGATGGGGATCCCATCCAGCAGGGCGTCGCCCATCGGCGTCGTCCCCAGGGCGATCATGGCCTGCTGGACCTTCTCCGCCATCTCGGCCGGCACCCGGGGATGGGCCGCCAGGGGATGGGGCGTGTATTGCTCGGTCTCGTAGATGACGGCCAGCCCGTCACGCAGTTCCGGCTTTTGCTGGTCGAATGTCGCGCGGATTCCGCCAGCGGCGTCGGCCTGGCCCATCATGACGTTGAGATAGGCCGAGCCATGGGACTTGACGTAGACCTCGGTGATCCTGATCCCCAGCTTGCGCGAGAATTCGGCGCGGGGAATGAGGGCGGCGCCCATGGCGTTGGGGGCGGGAAACGCCACCTTGCGGCCGTCGAGCATGCGGGCGTCGGTCAGTCCGGAATCCTTGCGCACCACCACGATCCCCGAGAGCTTGTCCTCCACGTCCCTGACCAGGGGCTTGTAGCCCTGTCGCTGATGGACGACCACGTAGTGGTAGGGATTCATGTAGGCGAAGTCGTAAGCGCCGCCGTGCAGCCCCTTCTCGAAGACGGGTATGGTGGTCTCGGTCACCAATGTGAAGCGGGCGCCCGTGGCCGATTGCAGATGATCGACGATGGGCCGCCAGACCGCCTCGATTCGCCGCAGATCGAACTGAGGCACCACCGCCAGGGTGTAGGTGGCCGGCTCGGCCGCCTGCGCCCCAAGGGGCCAGCCGACCAGGAACAGCGCGGACAGTGCCGTCTTGAGGGGGGAGCATGCCATGCCACGCACTCCTTAAATCCTGGGGCTAATGCCGACCGGCGCGACGGATACGCACAGGCTCGCGGAATTTGTACATTTTGTGCAGGTTCTGAAGGCGCACGAACAAGGCGTCGGTGATGGTCTGTCCCGCCGCCAGCACCAGCTTGCCGTTTTCCAGCTCCAACTGGGCCTCGAGGTGATCGCCCGGCCGCAGCCCGCTGCTGGGAACGTCGAGCCTGGTGAAGGCGGCTTCGTCGACGATCATGGCCGACAGGCCGCGGGCGGCGGCGGTCAGCACGGCGGGATCGAAGCGCCCCGGCATCTTTTCCAGGGTGGCAAAGGCGGCGCGGGTCAGCTCGCCCGCACCGATCTCGTCGAGAGCCAGCAGGACGTGCAGAATGCGGGCATTGAACGGGATGTCCTGCCCCGCCCTGCCGTCTTGCGGCAAGCCTTTGCCGTTGAACCACTTGTCCTGATAGGCGATGGCATCGGCCACCTGGGCCATGCGCGGGATCTTGCGGACCAGGGCGGCTCCGGTCTCCGGCACGCGGGAAAGCATTTCCTCCTCCACCGGCGCCAGGCGCTGCCCCGCCCGGCTGCGGGCCAGGACTTCCGACGGCACGGAAATCTCGCCGATCCGCGCCAAGGTCGCGGCCAGCTCCAGTTCCCACGGCGCCTCCATGCCCATGGAGGCCGCAAGCTGCAGCGACCAGCCGCGCAGGCGCAGCGAACGCTGGAAACTTTCCGGCGCCACCATGGACAGCACGTCGTTCATCAGGGCGATGCTGCCCGACAGGGTCCCCTCCAGCAGGACCTTCTCGGCGGTAACCAGCCGGTACTGCCGGATGCCGGCCAGGATGCCCTCGGTCAAGGTGGCCATGGAGCAGGGCTTGTTGAAGAAGCGGAAGATCTGGCCGGTATTGATGGCCTCCACCGCCGTCCTCTGATCGGCATTGCCGGTCAGCATGATGCGGCTGGTGTCCGGAGACATCTCGTGAAAGCGCCGCAAGACCTCGACGCCGTCCATGCCCGGCATGCGCATGTCGCACACCACGACGGCGAAGGGCCCTTCATTCTGGGCCTTCCCCAGGGCCTCGATGCCGCCCTCGGCGGTGGTGACGTCGAGCTTTTGCCCCAGGAGCCGCTTGATGCCGGCCAGCAGGTTGGTGTCGTCGTCGACCACAAGGATCTTTTCGTTGACCTCGGACATCATGCGCCCTCCTGACGAATGGCGTCGGCCATGGCGGCCCAGGAACCGATCTTCTCGGCAGCGCCGACCCGCCCGAGAAAGGCCATGTCCAGGCCGCCCATCCAGGCGGTCATGGAATCCACGCCCGCCGGAACCGGCTTGATCAGATGCTGGGCGGCATGAACCGCCACCAGGGGTGATGATTCGGCGTTGGAATGGTATTCGCACCGGCTGGGCTCGTGGTGGTAGAGGACGGCCTCGACCACCGGATCGGTGAAGCCCCACAGCCCCAGCAGAACGCCCCCCAGATCGGCGTGGGACGCGCCAAGGGCATTCCTTTCCGCGGCGATGATGCCGCCGCCCGAACGATCCAGACCCCGGCGCACCTCGGCCATGGCGTCCGGCCAGTTGGAGAACAGCAGCAACGAGCCCACATGGGCCAGCATCCCGGCGCATTGGGTCTGGTCCAGGGCCGCCTGGCCGAGACCGTTGGTTTCGGCGATCCGGCGGGCCAGCACGCCGATCTGCAGGCTGCGCTGCTCCAACTGGCGCAAGACGTCGCAGTCGATACCGCCGCATCGGAAGGCCTCGAAGATGCCGGCCATCACCGTGAGCGCCCGGACCATCTCGAAGCCCAGCATCTTGACCGCCTGCAGCACGTCGGTGATGGCCAACGGGATATAGAAGAAGCCTGAATTGGTGAGCTTCAGCAGATTGACCGTCAGCCCCACATCGGAGGAGATGATCCGCGCCACCTCCGAGGCCGAGCCGTTGGGCGACTGCAATTCGGTGAACAAGGCGGTCAGCGCGTGGGGCAGAGCGGGAATGGACGTGGCCCCCGCCACCAGGGCCAGCAGGGCCGGGCTGTGCAGGGTGCGACGCACGGTCAGGGCGCGGCGGATGGCTTCGACCAGAACCTGGGGCTGACACGGCTTGACATAGTATTGATGGGCGGGGCCGATAGTGCGGAAAATGGCCTCGCGCTCGGAAAAGCCCGAAAGCACGATGCGCGCAGTCTGGGGCTGCAGCGTTCTCACCCGGTCCAGCAGCGCGGCCCCATCCATGCCGGGCATCCGCATGTCGGTGACGACCACGTCGACGGGCTGGCTCTCCAGAATGGCCAATGCCTCGGCGCCACCCAGGGCGAAGCGCATGTTCCACTCGTTGCGCTGGCCGTAGAGGCTGCGGCGCAGGCCGTCAAGAACGCCCTTTTCGTCGTCAACGAACAAGATGGTGGGCAGAACCGGATCCATCTCAGGCTCCTTGCGTCGCGGTCAGCGGGAGACGTATGCGGAAGCAGGCGCCCAAGCCGGGTTGCGATTCGGCCGAGATCTGGCCGCCATGGCGATGGATGATCGCCCGGCTGATGGCCAGCCCCTGCCCGGTGCCTTGCCCCGGTGCCTTGGTGGTGAAGAACATTTCGAAGATCTGCTTCAGATTGGCGGCCGGAATGCCGATGCCGGTATCGGCGACGCTCAGTTCGACCTCGTCGTCCAATCTGCGCGTCCGCACCGTTATGCGGCCCGGGGCGTCGCCGCCCGCTTGGGCGATGGCGTGCGCCGCATTGACGATGAGGTTGACCAGGACCTGATTGATCTCGCCTTCGACGGCGAAGACTTTGGGAAGATCGGGGTCCAGGTCGCATTCCATCTGGGCCACGTATTTCCACTGGTTGCGGGTGACGGTGGCGACCACGTCGATCATGTGGTTGAGATCCACCGGATGGGCGCTCTTCGAGCTCGGATACGAGAACTCCTTGATGGCCTGGACGATCTTGGCGATCTGGCCGGTGCCATCGAGCGCCTGGTCCGCCGCCGCCGGCAGTTCCGCCGCCAGGAAGTCCAGATCAAGGGCCGAACTCCTGTCGGCGATGGACTTCCAGTCGCCTCCCTGCGTTGCGCTGGCGCGGACGGCCTGGGCAAGCTCCAGCAGTTCGGCCTGGCTTTCCTTCATGAAGACGATGTTGTCGCCCACATACTGGGTCGGGGTATTGATCTCGTGGGCGATGCCGCCGGCCAGGGTTCCCAGGGCCTCGAACCGGTCCGACTCGGCGATCCGCTCGATCATGGCGGCCCGCTCCTCCTCGGCCGCCTTGCGCGCCGTGATATCCTGAAGCGTGATAATGCTTCGCCCCTCTTCGGCCAAATCGTCGGCCAGGACATGCAGGACCCTTTCCTCGCCACCGACCTCGACGCGGAACTCCAGGTCCACGGCTTGACCGGCCGCATGGATCAGGGCGTCGCGCACCTTTTCCCGGTCGTCGGGATGCGCGCCTTGGAGCAGGAAATCCACCGGACCGCTTGTCTGCTCCTTCGGCAGGCCAAGCATCTCCATCGCATCCGCCCCCGTCGCGAAAGTCCCCCGTTCCAGGTCCAGTTCCACGCTGACCAGCTTGGCGATGCGCTGGGCCTCGCCAAGGCGAAGCTTGGCACGGCCCATCTCGCGGGCAAGGGCGGTGGCCTTTTCGGCCTGGTCGATCCGGCTTTTCATGAGGGACAGGTAGACAGCCGTGAACAGCAAGGCGGTGACCAGCAGGGCATAGGACGCCGTGGTGCGGCTGGCCGCCACGAACGCCTCGCTGGGCGTAGCAATCAGAAGCCAGGAGCGCCCGGCCATGACGAAGGATTCCGAAGCGTGCAGCCCGGCGGTAAGCTCTTCCGGCGCGCGGGTATCCTGCTTGGGAAACAGGCGCCGCTCGCCCTCGGCGGCGCTCATGTCGAAAAGGTGGATGTCGACCATGGGCAGCGCCAAGGTCACGGCCGCGCTGCTCGACGAGGAGGAAATCAGGTCGCCCAGCCTGAACACCCCGGAGATATAGCCGGTCAGCGAGCGCCGGTTGGATTCGGCATCGGCGGGGCCTTCCCGGCCGAACACCGGGGCAAGGATCAGCACGCCGTATTGGCCGCCATGTTCCTGGACCAGGGTGATTCGTCCCGTCGCCTCGGGCACACCCTTGTCGCGGCCGCGTTCGAGAGCCAGCCGCCGGATGGGCTGCGAGGCCAGATCGAAGCCCAGGGCCGGCCGGTTGGACGCCACGGGCTCCATGTAGTAGATGGGAATGTACTCGGGCCGCCGGGCGGCGGGGCGCAAGGCCCCCTCGGCATCACGCTCGGTGAACACGAAACCGTCCAGGCCATCACGCCGCGCCGCCTCCTCGTAGCGGGCGCGCTGGTCATGGGGCACGCGCGGGTCCCAGGAATAGCCCTGAATGAAGTCATGATCCCTGAGGGTCTGCTCCACCAGCCGCCGGAAGTCCTCCCGGCTGGTGGCCCCGGGCGGAGCAACCGCGAAGTGGGCCGCCAGCAGGTTCACGCTGCCCCGCGCGATGGCGATGTTGGCGCGGATGGCGATGATCCGCTGGTCGGCCAGTTCCCCGAAACGGCTTTCGGAACTGCCGCGCTCCACCAGATAGACGATTCCGAAAAGCGCCAGCGACGACAGGACTCCCATGATCGACATGGGAAGCAATTGCCGAACGATCTTCGCTGACTTGAACATCGCCATGACCACGCTCCAAGGCAAGGTTAACCGCCTACCTTGGATATAGTCCATCTTATTTAGTGCCGGTAGTACCCCCATTTGGGAGGGTCACCGGCAGGCTCAGGACGAGCCGGACCACTTCGGCCTGCCGCGCCTTGCCGGTCTTGGCGAAAATCTGCTTCAGGTATCCCCGCGCCGTACCGATGGTGATTCCCCCTTCGAGGGCGGCGTCATCGAGGGGCAGGCCCCGCGCCAAAGCATGGGCCAGCTTGGCTTCGGCCGATGTGAGGCCGAGCAGGCGCATCACCTCGTCGGCGCTGGGAATGGGCTGATTGTCGGGATCTGAAATATAAAGCGCCGCCTTTGGCGCGGCGTCTCCCCCGTCCAGGGCGGTCACCGCCACCGACAGGGAAGAGCCGCTGCCACGGGGCAGGCTCATCACTCCGCCCTCTCCCGCCTCGACGGCCGAGGCGATCAGCGCATGCAGCCGGGAGGTTTCAGCGGGGGTCGAGGCGCGGCAGACCTTTTGCGCCCCGATGACGATGCCGTCCTCCTCGGCGCACAGGGCGCCGCCCAAGCGGTTCATGAACAGGATGCGGGCCTCGCAATCCACCACCAGAACGGCAACGGGAAGCTTGTCCAGGGCCGTGTCGGCGGGGCTGTCGGCCACGGGCGCGGGCAGTGCCGCGGCCAGGGCGGCCTGGATCCCCTCCACCAGCAGGAACGAGGGGCAGGGCTTGGTGAAAAAACGGAAGATTTCCGCCTGATTGATCGCGTCGATGGCGGTCCGCAGATCGGCGGTGCCGGTCAGAACGATGAAACGCGCGGCCCCTCCCGTCCGCCGCATGGCCATGACCATCTGGAGCCCGTTCATGCCCGGCATCTTCATGTCGGTCACCACCACCTGGGGGCCCCACGTCCGATAGGATTCCACCGCCGTCTCGGGCGACGACTGGAACTCCATCTCCCACCGCGCCGCCTGGGAATGCAGCGAGCGGCGCAGGGCCGCCAGAACCCGGACATCGTCGTCAACGAACAGGATACGGGCTTTGCGAGACATGAACCCAGCGTCCCCAGACGTTCTCGGTCAACAGGAACGATAACGCGCTTCCCCCCCGCCCGATAGGCGAAGGGCGGAGAAATCAGTACGATTTTCCGTTTTTCGAGGCGTCGTGCGAATTGCCCCGATGGCGCGGCGGCGGGCGGCTATCGGTTGAAGGCCGCCAGATAGAGGGCGAAGCAAAGGCCCAGCACCGCCAGCAACAGGCCGGTGAACAGGCCGCGCCAGCCCGGCCCGGCCCGGCGCAGGTCGAGAAAGTGGTCCAGGACCTGGCGGGCCTTGATGAAGCTGGCGGCGAGCGCCACCACCACCGAGACGAGGCTGGCCCGCTGGCCGGGCGGCCCCAGCACGGCGGCGGCCACCGAAATCACGGTGAGGACGGCCAGGATCACCCAGGCGCGGGTCAGGCGGCGCCCCCAGGCGCCCATTTCTTCCGGCGTCATATCTTCGGAACTCATCGCAGCAGGTACACCAGGGGAAAGAGGATCAGCCAGATCAGGTCGACCATGTGCCAGAAGGCGGCGCCGGTCTCCAGATTCTCCACGCTGTCATGACGGCCGACGATGGCCAGCACGATCAGCCCCATCACCACATGGGCGGCATGAAAACCGGTGGTGAGGAAGAACAGCGTCCAGAAGGTGTCGGTCTCGAGCCCCAGGCCGCGCGACGCCTTGTCGGCGAATTCCACCGCCTTGACCGCCAGGAAGCCCAGGCCCAGCGCCCCGGCCCCGACCAGATGCAGCCGCGCCCCCCGGCGATCGCCGCCCACGCGGGCCCGCACGGCGCGGGCGGCCAGCCAGCCGCTGGTGACCAGGATCAGGGTGTTGAGGCCGCCGAGCGGAATGGACAATTGTGACTGACCGGTCAGCACCATGTCGGGATGGAGCAGGCGCACCACGGCAAAGCCGACCAACAGGGCGCCGAACACCAGCAATTCGCTGATGATCAGCACCCACATGATGGGATTGCCGGGCAATTCCGACAGGGCGCCCCAGCCGCCCGAGTGTTCCGTTTCCTCGCTCATGCCGCCAATTGCCTGTAGATGCGCGGCAGGGCCGCCGACAGATGGGCCAGATTGCCGATGATGGCGTAATGGCCGCGTCCGAACAGATGGGGGAAATAGGCCTGGGCCTTGGAATCCACCGTGACGCCGAACACCGTCAGGCCCTTGGCCCGGGCCTCCAGCACCGCCTTGCGGGTGTCTTCCAGCCCATAGCGGCCCTCGTAATGGTCCACGTCGTTGGGCTTGCCGTCGGACAGCACCAAGAGCAGGCGCCGGCGCTCGGGCCGCTCCTCCAGCCGCTTGACGCCGTAGCGCAGCGCGGCGCCGATGCGGGTGTAATAGCCGGGCCGCACCGCCCCGATGCGGCGCATGACGGTGGGCGAGAAGTCCTCGTCGAAATCCTTCAGCGTATCGACCTTGACCCATTGGCGTTTGCGCGAGGTGAAGGCCGCCACCGCGAAGGGATCGCCGCAGGCCGCCAGACCGTGGCCGAACACCGCCAGGGCCTCCTTCTCCACGTCGAGGACGCGGCGGTTGTCCACCCAGGCGTCGGTGGAGAGCGAGGCATCCACCAGCACCATCACCGCCAGGTCGCGGTCCTGGGCGCTGTGCCGGGTCCACACCCGGTCCGAGCCGATGCCCCCGGCGGCGAGGTCGGAGCGCGAGCGCACCACCGCGTCGGTGTCCAGATCCTGGCCGTCGGCCTGGGCGCGCAGCAGCATGGGACGGGTGCGCAGGGCCTCGAACTGGCGCTTGACCATGCGGATGCGGCGCTTGGCGGCCTCGTCCGGGGTCCAGTCGTCGCCTTCCTCTGCCGCGCGGCCCACCAGCACCGAGCAATGGTCGGGGTGATAGGCATTGGCCCGCCAATCCCATTCGGGCAGCAGGAATTCGCCGGTCAGCCTTGTGGTGTCGGTGGCCGAGGGCGGCAGATCCAGGTCGAATTTCAGCTTGGTGGCGGCGCGGCGCGCATTCTTGGACAAGGTGATCACGTCCATGTCGTCGGCGGCCTTCTTCGCCTCCTCCTCGTCGGTGTCGTCGGCGCCGCGATTGACGTTGACCATGTCGGCCATGGCCAGGATCTTTTCGAAGCGGTTGAGGATCAGCGGGTCCTTGCGCTCGGCCTGATCGGTGTCGCGGCGCTCGGCGCGGCGGCGCACCGTATCCTCGCCCTCCTCCGATCCGCCGCCACCCGGTTCGGGCTCGGCATCCTCGGGCGCGGCGGCGCCCAGTCCGCCCGCCACGCTTTCCCCCCACAGCGGCACCGGCAGGAAAGGGCGATAGCCGGCGGGGGCCTTGGGCGGAAGCGTCGGCTCGGCCCCGGGATCGGCCAGCAGCGACAGCACGCCCTGCTCCATCGCCGCCTCGGCCCCCGACAGCCGGCGAAGGGGCCGGACGGCCAGCAGGCCGGCGGCCAGGGCTTTGTAGCGGCCGCGCAGACCGGGAAAGTGGGCGAGCACCGCCCTGGTGGTACGGGCGGCGGCGGCCAGACGGGCGAGGTCGGCGGCGAAGGCGTCGTCGGGCAGGCGTGCCGGCTCCAGCAGCGCGAACCATGCCGCCAGCCAGACGTAAAGGTCGCGGTTGAGGTCCTCGGACGCGAACAAGGCGATGCGGGGCGGCAGCGACAAGGTGGACTGATCGCGGCTGGCAAGGGTCAGGCGCTCGCTCTCCATGCCTAAGCGCTGCTTCAGGCTGAGGCGGTGGCCGGACTGGCGCGACTGGGCCGCCGCGATGGCCAGGGCCTTGTCGCCGCCCAGGCCCCGGAACAGCACCGCCAGACGGGGCCGCATGGAGTCCAGCGTCACCGCCGCCTCGGGGAAGGTGGGCCAGCTGGCCTTCTCGCCGACCCAGCGGTGCCAGACCTCGCCGACCCGTTCCTCCAGTTCCAGCAGGGACAGCCAGCTCATGCGAACACCGCCTTCACCACCTCCTCAAGCCCGGCCTTGACCTCCGGATCGTCGGACAGCGGTTCGACCATGGTGACGTGGACGGCGTCGCGCACCGCCAGGCCCGCCTGCATCAGGGTGGCGCAATAGACCAGCAGGCGGGTGGAGACGCCCTCCTCCAGATCGTGGCCCTTCAACGCGCGGAACCGGCGGGCCAGCTGCACCAGCGGCTCGACCTTGGCCTCGTCCAGGCCGGATTCCTCGGCCACCACCTTGCGTTCCAGCTCGGGCGCGGGGAAGTCGAACTCGATGGCGACGAAGCGCTGGCGCGTCGAGGGCTTCAACTGCTTCAAGACGTTCTGGTAGCCGGGATTGTAGGAGGCCACCAGCATGAATTCGCCCGGCGCCGCCAGCAATTCGCCGGTGCGCTCGAGGGGCAGCAGGCGGCGGTCGTCGGTCAGCGGATGCAGCACCACGGTGACGTCCTTTCGGGCCTCGACCACCTCGTCCAGGTAGCAGATGCCGCCGTCGCGCACGGAGCTGGTCAGGGGGCCGTCGCTCCACACCGTGTCGCCGCCCTTCAACAGGTAGCGGCCGGTGAGGTCGGCGGCGGTCAGATCGTCATGACAGGAAACGGTATAAAGCGGCCGGCCCAGTCTGGCGGCCATGTGGGCGACGAAGCGGGTCTTGCCGCAGCCCGTCGGGCCCTTGAGCAGCAGCGGCAGGCGCTTGCGCCAGGCCAACTCGAACAGGGCGCATTCGTTGCCCTGGGGAAGGTAGAAGGGAAGGTCCTGGGACATTCAAATCTCCGGAAAGACGGGGCGGCGGGGTTGGCCGCCGCCCCTTGCTCGCTTACTCGGCCGGCTGGGCGATGGCCGCCCCGGCCCGCTTGCCGCCGGGAACCACCAGCGACCAGACGATCAGGACGACGCCCACCAGGGTGGCGATGCCCGCCCCCAGACGCATCCAGTAGAACAGGCCGAGCGCGTCCTGCACTTCCATGAAGTTCATGCCCATGACGCGCTGCAGATGGGTCTGCACCACGCCGGCGAAGGTGAGCGCGAAGGTCATGAAGGTGACGCCCGACGATGTGACCCAGAAGCCCCACATGTTGAGAACCTGATTATAGGGCTCACGCTTCAGCAGGTTGGGCATGGCGTAGGTGAACATGGCGATGTTGAGCATCACATAGGCGCCGTAGAAGGCCAGATGCCCGTGGGCCGCCGTCACCTGGGTGCCGTGGGTCACGTAGTTGATGGGAGCCAGCGTATGCAGGAAGCCCCACACCCCGGCGCCGAAGAAGGCGAACACCGAGCAGCCCAGCGACCACAGCAGCGCCGCCTTGTTGGGATGGGTACGGCCGCCCTTCCACACCATCATGAAGGTGAAGACCACCATGGCGAAGAACGGCGCCACCTCCAGGGTGGAGAACACGCTGCCGATCCACTGCCAGTAGGCGGGCATGCCGATCCAGTAGTAGTGGTGGCCGGTCCCCAAGATGCCCGAGAACAGCGCCAGGCCGATGATGACGTAGAGCCACTTCTCGACCACCTCGCGATCCACGCCGGTCATCTTGATCATCAGGAAGGCCAGCACCGAGGCCATGACCAGTTCCCACACGCCTTCCACCCACAGATGGACGACCCACCACCAGAACACCTTGTCGAGGATCAGGTTCGACGGGTTGTAGAGCGAGAACAGGAAGAACACCGCGATGCCCCACAGCCCCAGCAGCAGGACGTTGGTGATCACCGTCTTGCGCCCCTTCATCACCGTCAGGGTGACGTTGTAGAGGAACATCAGGGCGACCACGACGATGGCCAGCTTGATCCACAGCGGCTGTTCCAGGAACTCGCGGCCCTCGTGGATGCGGAACAGATAGCCGACCACGGCGGCGGCGGCGCCGAACAGGAACAGCCAGAACTGGATGATGGCCAGCTTGGGGCTGTGCAGCTCGGTCTCGGATTCTTCCGGGATCAGGTAGTAGGCGCAGCCGAAGAAGCCCATCAGCAGCCAGACGATCAGCGCGTTGGTGTGGATCATGCGGGCGATGTTGAACGGCAGCAGTTCGGACAGCGTGTTGGGCACCACCACGATGGTGCCCAGCACCACGCCGAACAGAACCTGGGCGACGAACAGGCCCAGCGCTCCGGCGAAGTAGTAGAGCGCAACCTTTTGCGATTCGTATTTCATTGTATTCGCTCCCCCTTTTAGCCGGAAACCTTGGGCGGCCAGTTCTGGGTGTTGACCTCGCTGGTCCACTTGAAGAAGTCGACCAGATCGTCGAGCTCCTTCTCGGTCAGGTCGAATTTGGGCATCTGGCGGCGCCCCTCGATGCCGGTGGGCATGCTCTTGATCCAGTTCTTGATGGCGTCACGGCCGGCCTGGGCGTCCTCGCGGCCGCCGAAGCGGACCCAGACGTTGCCCAGCTCGGGGGCGTAATAAGCCCCCTCGCCCATGATGGTGTGGCAGTCGATGCAGGCGTGCTTTTCCCAGACATGCTTGCCCGCCGCCACCGAAGGGGTGACGGGATGGGCTTCGCTCATGGCGTTGACGGTGGTGACGCTGTGCGCCACCAGTCCGATGAACACCACGAAGAAGAATGCCGTCCCGCCATAGAAAATGTTGCGGGCGGCGGATTTGGTCAGGATCTCTGACATTGCGCTCCTCCGGTACGGGGATTCAGGAATGTCCTCGGAAGGACATGTAGGCGGCCCGCTGCTTGTGCTGGGCCGTGCTTCCGTCCTGGGTCGCCACCCCGAGTTCCCCCTCGAGCAGGCGGCGCAGGGCCGAAATATCGTTGAGAATGATGGTGTTGCGGTTGCGCCGCTCGACGCCCGCCTCGGTCAGCCGGGTCAGCGAGCGGGCGAAATGGGCCGGCGTCATGCCCAGCTGGCCGGCGATGGCCTTCTTGGGGATGTCCAGCACGAAGGCGCCCTCGGCCCCCGCCTCGTCGGCCTTTTCCAGCAGAAAGGCGGCCAGGCGCTGCACGCCGGTCAGGCAGCGCTGGGCCATCAGCGCCTCGGCCATGGACTGGCCGGCGGCGGCGATCAGCCCCAGGAAGGCGTTGGCCAGGGCGCCGTCCCGTTCCAGCGCCGACATCATGGCGGCGCGGGGAATGCGCACCACCACCGGCCCGGCCAGGGCCTCGGCGGTGAACATGTGCCGCCCGGTGAACAGGTCGGCCGCACCCAGGATGGCCGGCGCCCCGATGCCGTCGACGATGACGCCGTCCGGCCCCAGCAGGACGACGGTGCCGCGCAGCACCACATACAGGGCGTCGGCCGGTTGCTGCGCCTGGAACAGCACGGTGGTCTCGGTCAGGTGCAGGACGTCGGCCTCGGCCGCCAGGTCGGCCAGCAGGTCGGGCGGCATCCGGGAAAAGGGCGGGACCTGGGCCAGCTTGTCCTTGGCCAGACGTTCGGGGCGGCGGCGGGGCCAGTCACCGAACACAGGGGGCGGCGCGCCCTTTCCGGCGCACGTCATGGCGTCTTCCAGTCGCATGGAATGGCTCCTCGGATGGGATTCTCCGGCCGGGCGGCCCGCGGCGTCGCAAGACGACGGGGCGGCCGCGTTACCGGTTAAATCCGTTGGCAGTCGCGAAAGAGTGGCGGCAGCAAATGCCGCCGGGTCTTAGGCGATGGCCGGAGGAGCGCGGGAGGGGCCGTCGCCGGCCAACCGGCGCGACGGCGGAAGGATCAGGGAATCGGGCCAGGGGACGGCCTGTCCGGCCAGCTTTCGCGGTTCGCCGTCCTGGGCCGGGAAACCGGCGGTCAGGTCAATTGCGGCCGGCAGGCAGAACTGGCACAGGCAATCCTGCAACGCGGACTTGCCGTGGCCGCCTTGCTCCTGCGAGCAGATCGACTGGAGCAGGTCGGCCAGCAGCCGGTCGCCGCCCTCCGCCCCGGCCAGCTGAACGGTGCCGGCCATGGCACCGGCACCGCCCGCCCGCGCAATGCCATTGGTCACCGACTGCGTCGCCATGCCGGCGATCAGCAGCAGAACCAGACAGAGCGACTTCAGCGAGGGGCGGAGCATGCCGTTTTCCGTGCCGATGATCGCCTCACCCCGAGACGATCTCATGATGGGACCATAGACGACATCAGAAGACGGTTCTTTGAGTTTGGTCAAGCTGGAACTGTCGCCAAAATTGACGCAAACTCAACTTCGTTGATTTTGGTAAAGAACCAAGGCCACCCCGACACGCATCAAGGGTTTGCGATTGCATAGACTCAATATTTTTTAGTTTGCCCAAATGTTAATTTGGCAATAACTTCTATATTAGAATTACTATCCAATTAGAGCACAGGATTGTCATGGGCATTACGCATCAATACCGACACCTTTCCGTCGATCCGGCGCATGACGTCCATTGGGCGGCGCGCCTCGCCATCGGCCTTACTTCCGGAACGGCATTGCTGATGCTGCTGATCGTCATCGCGATGAGTCTTCCATGAACGACAAGCAGATCGCCCTGCTGGTGATCGGCCCGGCCATCGTCGGGACGGCGCTTCTGCTGTGGCGGCAGGGGGCGCTGCCCGCCCACCTGGAGCAGGGCGAGAACCAGGGAATTGAACTCGTGCCCCATGGGCAGGCCGGCGAAGCGGACGGCCACGTCGGTGCCGCTCCGTTCGATGGCGAACGACGGGGTGCGGGGATCGGGGCGCGACGTCACCGACACGATGTCCGACAGCGAGGCGATGTCTTCCAGCAGGGCCATCATTTCCTGGGACTTGTCGCTGTCGTCCAGGCTGGCGGCCAGCGTGACGGGGTGCCTGAGATGGCCGAGATAGCCCCTCAATTGCTGCTTCAGGTTTTCGTCCAACATGGGATGGCGCTCCGGGCGTTCGGGGTGGGGGAAGGCGCCCCGGACCTTTCCGGTCCGGGGCCTTGGACCTCAGATCTTGCCGACCAGGTCGAGCGACGGCGCGAGGGTCTTCTCGCCGTCCTTCCACTTGGCGGGGCAGACCTCGCCGGGGTGGCTGGCGACGTACTGGGCGGCCTTGACCTTGCGCAGCAGCTCCTTGGCGTCGCGGCCGATGCCGCCGGCGGTGATCTCGACGATCTGAATCTTGCCGGCCGGGTCCACCACGAAGGTGCCGCGATCGGCCAGACCGACTTCCTCGATATAGACCTCGAAATTGCGGCTGATGGTGCCGGTGGGGTCGCCCACCATGGTGTATTCGATCTTGCGCACCGCGTCCGAGGTGTCGTGCCAGGCCTTGTGGGCGAAATGGGTGTCGGTGGAGACGCTGTAGATTTCCACGCCCAGCTTCAGGAACTCGGCGTAATTGTCGGCCAGGTCCTCCAACTCGGTCGGGCAGACGAAGGTGAAGTCGGCGGGGTAGAAGAACACCACAGACCACTTGCCCTTCAGGGCGGCGTCGGTGACTTCGATGAACTTGCCGGCCTTGAAGGCCTGGGCCTTGAACGGCTTGATTTCGGTATTGATCAGGGACATCGGGATTTACTCCTGTTCAGCTGCTTGGCTGGGGGAAGACTAACCGCGACGCACTGATTGGCAAAATGAGTTGTTTCTATAATAAAAATCGATTTTATCGATTAAATAGCCCACGAACGCGATCCGGCTCGTGGACGTGAGGCGGGTCGGCTGGATCGGGTGGGCGCCGGTACGGGGCGGCAGCGTGCAGGCCATGGCGGTCCGAGTTGAACTGGCTGCCCCTGCGTGGCAGGCTTGTTCCCCAAACTCTTCCATAGAAGCAGTCAGATAATGACGCCCACGGAAACGACGACCATCCTGGTAGCCGATGACGAGCCAACCAATCTGGCGATTCTTGGCCATTTGCTGTCTCCTCATTATCGCGTTCGCGCGGTCCGGTCGGGAGAACAGGCGCTGCAGGCCGCCGTCACCGCCCCCATACCGGACCTGATCCTTCTCGACATCATGATGCCCGGCATGAACGGGATGGCCGTATTGCGGAACCTGAAGGCATCGCCCGCCACGTCGGACATTCCCGTGATTTTCATCACGGCCATGATCAGCCCCGAAAGCGAGGAGGAGGGACTCAGGCTGGGGGCCGTCGACTATTTGAC
Source organism: Magnetospirillum sp. XM-1 (assembly GCF_001511835.1). Lineage (NCBI taxonomy): Bacteria > Pseudomonadati > Pseudomonadota > Alphaproteobacteria > Rhodospirillales > Rhodospirillaceae > Magnetospirillum > Magnetospirillum sp. XM-1. The sequence goes on from NZ_LN997848.1 coordinate 4,027,987, forward strand.
CAAGCCGATCACTCCCGCCACGGCATTGGCCCGGATCCGCACCCATTTGGAGCTGAAACAGGCGAGAGACCGCCTGGCCAGTCAGAACAACTGGCTGGAACAAGAGGTCCGTCGCCGCATGGATGACATCCGGGAACTGGAGCGCCAGCTCTACCGCTCCCAGAAGATGGAAGCGCTTGGAACGCTTGCCAGCGGCATCGCCCACGACCTCAACAACATGCTGCAGCCGATCGTGGGATTGTCGGAAATGGCGCTGAAGGAGGCGGACGCCCAGGACCGCAATTCGAAAAGATTGCGCCACGTCTACGACGCGGCCTGCCGTGCCCGCGACCTGGTCCTTCGCATCAAACTGTTCAGCCGGGATGCCGAACCGGTAAAGCAGCGGATAGGCCTGGCCGCATTGTGCAACGAGGCGGAACCCCTGATACGCTCGCTGGTGCCGGCTTCGATCGATCTGGACCTGAAGCTCCACCAGGGCGCGGACCACATTGTCGCGGACGCGTCCCAGATCATAACGGCGCTGCTGAACTTGGCTTCAAACGCCATCGATGCCGTGCAGGGCATCAAGGGAAGGATCCGCGTCACGGTCGAACGAGTGGACATCGGGGAGCCCCTCGACCATACGCTTTCCGATCCGCCGGCGCCGGGTCCCCATGCGTGTCTGGCCGTCAGCGACAACGGCTGCGGCATCCCCGCCGAGCTCATCGAGAAGGTTTTCGACCCGTTCTTCACGACCAAGCCGCCCGGTGCGGGAACCGGCCTCGGCTTATCCATGGTTCATGGTATCGTAAGCCAACACGGCGGAGCCATCGGGATAACCAGCGCCATGGGGGCCGGCACCACCATCTCCCTCTACCTTCCCCTGGCCCCCCAAAAAGAGGAGTGAGCGCCCATGGCCAATGTGCTGGTGGCCGACGATGACGAAGCCGTACGCTTCACCGTCCGCGACTTCCTGGAATCCGCCGGGCACTCGGTGCTTGAGGTGCGCAACGGCCGCGAGTGCATGGACATTCTGTCGCGGGTCGAAGGCATCGATCTGGCCGTCATCGACATCATCATGCCCGAGAAGGACGGCGTCGACGTGATGCGCGAGGTCAAGCAGCTTCACCCCGAGCTGCCCATCGTCGTCATGTCGGGCGGCGGACGGGCCAGAAACCTCGACCTCCTGGAAGTGGCCGAGAGTCTGGGCGCGGATCGGGTTCTGGCCAAGCCCTTCACCCAGGAGCAGCTGCTGACGGTGCTGCGGGCCTGCCTTCCCTCTTAAGCGCCGTACAGGTCGATGGGGTTGAAGCGGTACGCCCTGTCGGGCGCGTTGACGACAGAGGAAATGACCTGCCCGGATATGTAGTCGAAGCCAGCCCCCATGGCGGCGACCGTCAGGCTGCGGGTCCTCAGCTCAAGCGCATAGGTTCGCAAGGCGTATTTGGCGGCCTTCGCGGTAAAGCCGTTCATCCGTTCCATCACCGCCGCCTCGGGGCCCTCCTCGCCGCCCAGAACCACGCCGATGGCGAAGACATGAGCGGCGGCATAGCCCTCGAACCGCTGACAGTCCAGGGACGTACGGATGCAGATGGCCTTGGCCCAGGGCCGCAGCCAGGCGACCAGCTCGCAAAGCCGTGAATCGGGCGCGCCTTCGGGCAGGTCGATCAGTTCGACCAGCAAATGGTTCCGGATATCCTCGGGAAGCGCGGCGCAGGCCGCCAGATAGCGGCTGCGCTGCTTGCGCGACGCGATCGTCTCGAAATGGACGGGAAGGCCGATCAGCGCCTCCCCACCGCGCCCTCGCAGCGACTGAATTTCCTGGGAGGCGATCTCAAGGACCCGAAGGTTCAGATCGCAGATCAGGGATTTCGGCGCCGCTTCGAACACCGCCTCGCCGACCAGCGCCTGCGACCGGGTAATGGGCAAGGCGGGAATGCAGTGGAAGGTGCCGACCGCGTGTTGGCGCACATGCCACATGGGCAGGTAGCGGCACTCCAGTTCCGGCACCCGCAGCACGTCGGCCTCGTAATACCACTCGGCCCCTTCGGCCCTCCCCTCCTGTTCGCCGGCCGTCTCGATGATCCAGGGATCGCGGGAGCCAAACGAGGCCGGAATGTCCACATCGTCGCAAACAGCGGCATCGGATGGCCGAGCGGCCGGATGCAAGCCACCCGGACCGTTCGCCCCCACTTCGGTCACCGGCGCCAGGGTCGTCCCCAGGATGTGCCGAAGCTCATTGTCGGGATCAGGCCCGTCGACGAGTTCGAGTCCGTTCTGGGTGAAGCGCGCAATGGCCGTTCCCACCTTGGCGCCGCGCAAGGAGCGCGACACCCCCATGATCTTTTCCTCGACCTCGCGGGCAATGGCCGCGCACTTGACCGCGGCATGATCGGGCAGCAGGTGGGCGAACACGATGATATAGGCGGGTCCCTTCACCTCGATGAACATGTCGACCCGGTCGAGATGCTGGCGGATGATTCCGCTGATAATGGTCCGGATACGGCTTTCCAATCGTTCCCATCGCCCCTGCTTCAACAGGTCGGCCCGAACATTGGCGAGGTTGATGATATGCATCGCGCCGGCGGTCAGGGACCCTTGGGCGGACAGCATGCCGCGCAGGCGCCGCGCCAGGAATTCCGGATCACGGTCCAGAATGTCGGCGTCCACCGATACCGGCTGGCCGCCTTGCGGGTCTGACTGGGCCGCTTCGGCCGGCGCGGAGACCAGGCGCCTGATCCTCTGCCACAAGGTATTGTAAGCTTGCTGCTTTCCCGACATCAGGGAGCCTCCGGCACCGCACGGGAGGCTTTCCACGCATCGAGCGCATGGAGGGCCTCCTCGAAGGAAAATTCCTCGATATGTTTTTCAATCGTGTCCGCCACGCCGCCCATAACCGCCCGGAGGAGAAGGGCGTTGTCGGCGAACACCGTTCCGGCCGAAATATCGTCGATTGCCAGAAGAGCGGAGAGGGTTTCCACGACCTTGCCCAGAGCATTCAGGTCGATGGGAACGTCAGCGCCGGCCGGCTTGTCGCCGTACAGTTCCAGGACCCGGGCGATTTCACGGCACAGGCGGTCCGCCTCGCCAAGCACGGAGCCCGAGGCCTGCACGGCCTCTTGCACGGCCACGCCATCCTTGGCCAGGAGATCTTCGAGGTCGGCGGCCATGGACGACAACGCCGAGGCGCCAAGGGTCGCCGACACGCCCTTGAGCGAATGGGCCGCCCGGCGCGCGGTCACCGGATCACCGGCGGCCAAGGCCTCCTGCAGCAACCGCCCCGTTTCGCCGTCGGCGAACCGGCGGAGCACTTTTTGATACAGCCCGCTCTTGCCGCCGGCCAGGGCCAGTCCACGCGCCGCATTGAGGCCGTCAATCGCGGCAAGCCGGCCCAGAACACCCTCCCGATCCACGAAAGCCGCGGACCTCGCCCCCGTATCGGCGGAATGTCCGGCGGAATGCGGCTCGGCGCCCAGCCATTTGAGCAAGGTGCCATAGAGCTTGTCCGGATCCACCGGCTTGGCGATGTGGTCGTTCATTCCGGCGAGAAGACAGGCGTTGCGGTCCTCCTCGAAGGCGTTGGCCGTCATCGCCAGAATCGGCGTATCGGCCCGATCGGGCAGTTGGCGGATCATCCGGGTGGCTTCCAGGCCATCCATCACCGGCATTTGCATGTCCATCAGGATGAGATCGTAGCGATTGGCGGCCGCCATCTCCACGGCCTGCTGGCCGTTTTCAGCCACCGACACCGTCAAGCCGACAGAGCGCAGAAGATCGCACGCCACCTCCTGGTTGATGACGTTGTCTTCCACCAGCAACACCGTTCTCCCCCCCAGGCCCAGAAGGCGGCCTTCCGCCTCTCCCATGGAAAGCCCGGCGATCAGGGGAACGCCCGCCATGGAATTCTGGATGGCGTCGAGAAGACGCGAGGGGGTGACCGGCTTGGCGACCACCTGGCTGAAACCAGCCTCCCGCAGTTCGTCGGAACCGATATCGTCATGAACCTGCGACATCAGCAGGCCGACCGGGCGTTGGGTCAGGGGCAGCTTGACCAGTTCCCGGCCGAGCGCGAAGCCATCCATGCCGGGCATGTCGCGATCCACCAGAATCACGTGATAGGGGGTTCCGGCCACATCGGCCCCGGCAATGGCATCGATGGCGCTGGTCGCGCTGACGACGGACTCGACCTCGACGCCCAGCACCTGGAGTTCAGCTTCTTCCGCCATCCGCGCCTCGGCGAGGTCGTCGATCACCAGGACCCGGATGGTCCCGGCCAGTTTCCTCGGCTCACCCTGCGTGACCGCCTTGAACGGCAATTCGACCCAGAAGGTGCTTCCCCTCCCCGGCTCGCTCTCCACCCCGATATGGCCGTGCATCAGTTCCGCCAGACGCCGGGAAATCGCAAGGCCAAGACCGGTTCCGCCGTATTTGCGCGAGATGGAGGTGTCGGCCTGCCGGAAAGCCTCGAACAAATGAGACTTCTGCTCGTCCGTCATGCCGATGCCGGTGTCGGCGACCTCGAACCGCGCCCAGACGACATCTCCATCCGTTCTCAGAAGGCGGCCTCGGATGGCGATCCAGCCGGCATCCGTGAACTTCACCGCGTTGCTGGCGAAGTTGACCAGGATCTGCCCCAGACGCAATCCGTCGCCATGGAGCTTGGCGGGAAGCTGATGGATGTCCACCACCAGTTCGACCCCCTTCGCCGAAGCCTTGCCCGCCACGAGGGTCTGAACGTTCTCGATCACCGGCTCGACTTCGAAATCGATGGCCTCGATCGACATCTTTCCGGACTCGATCTTCGACAGGTCGAGAATGTCGTTGATGATGTTCAGGAGGTGATGTGCCGCCGTCGCAATCTTTTCCAGCTGCTTTCCATGCTTGGCGTCGGTGATGTCGCGGCGAAGAAGATGGGTCATGCCGATGATGGCATTCATCGGGGTCCGGATTTCATGGCTCATGTTGGCCAGGAAGTCCGACTTGATCCGCGCCGCCTCCTCGGCCAGGGCGCGAGCCCGCTCGGTGGCTTCGGCGGCGGTGCGCTCGGCGGAAATATCCTCGATGATGGCGACCAGGCCATGATCCACATTGGCGGGGTCGATGGCTCGGGCATAGACCCGCGCCCACCACGGACTGCCGTCCTTCCTGAGATAGCACTGTATCCGGGTGTGGGTCTTTCCGTCGCAGACCTCGGGGTAGACCTCGCGCCCGGCTTCAAGCCAATCCACGTCGTCCACATACCAGACCCGGGTCAGCTCGCCATTCAGCTCGCCGGGGCCGTAGCCGAACTCCTCCTCCAGCCTGGAATTGCAGCGCACGATGTGACGGTCACGGATCAGGGCGATCCCCACGCTGGCGCTTTCGAAGACGGCATTTTGCTCCGCCATGCTGTCGGCCAGTTCCTTCGTCCGCTCCTGCACCAGCCGCTCGAGGTGCATTCGGTGGGCGAACAGCTCCTCGGCCATCTTCTTCTTTTCGGTAATGTCTTCCTTGATGGCGAGGTAGTGGGTGATGGTTCCGTCGGCCTGGCGGACCGGAGCGATATTGGCGACCTCGATGTACTCGCGTCCATCCTTGCGCCGATTGATCAGCTCTCCCTTCCACGGTTCGCCGCGCAACAGCGTTGCCCACATTTCGTCGTAGACCTCGACGGGCGTGCGGCCCGACTGCAGAACCCTGGGGTTCTGTCCGATGACCTCTTCCCGGCTATAGCCGGTATTCTTGAGGAACGCGGCATTGACGTACTCGACCCTGGCATCGAGATCGGTAATGGCGATGCTTTCCGGACTCTGCTCGACGGCGAGAAACAGCTTGGTCAGCTGCTCTTCCTGCCGGCGCCGTTCGGTGACGATTTCCTTGATCGCCACATAATGGGAAATTTCGCCGGTATCATCTCGAAGCGGAACGATGGTCGCCGCCTCGATTTCCTCGCGGCCGTCACTGGTCCGGTTGATGAATTCGCCGCTCCAGGTTTCCCCCCGCTCCAACGCGGCCCACAAATCCACATATGTCGAGATGGGCGTCTTTCCAGATTTGAGTATCCGCGGATTCCGACCAAGGACCTGCTCTCGGGAATAGCCGGTGCAACGCACGAAGGCGTCGTTCACGTATTCGATGCTCCCCGCCAGATTGGTCACCACCACCGGATTGGGGGATTGCTCGACCACCAGCGACAACTTGCGGATCTCCGCCTGGGCGGCTTTCGCGCCGCTGATGTTCTCCCACAGCGCCAGAATGTAGTCGCGCCCGGCCTGCCGGAACGTGCGAACGATCACGCGGACGTTGATGATGCCGCCATCCTTGCAGCGATGCCGGTTTTCGAATTCGAGCGTCCCCTTGGCGATGACCTCGTCGCAGTTCCTGTGAAGCTGCTCTCGGCTGGTATCGACCTGGATTGCCGTCAGATCCAATGCCATCAGCTCATCCGAGGTAAATCCCAGCTGAGAACTGGCGGTTCTGTTGATCTTGACGAATTTCAGCGTCTCCGGATCGATCACCTCGATGGCGAAAGGCGATGCGTCGAAGATGGCCCCCATCAGTTCACGGCTGTCCCTGTCCTTGGACTCGATCTGCCGACGCCGCAGCATGGCCTGAAGCAACGAGGCGATGGCGTCGAGAAGACTGCGCTCTTCGTCCAGGAACGGATCGCCCGCGTCGTCGGGAACCGGAGAGCGGAACCCCACGATGACGCGGCCCCGCTGATCGTCCGCCCCGACGAAGCTGGATATCATCAAGACGTCACCGTCATCCGGGGGGCCGACGCGGGTGGTCCCGAATTCGACGACGCCATACATCAGGTCCGGAAAGCGCATCGCGGCCGGCAGCCGCTCGGCGACGCGGCGAAAGATCCCTTCCTGGGTCAGCTCATTCTGCTCGGTAATTCGCGAGACGTCATAAAGGCAGCTCAACTCCTTCATGCGCTCTCGAAGATTATAGTCCGCAAGCCGCTGCGCCTTGATGACGTCGTGGAACGTGACGATCGCCCGCCCCATCTCTCCGAAGAGGTTCTTGTCCCTGACGATCTTCTTTACGGTGTCGTAGCCCGATAAGGGCTGCCCTTCGGCCAGTTCATGAAGGCATTGGCTGATCAGGCCGAGCTTGCTCACCACCCGCTTGGACGCAAAAAGCCAGCCAACCATCAGAATAAGGGTGAGCCCCCCTCCGCCGAGAAGCAGACCCCAGAAATACGCCTTGCTGGTGGCGACCTGCGCCGCGTTCCTGGCGCTGGCCCCGGCGACCAGATGCTCGACAACGCGGTGATTGTGCTCGGAAAGCCGGGCGTAGATGTCGACAACCTCCTCCATATGCGACAGGCCCTGCGCAGGGTCGATGGAGGCCATATCGGTGGCCATCAGCAGGAGGTTCTTGTAGTTCTGGAACGTGGGCGAATCATGATCCTCATGGATCACGGTCTTTTCAATTTCCGCCCAGGCCTTCTGCATTTCGGCAAGCTGCTCGACCAGAAGAGAATGCTGGCGATATATATCCCCCTGACCGGCCTGGCCCGCGGCCGCCTTCTTCAAAATATTGAACGCAATATCCTGGACGCTATCCATGTCGCGGTTGAAGCGATTGACCGTCGCGATCAGGATCAATTCATTCTGGGTTTGCAGGCCGCCCTGTTCCTGGCTTTGTTCCAGGGCCAGGAAGAAGCCGAGATTCACTCCCCCGACCAGCATCATGGCGACCATGACCGGGAGAATGAGTATCAGGAAGAATGCGCGGCTGCGGACACGACGGAACCACATGGTACCTCCTTAGGGCAGCAGGTCGTTCCAGTGGGCGGGAGTTATGGTCGCCACATAGGCGAAGCGGCCGTCCCCTTCCGGCTTGAAAATCACCACGGCGCCCTCCGGCGGAAAATACCCGATGACCTCCATCAGATTGGGGGCATGGGCCACCACCACGGTATTCTCGCCAGCAGCCGGCAGCGCGGAGAGAAGAGCCTGCGTCCTGGCGACGATGGGACGCTTCTCCTCGGCGGTCATATTGCCGGGATAGCCCAGATTCTCGTCCGCGATCAGGGATTTGGCGGGAAACATGGCACGCGCCGTATCCTGGGCGCGGCACATGATGCTGACATATACCTCGCCGACCGGCATGCCCGTCTTGGCGATGCGCTCTCCCACCCGCTGCGCCATGCGCCGCCCTTCGGCGCTCAACGGCCTCTGCGTCATGCAGTTCTTCAAATCAACGGGCACCTGATCCGCCCGCGAATTTTCCGTCAACCCGTGGCGGACATAGAGCACGTAGCCGCCCTGGCGGATTTGCGAAAGATGCTCGCGGGTCGCCATCACCTCCTTGAAGGCCGGCGGTTCCGTCGCCAGCGCGGAGCCGACCATGCCCGTCAGCAGGGCCGTGACGAGGATGAAAGCCCTCAGGCAGTTCCTGTTGGCCACAGGCATCCTCACCCCTCCTGATCTGTGTCGGCATACCGTTCGGCCGCAGCAGTGAACCGCTCTTGGAGTTCGATGAAGGCATCGACCACGTCAGGGTCGAAATGACGCCCCTTCCCCTCCACGATGATGGCGCGCGCCTCCGATGGACTCAAAGGCTTCTTGTAGACGCGCCGGCAGATCAGGGCGTCGAACACGTCGGCCAAGGCCATCAGCCGGGCCGAGACCGGGATCGCCTCGGCGGACAGCCCCCGCGGGTACCCCGTTCCGTCCCATTTCTCGTGGTGACCGATGGAAATCTCCCGTGCGACCTGAAGAAACGAAAACGCGGAAACCGGCACGTCGGGAAGGGTGTCGGGGGCATCCGCCATTGCCTGGCTCATAGCCCGATCGATGGCCTGCGCCCCGATCTCGGCATGGGTCTTCATGATCTCGTATTCGTCGGGCGTCAGCCGCCCGGGCTTGAGCAGGATGGCGTCGGGAATACCCACCTTGCCGATGTCGTGCAGCGGCGCCGCCTTGACGATCATCTCGAGCCTGGGGCCAGCCAAGGCGTCACGGAATCGCGGGTGGTCGCCAAGATGCTCCGCCAGCAGCCGCACATAGGATTGGGTGCGCAGAATGTGGTGGCCGGTTTCGTTGTCCCGGGCCTCGGCCAGGCAGGCCAGGCTTCTGATGCTGAGGTCCTGAATGAGCAGGTTCTCCCGCATCCGGCGGGCGACCTCCTTCTCCAGCCACTGGTTTTGATCCAGCAAACGGTCGCGGGCCTGCTTCAGTTCCAGGTGAGTGCGAACCCTGGCCAGGACGATGGCGGGTTGAAAGGGCTTGGTGATGTAGTCGACCGCGCCCAGGGACAACCCCATCTCCTCGTCGGCCATTCCACTCATGGCCGTCACGAAAATCACCGGAATGCCCTGTGTCACCGGGTCGGCCCGAAGGCGCTTCAGGACGGTATAGCCATCCATGTCCGGCATCATCACGTCGAGCAGAATCAGGTCCGGACGGGGAGCCGAGCCGGCCGCCCGCAACGCCCGTTCACCGCAATTGGCGGCACGCACCCGGTAATGCGGCCGGAGCAATTCCCCCAGCACCGTAAGATTTTCCGGAGTGTCGTCGACCACCAATATGGTTTCGAAATCCACGGCGAGGGGCACTTCGTATGTCGCGTCGCCTGTCATTTCAGCCCCTCCGCTACCACCGACGAATCGTACATCGAACCCACCGCATCCGGGTCAGCAGGCTGATGCGGGGGCGACCGCAAGAACGACGTTGCCCTTGCCCTGGTATTCCATTCGCGAGAACCCCTCGGCATTGGCCATGGCGATGCCGCGCCCGTGCAGGTCGAACGCCCGCTTCGGGTCGATCCGGAGATAAGGGGTCCAGTCGAACCCCTCCCCCTCGTCACTGATCACGAATTCTATGTCGGAGGAATTGCGGCTCACGCTGATGCGGGCCGTGCGCCGGGACCACGGGGCCGTTGAAAGGCGGCGCTCGACTTCGTCGTTCCATCGCCACGATTTCCGCAGTTCGGATTTCTCCGAATAGGTGATGCCGAGATTTCCATGCTCGATGGCATTGATCATCAATTCCAGCAGGCCCATGCCAACGGCCTCGGGCCTGGCGCAGAGCTCGGAAAGCCCCGCGGCCAGATGGCGGACGTCATCGAGGGTCCGGAACGAGAAATCCCCGACCTGAAGGGCGGCAAGCATGGTGAGCATATTGGTCTTGGCTTGCCTCAGGCCGTTTCTTTCAGCCTGATCCGCAACAATTCCCCTCACCAGGGCACGGAGCACGTCCGGAAAGACCGGTTTGCCCAGATAATAATATGCCCCGGCGTCGAGGCCGTCCTTGATGTCCTCGTGGGAGGTCGCGACCGTCTGGATGACGACGGGGATGTCCGCAAGCGCCGGATCGCCCTTGAGGCGCCGCAAAAGCCCCAGCCCGTCGAGGCGAGGCATGATCCGGTCGAGCAGGACGAGGTCATAACGGCTGGCGTTGAGCTTCTCCCACGCATCCTCCCCATCGACGGCTTGGTCGACGCCATACCCCGCGTCAAGCAGGGCATCGCTCAGAAGTTCAAGGCATATGGGATCGTCATCAACAGCCAGAATTTTCGTCATCAGGGTTCTTGCTCCCTACATCGATGAACCGGATGGCGTATCTGAACTTTACGGCACCTTTCACAGGACCTCACCGGGGGTGACCGGAGCGGCGTTGCGGACCCATTTCGGCAACGGCAAAAGCATCCAAGGCATAAAGCCCACGTCGTGAGTGCAAGATTACCTGAACGAAGCCTACATCAAAACATTTATTACGTTTGTATGGCGCGCAGCCACAGGCATGCCCTGGGGACGCGGGCGCCTGGCCGATTGGCAGGGCGGTAACAACCATCCGCAGCCCTCATGGGCCAGCCGAACGGCGACCGGGTACAGTATGACCGCAGCGGCTCACGGGTGGGCACGATTGAGCGCCGCTGAGGAACCTATTTGGCTGTAAGCCGACATTCCCATGGAAATCAATAACTTAGCATAGGCCGCCATGGGCTTATAATTTGAGTGTAAGCCGACATAGCGCCGTTTCTGTCACCGGCTTTTCACTGTCCATGATCGGGTTGCAGTGGAGCCCGCCTGAGCCGGAACGTAAGATCGTCCGGGAGCTTCTGATTTTCCTCGCCGACCGCCGAGTGCTGTTCAACGACTTCACGCTTGAGGTGGAGAGCCAGGTTATTCATTCGCTAAACGACATTCGGTGCGAGCTGACGAGCGCCTTGCAACGTCTTGCCGATGATGCCCCGGCAACCCCTCCGGTCAATCAGATGCGCGGTGCCTGTCGGCGCTTCCTCGATCATCGGTGGCCGGAATTTCACGTTATGCATCCCATGGCGCACGATGCTATGGGACCGAACTTCTTCCTCGCGCTTGGGGAGTTGCGAGCAACGTTTGGCCGATCCATCGCCGAGTTGTCTGTGTTAGGGGACACTAGGTCTTGGAGGGAACCGGGACTATCCGGGATAGGGCGGGACACGGCGGGATGCCTGGGTTCGGTGTTGGCCTGGTGTGCCGCCCAGGGTTTTAGAGTCCGCCCACAAAATCGGCTTGTGGGACACTTGATCTTGGAGGGCTAGTCCTTCCACGGATCAAAGGCGTCGTGCCAGGGCTTCGGCCTCCGGGCGACAATCATGGTCATCATCACGTCAGAATTTCGCTGAAGGCTGATTGAGTGCGTTCCAAGTCGAAGCTCTTTCTTCTCCGGGACATACAGTGTATTCAGACATTTCTCAATGAAACGCTGGGCGTCAGGCCATTCCTTGTCGTCTAGAATATGGCGCATGACCTTTACCATGAAGGAATAGCTGACCTCGATATTTTCTTGGCGCAGATCAACCACAACCTGAGCCGCAAACGGAGCGGCGGCCTCACCAAGAACATATGCAGTTTGCGCCCCCTTGACGCACTCAACTGCGGCAAATCGTTCACCCATGCGCTGAAGCACCGTCGTCTTGGCACCGCACCATGCGGCCAACTCCAACTGGATCGGCGAGATCTCCGAGGCAGCGGCGGGAATGGATGCCAGTAGGGCAATGACGATCATGATGGCGCGCATTCAGGTTTCCTCCGCGCAAGACGCGATCAATACGGCCACCGTCGGCTCCAGGGAGAGGAAGGCGCACATCCGCTCTCCGATGACCTCCAGCTGGGGGTCGCTCAATTCTTCGATTGTGTCTACTCAAAACAAGTCGCCATTCGATTGTAGAAGCTGACGCGCCGGCTCAGGTCATAAGTCCCGACGAACCGATAGATCTGCTCGACCATATCGTCACGCCGGGTTGCTTCCGCCTTCACCGTATTGTCGTTTGCCCCCGCAGCGCTTGTTAGAAGTTTTCTCACCCTCTCAAGTTTGGCTTCCCTAGTGTCCATTGACCCTACCCAACAGCAGCAAGCCTTATGAACTTTGCTATTGCTGATGGCTTCTTTGCAAGGTCTTTCGCCCCATCCTCTACGGCTAGAGCATAGATGGTAGCCACCAGGGCGGCGCGGCGATCCGAGGGAATGGACAGGCCGCGCTCGGCGATGAATTCGTCGACGCCAACTATGGCGGCCTCGAGCAGCTCTTCGTCGATGGCGATGGCCTGATCTGGGGCGGCGGCCGGTTGTGCCTGGGGCTCCACGCCGAAGGCGATCCAGTCCAGCGAGACGCCGGCCGCGACCGCCAGCTGCGCCAGGGCCAGGAAGGACGGGCGCGCATGACCGTCCCGCCACTTTCCCAGGGTTTCGTCGGAACTGCCGCAGATGGCTCCGGCGGCCCTCATCCCCCCCAGCAGGCGATAAACCTCCGAAAGTCGGATTCCAAGTTCCGGCGTCCAGCCTGGAACCGCGTTTCCATGTTCTTTCGGGGATTCCATGTTCGCCATAACGCCTTGATTCCTCGAATATTCGGCGCCTGGCCGACAAAAATCGAACTTGGAAGCGTCCATCCGGTTGCTGACGCCGATAAAAATCGGTATACAGGTTACGAACGTAACCACTTCGACCAATAAAAATCGGCCTGGGCCGAAACTTGAGGGACGATGACCAAGCAAGGTTGGCACCGGGAGGACATCAAGGCGGCGGTTCGCAGGACCGGCAAGTCCCTGTCCGACTTGTCCCGGGACAAGAACCTTCCCGACCACGCCTGCCGTGCCGCGCTGCTTGGCCGCCACCGTGCCGCCGAGATCGCCATCGCCGAATACCTCAGCGTTCCCCTGTGGGAGCTGTGGCCGGGTCGCTGGCGCCGTCCCCGGCGGGATGGCGATGCGGCCATTCGCATCGATCACCGTCGTACCCGGAAATCTCGCACAGCCGCCCCGGCCCGTCACCGTCAAAAGAGCCAGGAAACTTTGACATGAATGCCCCGGCCGCCATCGACCGCATCCACAGCGTCCGCATCGCCGACATCGATGCCAGCGGCCGCCTGCGGAAGCTGAACCCCATCAAGGCGCAGTTGATCGCCGATTCCATCCTGACGGAGCGGGCGAAGGGTGGACGCGGCCTGCACCAGCCCATCGTCATCCGCCCCAAGGCCGATGGCGGCTGGAAACTGACCATCGGCCTCCATCGCCTGAACGCCTGTGGCGATGTGATTGGTGACGAATTCATCGACTCCATCATCCGACCACAGAGCGACGACGAAGCCCGTATCGCCGAGATCGACGAGAACCTGGCCCGCAACGAGCTGTCCATGTTCGACCGCGCAGCCTTCCTGGCCGAGCGCGACGTGGTGTGGAAGCGCATGCATCCCGAATTGGCGGGAAAGGGCAAGGCGGGCGCCAAAGCGCGCTGGCACCACGCCAAGGATGCAACGGAGAAATTCTCCTTCGCATCGGACGAGGCCGCCAAGGGCCGCATCAATCTGTCGGATGCCGAGATCCGCAAGAGCGTTCGGATGTGGGAAAAGCTGTCCGATGACAGCCGTGAGCGCATCCCCGGCACCTGGCTGGAGGATCACCAGCAGCAGCTGCGCGCCCTGGCCAAGCTGGGCCCCCAGCAGCAAGCCGCAATCCTCGACGCCCTGCTGCGCACCGAATCCCCCGCCCTCAACGTCGCCGCCGCCCTGGCCGAGGTCGAGGGGCGCAAATCCCCCGAGACCGATCCCGCCGACAAGGCGTTCGCCGATCTGGTCGCCCGCTACACCCGAGCCCCCGCCGCCGCCAAGGCCCGCTTCCGCGCCTTCATCGCCGAGCAAGGAGCCTGACCATGCGCGTCCTGGCCCGCGAAGGCGAGGACGCCTTGAAGCGCCTCTATCCCGCCCAAACTCGCGACCGATCCATGTTCCATGCGCTGGAAGCGGTCAACGGCGACGGCCACAAGTTCGACGTCTTCGTCCGCTGGCCCGACGGCGAGATCGGCCGGCCCATGATGGTGGCCTTCCAGGATCTCTATTCCGGCAAGATCGTCGCATGGCGGGTGGACAAGAGCGAGAACCGCGATTCCATCCGCCTGGCCCTGGGCGACCTGGTCGAGGATTGGGGCATCCCCGAACACATCTGGTTCGACAACACCAGGGCCTTCGCCAACAAGGCGCTGACCGCCGGCACCGCATCCCGCTTTCGCTTCAAGGTGCGTGACGAGGACCCGGTGGGCCTCTGCGCCCTGCTGGGCATCCAGGTCCACTTCACGCTGCCCTATTCCGGCCAATCCAAGCCCATCGAGCGCGCCTTCCGCGACCTGTGCGATTCGGTCGCCCGCCATCCCGCCTTCGCGGGCGCCTGGTGCGGCAACAATCCCATGGCCAAGCCGGAAAACTACGGCTCCAAGGCCGTCGACCTCGACGATTTCCTGCGCGTGCTGGCCGAGCAGCTCGCCGAACACAACGCCCGGCCCGGCCGCCGCTCCCAGGTCTGCGGCGGGGTGAAGTCCTTCGACCAGGCCTTCGCCGAATCCTACGAAATCTCCGCCATCCGCAAGGCCGAGCCCGAGCAGCGCCGCCTGTGGCTGCTGGCCGCCGAGGGCGTCAAGGTCGACCGTACCGACGGCAAGATCAAGCTGCTGGGCAACGTCTACTGGTCCGATTCCCTGCACGACCACCTGGGCCAGCCCCTGATCGCCCGCTTCGACCCCGACGACCTGGCCGCCGATCTGCACGTCTACCGCCTGGACGGCGGCTATATCGGGGCCGCCGCCTGCATCGACGCGGCCGGCTTCGCCGATGCCGCCGCCGCCCGCGAGCATGGACGGGCGCGGCGCACCTGGATGAAGGCGGCCAAGACCATGCTCGCCGCCGAGCGTCGCATGGACGCCGCCGAATTCGCCGCCCTGATCCCGTCCGCCGCCCCCCCCATCGCCCTGGAAAGCAAGGTGGTGGCCCCGATGTTCAAGGCCCCCAACCTGGGCGCCGTGGGGGCCCGCCGGCCCATTCCGGTGGCCAAGCCCATCACCGAGGCCGAAGCCGCCCAACTGGCGGCGCTGGAGGCCGAGATGGCGGCGCCCGCCGCCCCACCGGTCCCCATGCTGCACGACCCCGCCACCCGGCTGCGCCGCATCCTGGAGATCGAGGCGCGCATCGAGGCGGGACAGGACGTGCCGGACGACGACCGTCGCTGGGCGATCCGCCAGTCGCGCCTGCCCGACATCGTGGCCCAGCGCCAGCTTTACGAGGATTTCGGCCCGGCGGCGCTGACCGCCTGAGGACGACAGGGGCGGCAACGACCGCCACCAGAAAGAGAGGGACTTTGATGACCGAACAGAACATTCCCACCGTCGTGGCGCCGCTCAGGAACGTCGCCCTGCTGGGCGGCCTGGTGGAGCGCGTGGTCAAGCGGGCGCCCGGCCTGCCCGGCATGGCCGCCTTCTACGGCCCCTCGGGCTACGGCAAGACCTTCGCCGCCATCCACGCCGCCAACAAGGGCCGCGCCTACCATGTCCAGGTGGACGTCACCTGGACCCGTAAGCACCTGGCGCTTTCCATCCTCAAGGACATGGGCATCCGCCCGGCCGGGACAATTCCCGAACTGGTCGAGCAGATCGGCCAGGAACTGGCTCTGTCGGGCCGGCCGCTCCTGATCGACGAGGCCGACATCCTGGTGAAGAACGGCATGATCGAGGTGGTCCGCGCCATCTACGAACGCTCCCAGGGCGCCATCATCCTGATCGGCGAGGAGGAACTGCCCCGCAAGCTGCTGCCCTTCGAGCGCGTCCACAACCGCATGCTCGACTGGGCGGCGGCCGAACCGGTGGATCTGCGCGACGCCAAGGTGCTGGCCGGCCGCTACTGCCCCGACCTCGCCGTGGCCGACGACCTGCTGGCCGAGGCGCTGTCCGAATCGGCGGCCTGCACCCGGCGCCTGTGCGTCAACCTCAACAAGGTGGCCGAGACCGCCGCCGCCGCCGATCTCTCCGCCATCGATCTGGCGGCTTGGCGCAAGCTGGGCGGCCAGTTCTTCACCGGCCGCCCGCCGGCCCGGAGGTTCTGACCATGGCCCGCAGCCCCATCCACGAGGGCGTCCGGCCGGGCAAGCCCTTCGGCCGCCAGGCCGTGTGGGAGGCCATCCGGGCGCGGCGCGATTCTTTCGCCCTGGACGACCTGGCCAAGGCCACCCGCCAGCCCGCCGACACCATCCGCACCTACCTGGGATGCCTGAAAAAGGGCGGCTACATCGCGTGCGCCGGCACCCTGCCGGCGAAAAGCGGCATGGTCGGCGTCCGCGCCGGCGCCCAGTTCGCCGTCAAGCTCTGGCGCCTGGTCCGGGATACCGGCGCCGAGGCGCCCCGGCTGCGCCGCGACGGCACCCAGCTGCCCGTCACCGTGCGCGAGTTGATGTGGCGCGCCATGCGCATGCTGAAGGGCGACTGGACCTGGCGCGACCTGGCCATCGCCGCATCCGTCGACGATCAGGTGGTGTCCGAGGTGGACTCGCAGGACTACTGCAAGCACCTGCTGTCCGCCGGCTATCTGGTGGTCACCCACGAAGCGACGAGGGGAGGAAAGCTCGGCCGTCTCGGCGCCCCCAACCGCCTGCGGCTGGTCAGGAATACCGGCCCCCGTCCGCCCATGGTCCAGCGCCTGCAGACCGTCTTCGACCCCAACCTGGGCAAGGTGATGTGGCAGGAGGCCCCCCATGACGACTGACCGCGCCACCGCCATCGCCAGGGCGCGGGCCGCCTGGGGCGAATCCATCCCCGCCTGGGTCCTGGCCCTGGCCGAGGAATGCGACCGCACCAGCGCCAAGCGGGCGGCGACGTTGGTCCAGTACTCTCCGGCCACCGTTTCCTACGTGCTGTCCAACACCTACCGGGGCGACCTCGCCAAGGTGGAGCAGGTTGTTCGGGGCCGCCTGATGGCCGCCACCGTCGCCTGTCCCCTGGTGGGCGATCTCGCCACCGATCTCTGCATGCGTCACCAGTCGGCGGAGTGGTCCCCCCACAACCCCCAGCGCATCGCCTTCTACCGCGCCTGCCGCGCCGGCTGCCCCCATTCCCGTATCGACACTGGAGGTCAATCCCATGGCTGACACCTGCACCATGCTGCTGGATGATTTGCTGGCCACCGCCCTGACCTGGCTCGGCCCCACCATCGACGCCGAATGCCGGCGCCAGGACGCCGCCAAGCTGCGGGTCTTCGTCGGCAACCTCAAGGACGCCCGCGACCTGGTCCACCTGATGGAGGAAGGCCTGGTGGCCGACCCCAAGGACTCGCTGGCCACCACCATGGAGGGGCTGGCCGAATCCTTCGCCGCCATCCCCGACGGCGCCACCCTGTCCCGCGAATCCCGCCAGACCTTCATCGCCGTGTTCAACGAGGCGGCAGCGCGGGCCTGGGCCTGGGAAATGGCCCTGCGCCTGCACGCCGGCATCATCGCCACCACCGACATCGAAACCCTGGCCCTGGCCCGCAAGCTGCGTCTCGGCGGCGTCCAGCGCGCCTCCAACCTCAACCGGCCGACGTCCCCCGATGGAGTCCCGGCATGACCCCCGCCGACATCAAGCGCCTGGTCGCCGCCGAATTTGACGTCTCCCTGCGGATGATCGAGGGCGAGTCCCGCAGCCGCAACGTGGTCCGCGCCCGCTGGGCGGTGATGTGGGTGCTGCGCCACGGGCGCGGCATGTCGCTGGGGCAGATCGCCGCCCAGCTGGGCGGCAAGGACCACACCACGGTGTCCCACGGCCTGCGTGCCGCCGAGGGCTGGCTGGAGCGCGATTCCGTTGCCGCCGGCCGCGTCGCCGCCTTGCTGGAACAGGTGGAACGCGCCCCCGTCAACCTCCCCGCCGACCTGGCGTCCGATGCGGCCTCGCGGATGGTGACGGTGATGGTCGACGAACTGCGTCACCGTCTCGGCCGGCTGGCCCGCCGCGACCCCCAGGCCTTCGTCACCCGCGCCTTGTCCCTGTTCGCCGAGGGAGACGCCCCATGCGCCCCCTGATCCTGCCCGGCCTGGCGTTCGCCGTCGCCCTGGTGGTGCTGCTCACCGCCTCGGCCGAGATCGCCGCCGAGATCGAGGACACCGCGCCCTCCCTCGGTTTCACCCACTTCATCCCGCCCCAACCGTAAGAGGCCCTTCAATGACCGTTCAACAGACCATCAACCACCCTGGCGCCGTCATCGTCGACGGCATCGCTCGCCTGCCCGACGACAAGGGCAATCTGGTGGCGCTGGCCAACATCAAGCCCATGGATCTCCTGATGGACGAAATGGTCCGCAAGGTGGTCGCCTACGGCGAGGATCTGTCGGCCGAGCTGGCCCGCTTCGCCGCCCACACCGACGCCGACATCGCCGCCCTGGACGCCCTGATCGCCCAGGATTACGGCGTCGAGCCCAAGGAGACCAAGGGAAACCGCACCTTCACCAGCTTCGACGGCCTGCTGCAGGTCAAGGTGGCGGTGTCCGAGCGCATCGTGCTGGGCCCCGAGCTGCAGGCGGCCAAGACGGTGCTCGACAGCCTGATCCGCGAGCGCGGCACCGGCGTCGATCCCTTCCTCATGACCCTGATCCAGCGGGCCTTCAAGGTCGACCAGGAGGGCAAGGTGGACGTGCGCTCCATCCTGGCGCTGCGCCGCATGCAGGTGGACGATCCCCGCTGGCCCGACTTCTGCCGCGCCATTGACGATTCCGTCCGCGTGGTGGGCTCCAAGCGCTACATCCGCATCTACCGCCGGCCCAATCCCCAGGCCAACTGGTCCATGGTCCCCCTCGACCTGGCCGCCGTCGAGCCCACCCCCGCCGCCTTCGAACGCCGCAGCCTGCGTCGGCAGGTGGAGGAAACCGAGCAGCTCAACACCCGTCTGGCCGACCTGCTGGACCGCGCCCTGATGCACCTGTCCCTGGAGGGAGGCAACACCGAGGTAGCCCGCGATCTGATCGCCAGTTCCCTGCGCCTGCTGGGCATCCCGGAGCGCATCCAGGCTGGCAGCCAGGGGGAGGGCTGAGGCCATGCAGCAATTCGCACGCCACAAGACCCTGGCAGAAATCGAGCAGTCCTGCGCGACCGCCGGCTTTCCGCTCGACCGTCGCGCCTACGACGAGGGAGGCGATTTCATCCGTTTCGCCTTCACCCACGGCGACCATACCTTCGGTATTGCCTACAGCACGTTCAACGGACACTTCGTCGGCTCCCGGAACGGCTCGGAAGCGGTGTTCTCCCACGACAGCACGGAACTTGACACGGCCCCCTGGTACCAGGAGCTGCTGAATTTCGTCTATGTCCCTCTCGAGGAGTCCTGACCATGTCGCTCCTCGACTTCAACGGCCGCGAGATCAAGGTGGGCGACATCGTCACCCACGCCTACGAGCCGATCCCGCCGGATGCCAACTGGTCCCCCGGTGGCTATCACCACCACTACTTCTCCGGCACCGCCGAGGTGATCGAGATCAACCGCACCACCCTGGCCCTGCTCCGCACCGTCGGCGGCCCCGACGTGCGCCTCGCCAGCCTGTGCCAGGTCATCGACCCGGCGGGGGGGGGTGGACATATGCCGTGCCGCTCACCGGTCCCTACCGTGAACCGTCATTGAGGAGCTGACGCCATGCCCCAGCACTCCCACACCTTCCCGCGCTGCCAGACCTGCACGCTCGCCGCCGACCTGTGCGCCACCTGCATCGCCGCCCTGCCGGTGGCCTGCAGGGACGGCATTCCCGCCCCCGACGTGGTCCGCGAGCCGCCGCCGCCCCTGACCCGCGACGCGATTGCCGTCGCCGTGCTGGACGCGGTCGCCATGTACGTTACCGGCCATCCCGCCCTTCACCTGGGAATGCGCCCCGCCGACCTCGGTCTCGACGGCCGCAACCAGGCCTGCGTCGAGCTGGACCTGGAGGAGCGTTTCGGCCGCCCCATCCCCATCGAGGGCGACTGGGCCACCCTCGGCCAGCTGGCCGACCTGGTCGCCCTGCAGCTGCTGCCCGGCGAGGCGGGCGAGGTGGTCGAGGCGCCGGCCCAGGCGGGCGAGCCGTGGCCGCCGGTCGACGAGGGCTTTGTTTCCGAGCCCCAGACCCAGCCCAAGCGGGAGGACTGATCCCATGCAGACCAGGACCGAGGCCACCCTGACCCATGGCTGGAAGGATGCCGGCACGTTCGAGATGCGCTGGGGCAATGAGACCCTGCTGATCCCGGCGCCGGTGGCCGAGGCCATGGCCCGGCGCATCCTCGGCCTTCACAGCGGCCAATGCCGCGAACTTCAGGAGAGCACCATGAATATCATGACCGCCGGTTCCGGCACCATTCCGAAAAAGTCCCGCCCCATCTCCACCGGTAATCGTTCCACCCGTGGTCGCCTCGACGACGGCGCCCCCAATCCGGTGGACGTCCACGTCGGCGGCCGTATGCGCCTGCGCCGCACCCTGCTGGGCATGAGCCAGGAGACGCTGGGCGAGAAGATCGGCCTGACCTTCCAGCAGGTGCAGAAGTACGAGCGCGGCGCCAACCGCATCGGGGCAAGCCGCCTGTTCGACCTGTCCCGCGTCCTCGACGTGCCGGTCTCCTACTTCTTCGACGACATGGCCGAGACGGTGCAGGACCAGAGCCCGGTCAACATCATCAAGGGCGGCGTCGTCCTGCCCGAGGCTGCCGCCGGTTTCGAGCCCAACCCCATGAACCGGCGGGAAACCCTGGAACTGGTGCGAGCCTACTACAACATCACCGACCCCAAGGTGCGCCAGCGCGTCTACGAGTTGGCCAAGGCCCTGGCCGCCGTCGCCGACTGACCACCACAGCCCCCGGCGTCGGGAACGGCGCCGGGGCCCCGTCCGAGGACCATCCGCATGACCATCGCCGCCACCATCCCCACCGGCCCCGCGCTGCGCCTCCACCTGATCGAGCTGCTGCTCCCCACCGCCGGCGCCGGCGTGATCGAGATGGCCGCCAAGGCCGAAGAGTTCGTGCTGTACCAGAGGTACTGTGTGCCCGCCGAAGCTACGGACGATCTCGCCGCCGATCTGGCCGAGGAGCGCCAGTGGGACGCCATCATCATGCCGGGCGACGAGCCCGATCCCGTCACGGAGACCGATCATGACCGCCCTGTCGAAACGCCCGTGGCGACATCCGACTCCGGCTCAACAGAGACGGGAGAGCGAGGAGGCCAACCGGCTGAAAGCGGCGACCTTCTCCGCGACGCCGACGCCGGAAATCCTGCGCATGGCGACAACGGAGAATCGGGCGACCCGTCGCCTGCGCAAGGCCCTGGCCAGGAAAGCCCCGCCCAAGACCTGACCCCGCCGCCTGCCCCGAGCCGCAAGGTGCCTCAGGGGCATGTCCAGTGGACCACGGAGCGCAAGGCCGAACTGCATCGCCTTTGCCAGCAAGGCCTGGAGGCCAAGGAGATCGAAGAGTGTATGGGGCTCAGGAACGGAAGTGCCTTCGCCAACGCCTACCGCTTCGGCTGGATCGATGAATGGCGTATCGCCCGCGAGCGCCGTCGGGACGGGCAGTCGGCCGAGGAGGCGCAACCCCAGCCCGAGCGCAATATCCCTGCCGGCCAGTCCTGGGCGCTGACCGGACACCGCACCATGGCCGAGGTGATGGCCGCCGAGACCGGAACCGAGGAGAAGGGCGTCGAACTGCAGTCGCCCCAGGTCGAGATCCGCACCGGCGACGACGATGTCGCCGCCATGGCCCTGGTGGTCGACCGCCCGGCCGCGCCCCCCCCCATGCCGCCATCGGAGGAACAGCGCCTGATCGAGGAACACATCAAGGCGAAGGGCGTCACCCACGCCGAGCCCGATTACGGCCCCGACCAGCCCGCCGTCGATGCGCTGCGCCGGTCCTACAACGACGTGGTGCGCTCCAATGACCCCAATTCGCCTTGGCTGATCAACGGCCAGCGCTGCACGACCAGTCTGCTGTGGAAACGCGCCAATGCTGATCGCAAGGCCCGGCGCGAAAAGCCCATCAAGCGGAAGGCCTGATCCATGACCCGGCTGCTCGATACCCTGCTGCGGCTCGACAACCTGGCGCGGATCGGCGCCAGGGCGTTGGGCGCCCGCTCTGCCTGCGGGCGCGAGCTGCAGCAGGCCGCTGCGGATCTGCGTCGCGATCTCGCACCCCTGGCGCTCCACCAGGAGGCCGAGCAGCCCGACCCCAAGACCGACCTGATGCGCGTCCTGGCGGCGGCCGAGGATGCAGGCCTCAGCTGGCCCGACATCCGGGACGCGCTGAACCGCTACCACGAAACCCGGACCAGGTGATGACCATGCCCACGCCCAAGCAGATGGCCGCCCAGAGCCGCCGCAACATCGACCACGCCATCAAGTCCCTGCGCTCCATCGCGCTGCGCTACGACGACGTGGACCAGTACATCGTCGGCGCCGCCGACCGCCATGCCGAGACCCTGGAAGGCTTCGCCCGCGAGATCGACGAGATCACCGCCGATTGCCTCACCGAGGCGGAGGACTGACATGACCGATCTCGACAAGATCCGCGCCCGTCTGCGGGCGCTGCAGGCCAAGACGGTGGAGGCCGGCTGCACCGAGGCCGAGGCCCTGGCCGCCGCCGAGAAGATGGCCGAGCTGCTTTCGGCCCACGGCCTGTCCGCCGACGACCTGGCGGCGCCCGAGTACTGCGAGCATTCCATCGGCCTGGGCCGCCGCTCGCCGCTCGACAAGGTGTGGATGGCGGTGGCCGTCTTCGCCGATTGCCGGGGCTATTACGTGCGCGACCGCAGTTCCTGGTCCTTCGCCTATTTCGGCCGCGCCCAGGACGTGCTGGTGGCCGACTACGTCCACCAGGTGCTGCGCGCCGCCTGCACCAAGGCCCTGTCGGCCTTCCGCGAAAGCGACACCTACCGCCGCCGGCGCAAGCCCTCCACCCGCAATCAGGCCGTCAAGGCGTTCCTGGAATCCCTGGCGGCCGGGCTGCACGACAAGCTGGAAAGGGGCTTGTGGCGCCGTTACGGCGGCCCCGAGGACGGGCCGCGTGCCCGCGCCCTGATCACCAATAACCAGGCCACCCTCAAATCTGTGCTGGAGGATCGGGGGCAGAAATTCCGCCCGGCCCGCGCCCTGGCCGATGCCAAGGGCGCCTTCCGCGACGACGCCAAGGCCTGCGGCCACCGCGCCGCCCGCGCCATCGATGTCAACGCCGGCGTCGCTGCCGGCAACAAGGTGGCGGGGGTGCTGGGATGATCAAATTTGCCCCGTCAACGAAAGGCACTGACTTGACTGAAGGCCTTTTCAGCCATCTCGAACATTTGAATGAGCATGGTGCTAAGCGCCTTTGCGGCGTCATTCGAAACGGCTACAGAGTTTATCGTCCTTTGCTGTTGGATCGCATAGAGATCAAGGCGAGCCATCAGTGCCAATACGGGATCACCAGCATCTCCGAGAAGGTACATGGAATCGAGGCGTTCGCTGATTTTTTGCGGACGACTGATGGTAAACTTCCCAAATTCCAGGAAGCGGTTGGCATCTCCAGATGCAACAATTTTGATGGAGGCGTTCTTCAGCTTTATCAGGCGATCATACAAATCTACGATCTCTGGAAGAATCGTGATCGCGATAACCCGCCCCCGCAGGAAGTCCTCCCGCTTTCGCTCCTCCTCGATCTTCTTGTGCTGCCACCACGGCACGACGATGGCGACCACCAAGGCCAGGAGTGTGCCAATCGCCTGAACCCAGGCCGCCACCTTCTCGGAATTGCAGATCGAGCCCACCGCCTGAACCCAGGCCGCCACCTTCTCGGAATCGCCGAAGGGAATGTAGTGGCCGAAGGTCAGACCGACCACGGCGCCCATGGCGATGCCGAACAGCATGAATTGGGTTTCCCGCACGGCAACCTCCCCTCTTCGTTGTGGGGATCGATACGCCATGCGCGGCCGGGAGGCAAGGCATGACAGCCACCCCCGCCCGCCGCGCCCTCAACGCCGCCGTCCATGCCGCCGCCAAGGCCAATGGCCTGGACGACGACGCCTATCGCGACATGCTGGAGGTCCAGACCGGCAAGCGCTCGGCCAAGGACTGCACCGACGCCCAGTTGCGCCAGGTACTCGATCACCTCAACGGCGTTGGCCGGGCCCCGGCCCCGGCCAACGCCGCCCGGTCGCCCCACGCCAAGCTGGCCCGCGCCCTGTGGATCTCACTCCATAACCTGGGCGAGGTCTCCGACCCCCGCGAATCGGCGCTGCGCCAGTTCGTCCAGCGCCAGCATGGTGTCACCGATCTGCGCTTCGTCCGCGCCGACCAGGCCGCCCCGGTGATCGAGGGTCTGAGGGCCTGGGCGACACGGGCCGGGGTGCGCTGGGCCGATTTCGACAAGCTGGAACCGGCCTTCAAGGGCCGCCGCGCCGTCCTGGCCGCCCAATGGCGCATCCTGGACGCCGCCGGCGCCGCCCCCGCCCATGACATGGCTGCCCACGCCTACGGCCTGATCCGGGTGGCGTCGCTGCATTTCTGCACCACCGCCCAGCTGGACAAACTGCTCACCGACCTCGGCGCCCGCGTGCGCAGTCTGAAGGAGAGATGAAATGCCGCATGAAAGGTTCATCGGGAAGCTGCCCGCGAAAGCCAAGGGATGCCGCTGGGAAATGTGGTCAGGGTCATCGGAATCAGCGAGACGCTGTTCGTCTTCGATGCGGAAATGCCGGTCGGCAATGGTTCTGACCTCACCGAGCCGGCACGCCGGGCCCTGGCCGAGCACATGATTTCCCTATGGACACGGTTCCGGGACGAAACGCCCGAACCTTATGAATGCCCCGCTCCCCCGGCGGCAAACTGAAGGAAACAAGGCGATGCGTATGAACCAAAGATTCCTTTTCGCCGCTGGCGCTCTCGGGGCTCTGGCTGCGTCTCAGTCCTTCGTCATTTCCCGCCCCCAGTCGAGTGAGCAGGAGGCCCCCGAAAAGCGGGTCGATGTGGTTGTGCCTCGGAACGAGCCCCGGTCTCCCCACAGCGGCGAGCGCGAGAGGCAGCGGCGGCTGCGGCAGATGGCCAAGGCCGCCGCCAAACGCAACGGTGATATCTGAAGTTGAGGAGCAGGACGATGAGTGATGAAAACAGCATCGCTGACCGTCTTCGCGCCATCGTGCGCGGCATGGGTGGCCTGGACGAGGCCGAGGAAATCACCCTCTTGTCCGACGCGCTGGCCGAGATTGATCGTCTGCGTACGGCCTTGGAGGAAGCCGCCGCGAGCCTGGAGGCGTTGGCCCGCGATGCCGGCAAGCGCGGCACGCTCTTGGAAGATCGTCTCCAGATCGTCGGCTACGCGGCCAATCGCGCCAGGGCCGCCCGGAAGGTGTTGGCCGAAACCACCAAGGGAGAATGACCATGAGTGAACCCGGAACCTTCGTTGGCGGCTTCGACAACAACGCCGCTCCCGGCGCCGAACGCTATTGGGAAGGCCGGTGGCGTGAGGAGAAGGCCGAGAACGGCCGTCTGCGCGATCTCCTGTCCGAGGTTTCTGGCGGAGAACGCCCTGAGATGGGGTGGGACGATTGGCACCGCCGGGTCCGCATCGCCTTGAAAGGCCGTTGAATGACCGCCCCGTCGTCCAATTCTGCCAACGACCTCTTCACCGGCATCCTGGCCGAGATCGCCGAGGTGGCCGGCACCGCCGCCGCCCTCCAGCTCGCCCATGCCAAGGGCGGGCTGGAGCGGGTCTACATCCCCCGGCCCGACAACCTGGCGCCCGGGCACTGGCTGGTCGACCTGGTGGGCATGGAGGCGGCGCTGGCCATCGCCGGGCGCCTGGGCGGCGGCCATGTGGAGATCCCGCTGGGTCCCAGCGCCGGGCGGGTTCGGCAGTGGCGGATCATGCGGGCCGCCCTGGCGGCGGGCAAGTCCGGCGCCGCCGCCGCCCGGGCCGCCGGCCTGCACCAGCGCACCGTAAGGCGCCACCGCAACGGCCATTCCGGCAATGATGGCGGCGACGACGGGCAGGGGCGCCTGTTCTGATCATCGCCGCCCCCATAGCGCCAGACCCAGCATGAACATGAACGGGGCCAGATGAAGGTCGATGGACTGGATGTTGAAGACGAGTTGAATGGTCATGGGTCACCCCTGGAGGTTTAAGGTGACTCCTCCTATTGACGCGTTTACAGCCGAAGGCACCAACATCATCGAAGAATGGATCGGGTTTGCAGCCGGATTGCATTCACCGCCGACCATCGGCATAGTCTCCTGAACCGGGTAGCCCCCGGCCCGGACATCTGTCCCCCCTCCCGACCCTTGCCGCCGCCTCTACCTTCGACGACGTCATCACCGTCTCGGGGGTCCCCACATGTTTGACGATTTCGCCGTCATGGCGGCGCTGCTGCGGTTGGGCTACGGCGTCCTCGGCATCCTGGCCGTGATCGGGCTGTCCACCTGGCTGGATCAGCGGGCCGGCCGCACCTTCGCGCAGACCATGGAGCAGATGGCCAGGAGCCCCGACGCCCTGTCCAGGTATTACGGCCTGCGCATCCTGGGCCTGTGCATCCTGGTCGGCATGCTGATGGGCTGCTCCTCCGCCTCGGCTGGGCCGGTCTTCCCGACCTCCTATGATGCCGAGATCCATCGCTCCGTGAAGACCTACTGGCCCGACTATCCCCGCCCCATGGCGTGGAAGGCCCAGCTGTACCAGGAATCCCGCCTCGATCCCCGCGCCGTCTCCCCGGTGGGCGCCGCCGGCCTGGCCCAGATGATGCCCGCCACCTGGGACCAGCTGACCCGCGAGCTGCGCCTGGGCGCGGTGTCCCCCCACGCCCCCATCGCCATCGAGGCGGGCGCCTATTACATGGCCCGGCTGCGCCAGATCTGGCGCGGCGGCCGTGATCCTGCCGACCGCCAGCCCCTGGCCCAGGCCAGCTACAACGCCGGGGCGGGCAATATCATCAACGCCCAGAAGGTCTGCGGCGGCGCTCGGCTGTGGGCCGTGATTGCCCCTTGCCTGGGCCATGTGACCGGCCGCCACGCGACCGAGACCCTGACCTATGTGGACCGCATCGCCCGCTATCAGGCGCAGATGGAGGTCGGGCTGTGAATCGTCTGGCCTGGGTCGCCTTCGCGCTGGCCGTCATCGGCGGGGCGGCCGTCTCGGGCGCCCTGGTCCACTCCTACGACCGCGCCCAGCACGACAAGGCCATCGCCGATCTGCGGGCCGATGCAGCCACCACCCTGGCCGACCAGACCGAAATCGTCCTGCGCCAGATGCAGGACCAGATCGACCGGTACACCAAGCTGGAGAACGATTATGCCCACCTCTCCCAGGACACCGCCCGCGCCCAGGCTGATAGCGTTCGCCTGTCTGCTGATCTCGCTGCTGCTGAGCAGCGCCTGCTCCAGCCCGTCCGAGCCGGTGGGGGCGGTGGTGGTAGCGCCCCGACCCAAACCACTGCCGGCGCCGACCGCTGTCAGGATGTACGAGCCGCCCTCGGTCGGGCCCTTGGCGCGGTGGCAGTCCTCCGTGCTGGAGGCGACGAAGCTGCTCAACTCGGACAGGACGCCGTAGACGTGGCGACCATCGCCGCCCGCGCCGCCCAGGACGCCGCCCGCGCCCCGGAGGCCGCGCCGTGAGCGATATCATGGACAAGGGGGGGCGATGATGGACGCGTTTTTGAACTGGTGGCCGGTCTTGCTCGTCATCGTCCAGGGTGTCTTGGCCTGGGTGCTGTGGTCCATGCGCCATCAATTCGTGCTTCAAGACGAATTCGAGAGCTACAAGACCGACCACGACACCGATCACGGGGAAATTGACGCCAAGTTGGCGGCGGGCAAAAACCAATTCACCCGCATTGAAAGCGAATTGAAGCACCTGCCGAATCGCGGGGACATCGACGAACTCAAAGCCCAACTCCACCAGGTGGACAAGGGACTAGTGAGGCTTACCGGCTCAGTCAACGTGGTAGCCGCCAAGCTGGGCGCCGTCGAGAAGCCGGTGGACCTGATGATGCGCCATGCAATTGAGGACGATAACTGATGGCCAGCTTTGCCGAGACCGTGGCGGCCAGCCGCCGCACCTTCATGCTGCGCCTGCTGGTGACGCTTGGGTCCAGCGCCAATGAATCGGTGATCGCCAGCGCCACCACCCAGGGCGGCTTCGGCCAAGCCACCCGTGACGACATCCGCAAGGATCTCGATCTGCTGAAGGCGCGGGGCTGCACCACCGAGGAATGGTTCGACAACGTGGTGCGGGTGGTGACCATTACCGAGCGGGGCGAGGACGCCGCCCATGGCCGCATCGACGTCGCGGGCGTCGAACGCTCGACCTGGCGCCGCTGATCCATGTCCCGCCGCAATCGCCCCTCCAAGGTCGACCAACTGCCGCCGGAAGTGCGCGAGCTGATCGCCGAACTGCGGCAGACGCACGGCTGGAGCATCGACCAGATCCTCGTCGTGCTGCGGGATCTGGCCGCCGGCCGGCAGCCCAGCCTGCCCGGGGCGCTGCCGCCGGAACTGGCCGTCCCGCCGGTCATCGATCCCGACCTGGTGCCGAGCCGGGGACGATTGGGCGCCCATATCCAGGGCCTGTCGCAACTGGCCGAGAAGCTGCAGCGGTCGCGCTCCATCGCCGAAGCCCTGGTGCGGCGCACGGGCGAAAAGGAAAGCCGTCTCACCGCGCTGAATGTCGAGTTGATGCACTCGGTGGTCACCGACCTGGTGCTGGCAGCCGAATCCGGCCAGCTGGCGCCCGCCGATCCCGAGGGTGAGAACGGGGCCCTGCCTGTCCCGGTGCTCCAGGACCCCGCCAAGGTGATGTTCCTGGCCAAGGCCCTCGACCACTTGGCCAGCGCCGCCAAGAAGGACTCCGACATGGTCCTCAAGACCCGCCAGGAGATGGCCAGGCTGGCTGCCCAGAAGGTAGACAAGGCGGTGAAGGACGCCACCAAGGCCGGTGAAAAGGGCCTGTCGGCCGAGCGCATCTCCCAGCTACGGCGCGAGCTGGCGGGGATGGCGTGATGCAGATCTTGATCGCCATGGCTCAGGTCTTGCCGATTATGGGTCTATGGATCGCGGCCTGCCTGACCGGACGCTCGGCCTTTCTGGTGGGAATTCCGCCGCTGGTCGCCTTCTGGCTTTGGCAGGGGGCTTAAATGGCCGTTGAATGGGTGCCGCCCAAATCCCTGATCGACGATCTGTGGGGCACCTCGGCGCTTTCCACCTACGACCCGCTGGCCGACGGCCTGTTGATGGCCCACCAGAAGGCCTGGTGCGAAGACACGTCCGATCTCAAGATCGGCGAGAAGGGCCGCCGCACCGGCATCACCTGGGGCGAAGCCTTCGATTCCGTCACCGCCGCCATGGCGGCCAAGTCGGCCGGCGGCGACGACACCTGGTATATCGGCGACACCAAGGAAAAGGGCCGCGAGTTCATCAAGACCTGCGCCGGCATGGCCCAGGCCATCGCCGGCGAGCTGCTGGAGGTCGAGGAGTTCGTCTTCGAGGACGTGACGGTCGATGAGCGCGGCGAGGTCAAGACCTCCCAGATCGCTGCCTTCCGCGTCACCTTCGCCAGTGGGCACCGCATTTCCGCCCTGTCGTCCAATCCGGCCAATATCCGTGGTCTGCAAGGCCGCGTGGTGATCGATGAGGCGGCGTTTCACCGCGACGTGGCCGCCGTCCTGGACGCCTGCCTGGCCCTGCTGATCTGGGGTGGCAAGATCCGCATCATCTCCACCCACAACGGCAACACCAACGCCTTCAACGACCTGATCAAGGAGGTGCGCGCCGGCAAGCGCACCGCCAGTATCCATCGGGTCACCTTCGACGACGCGGTGGCCAACGGCCTTTATGAGCGCATGTGCGCCGTCACCGGCCGCGCCATGAGCCCCCAGGACAAGGCGGCCTGGTATGCCGGCATCCGCAACGCCTATGGCTCACGCACCGAGGCCATGCGGGAAGAACTGGACGCCGTGCCCCGCGAAGGCGACGGCACCATGTTGGCCCTGGCGCTGATCGAGGCCGCCCAGCGGCAGGCTTACCGCCTGGTGCGGTGGGAACCGCCGGAGCCGGCCGGCGGCCTGGAATTCGTCGACTGGCCCGAGCAGCTGCGCCGCGCCCACATGGATCTGTGGATCAAGGAGCACGTCGTCCCCGAGCTGGAGAAGTTCCCCGCCTGGGCGCTGGGCGCGCTGGGCGGCGATTTCGCCATGCGCCAGGACCGCGCCGCCTATGCCGTCGGCTTCACCGACCATGCTCTGCACCGCCATGTGCCGCTGATCGTCGAGCTGTGCCAATGTCCCTATGACCAGCAGAAGCAGCTGCTGTTCTTCATCGGAACCTGGTTGCGCCAGCACCGCCGGCTCCAGGGCGGCGTGCTGGACGCCAACGGCAACGGCATGGTCCTGGCCCAGGAAGCGCGGCAGAAATTCGGGCCCGAAAGCATCGTCGAGCTGATGCCGTCGGACGCTTGGGCACGCGAGATGACGCCCAAATTCTCGGCCGCCTTTGCCGACAAGACCATCCACGTGCCTGCCCATCTCGACGTGCGCGGAGATCTCCACCAGTTCCGCATCGTCAACGGCGTCGGAAAGATTCCCAAGGACGTCCGCACCGAGGGCACCGATGGCGGCAAGCGCCACGCCGATACAGCCGTGGCCCTGCTGAACTTCTACGCCGCCACCTTCGGCGAGGTGGTCGACTACGGCTACCAGTCGGCCCGGGCCGAAGCCGAGGGCAGGGGCGCCGATCACGACGATGACGACGGCCGCTTCGGCCAAGGAGCATTTTGATGGTCAAGTCCAGCCTGGTCGATCAATACGGCCGCCCCATCGAGTACGGCCGCCTGACCGAGGAGGAATCCGGCCCGACCCTCGCCGGCGTCCGCCAGATCCTCTCGGACCACCCGTCCTCCGGCCTGACGCCCCGGCGCCTGGCCTCCCTCCTGATCGCCGCCGAGCAGGGCGACGCCGATGCCTACCTGGAACTGGCCGAGGACATGGAGGAGAAGGACCTCCATTACCGCGCCGTGCTGGGCACGCGCAAGCTGCAGGTGTCGCAGCTCCCCATCACGGTGGAGGCCGCCAGCGACGACGCGGCCGACCAAAAGATGGCCGACCTGGTGCGCGAACACCTGGTGGAGTCCGGGGTAGTCGAGGACTACCTGTTCGACATGCTGGACGCGGTGGGCAAGGGCTATTCGGTGGGCGAGATCATCTGGCGCACCGATGGCGGAATCTGGCGCCCGGCCCGCGTCGAATGGCGCGACCCCCGCTGGTTCGAATTCGACCGCCGGGACGGCCGCACCCTGCTGCTGAAGGGTGGCGCCGCCGGTATCGGCATGCCCGAACCCCTGAAGCCCTTCGGCTACGTGGTGCATTGCCACCGGACCAAGTCCGGCCTGCCCGTCCGTGGCGGCCTGGCCCGAGCGGTGGCCTGGATGTACCTGTTCAAGAATTTCGACATCAAGTCGTGGGTCGAGTTCCTGGAGGTGTTCGGCCAGCCGGTGCGCATCGGCAAGTACCATGCCGGCGCCTCGGATGCCGACAAGGCGATCCTGCTGCGCGCCGTACGTTCCATCGCCCGCGACGTAGCCGCCATCATCCCCGATTCCATGGCCATGGAACTGGTCGAGGCGAAGATCTCCGGCACCATCACGGTGCAGAAGGAATTCGCCGAGTTCGCCGATTCCCAGGTGTCCAAGGCGGTTCTGGGCCAGACCGGCACCACCGACGTGGGCCAGCATGTGGGCACCGCCAAGGCCCACGACAAGGTCAAGGACGACATCGAGCGCGACGACGCCCGCCAGGGCAGCAACACCGTCAACGACGGCCTGGTGCGCCCGCTGATCGACCTCAACAAGGGGCCTCAAGAGCGCTATCCCCGCCTGCGCATCCGCCGCCCCGACGCCGTCGACACCAAGCTGTTCATGGCCAACGTCAAGACCTTCGTCGACCTGGGCGGCAAGGTCGAGGCCTCGGTGGTGCGCGATCGCCTGGGCCTGCCCGATCCCCCCGAAGGCAAGGGTGTCGAGCTGCTGCAGCCCAGCCGCTCCGGCCCGGCGCCGGCGGAACCAATCACCGATCCCGTGTCCACCCAGTCGCAGGAGGTGGCGATACGCCCGGCCGACGCCCTGGATCATCTGGCCGAGGCCGCCCTGGCAGATTGGGAGCCGATGATGATTGCAGCGATCTCGCCGGTCGAGCGGCTGCTGGCCGAATGCGCCACGCCTGAGGAGTTCAAGCGCCGCCTGCCCGAGATCATCGGCGCCATGGATGTGGACCAGCTCGCCGAGACGCTGGCCAAGGCCTGCTTCGCGGCGCGCGCCGCCGGCGAGGCCGAGGCGGAGATCGGCTAGGTGGCCACGCCCGCGCCCGTCGATCTCAGGCCGCTGCCGCCCACCGAGGCGCTGCGCTATCTGCGCTCCAAGGGATACAAGACGGGCTTCGCCTGGCAGGACGTCTGGCAGGGCGAGCATGCCCGGGCCTTCACCGTGGCCAAGGCCATGCGCCTCGACATCCTGGCCGACATCCGCGAAGCCCTGGACAAGGCCCTGGCCGACGGCACCACCTTCGAGCAGTTCAAGCGCGAGCTGAAGCCGGTCCTGCAGGCCAAGGGATGGTGGGGCAGGAAGGAGATGGCCGACCCCGCCACCGGCGAGATCTCCAAGGTCCAACTGGGCAGCCCGCGCCGGCTGGCCATCATCTTCGACGCCAACATCCGCACCGCCCACGCCGCCGGCGACTGGGCCAAGATCGAGCGGGTCAAGGCTGACCGCCCCTTCCTCATGTACGACGCGGTGCTGGACCGCCGCACCCGCCCCCAGCACCGGAGCTGGAGCGGCACCGTGCTTCCGGTGGACGATCCCTGGTGGGACACCCACTACACGCCCAACGGCTGGCGCTGCCGCTGCCGCGTCCGCCAGCTGGGCTATCGCGACCTCGCCCGCTATGGCCTGCAGGTCGCCGACAAGGCGCCGAAGATCGAGATGAAGCCCTGGTTCAACCAGCGCACCGGCAAGACCGAATGGGTGGCGGAGGGCATCGATCCCGGCTGGGGCTACAACGTCGGCAAGGAGCACATGCGCTCCCTGGTGCCGCCGCCGGCGTCGGGGGCCTTGCCGGTTCCCGCCATCAATCCGCCGGCCGACACGCCCATGCCGGCGCCGCGCCCCTTCTCTCCCAGCCGCCTGCTGCCAGGGGCGGGCACGCCCGGCGCCCTGACCGAGGAGGGGTATGTGGAACGCTTCCTGGCCGAGTTCGGCGCCGAGAAGGGCCCAAAGGTCATCACCGACAAGATCGGCGATCCCGTGGTGATCGGCCGCCGGCTGTTCCAGCAGGCCGACGGCAGCCTGAAGGTCACCAAGCGTGGGCGGGAAAAGACCCTTCTGGCGCTTGCCGACGCGTTGAAGGACCCCGACGAGATCTGGTGGCAGTGGGAGCAGAACAAGAAAACCGGCCGCTGGTTCCTGGCCAAGCGCTACCTGGCCCGCTTCGATGTGGACGGCAAGGGCACGCCGGCGCTGCTGTCCTTCTCCGTGGGCGAGGACGGCTGGGAAGGCGCTACCGCCTTCTCGCCCACCGCCGCCAACCTGGCCAACCAGCGGCGCGGCACGCTCGCCTACCGGCGGCCGGCCCCATGAGCCGGAAATGAGAAAGGCCCGCCAATCCACCGGCGGGCCTGTCGTCGAGGGGAGCGGAGGGCCGGGTGGACGGCCTGCCCCTCAACGCCACCATTATCGCGCCGTCTTCCTCCGAATTCAAGCGGGGCCGTTTAAGGCCCATCCACGCCCGGGACGCCCACATCCCCGTCCGAAATCATTGAACGCCGTTTTGAACGCCCGCAGGCGGAACGCGGGGCCTCTTGCGCGCCGGGCGCGGGCGGTGCATGCTCCGCCATCTCCCCACCATCGCCATCGCTGACTCTCGACCGGACACTTGTCCGGGTTATGGGCCCGCCTGCCCCCGTCTACCGTTCCCGCTCACAGTAAACGAGCCGGATCGACATGGCCGACAAGGGGACCTCTCATGTGACGGACGAACAGGGCATCGCGCTGGCCACCGCCGGCGCGACCTCCCTGGGCGAAAGCGACGTGGTCGTCGCCTCGGCCGGCCTTGAGCTGCCGGGCGGCGCCCCCGAATGGGTCAAGCTGCTCCCCTACGGCACCTTCGCGGGCCGCGACGGTCGTGGTCCCTATACCCTGTCCGGGCCCGACCATGCGGCCCAGGTGATCGCCGCCTCGACCGCCTACCAGAAGGGCGCCGATCTTCCCTTCGATTACGAGCACCAGGCCCAGCTGGCCGCCAAGAACGGCCAGCCGGTCATCGCGTCCGGCTGGGGCAAGGCCCTGGAGGCCCGCCCCGACGGCCTTTACGCCCGCATTGACTGGACCGAAACCGCCGCCGCCCGTCTGGCGGCCAAGGAATGCCGGTACATCAGCCCGGCCTTTACCCATGACCCCCAAGGCCGGGTGCTGCGCATCGTCGGCGGCGGCCTGGTGGCCATGCCCAATCTGGAAATCCCGGCGCTGGCCCATCAGGACCCCGCCGGTCAACAAGGAGAGTCCATGGACCCCATCCTCAAGGCGCTGCTCGATGCGCTCGGCCTGGCCGCCGGCACCACGCCGGAAGCCGTCGCCGCCCATGCCCAGAAGATGATCGCCGGCCACAAGGCCGCCATCAAGCTCCTGGGCCTGCCCGAAACCTCCACCCCGGAGCAGGTGGCCACCGCCGCCCAGGTCGCCATCGCCGGCCTGGCCAAGACCATCGGCATCGAGGGTGACGTCACCATCGTCACCCTGGCCACCGCCGCCCAGCAGCTGGCCGACAAGGCCAAGTCGGCCGGTACGGTCGACCTGACTGCGTTCGTCCCCATGGCGGTGCATGTGGCCGTGGCCAGCCAACTGGCCGAGCTGCAGGGCAAGGTGTCCACCACCGATGCCGAGCGCGAGGTCAATGACGCCGTCAAGGCCGGCAAGCTCACCCCGGCCATGAAGGAATGGGGCTTGGCCCTGGCGTCCCAGTCCCTGGACGCCTTCAAGGCCTATATCGCCAAGGCCCCGGTGCTGGTGGCCACCGCCGGCCAGACCGCCATCACGGCCCCGCCGCCGGCCACCGCCACCGGCGCTCAGGCGCTGTCCGCCGACGAACTGGCGGTGGCCAACCAGCTGGGCCTGACCGCCGAGCAGTTCGCCAAGGAAAAGGAGAACACGTAGATGGCCGCTCTGAACCAGGGGCGGATGACGCCCGAGCGTAGCGGCGAGACCCGCACCGTGCAGGTCGACGCCAACGTCAAGATCTTCGAAGGCGCCCTGGTGGTGCTGGCCGCCGGCTTCGCCAAGCCGGGAGCCACCGCCACCGGCCTGGTGGCCATCGGCCGGGCCGAGGAGATGGCGGACAATACCGGCGGCGCCCAGGGCGCCATGGCGCTGCGCGTTCGCCCCGGCATCTTCCGCTTCGACAATTCCGCCGCCGGCGACGCCATCACCGCCGCCGAGATCGGCAGCGATTGCTATGTCGTCGACGACCACACCGTCGCCAAGACCAGCGCCACCAACGCCCGCTCGGTGGCGGGCGAGGTGTTCGACGTCGACGCTCAGGGCGTCTGGGTCAAGTTCAAGTAGGGGAAACCAGATGATCATCAACGGCACCAACCTCCGCTCGCTGTACGTCGGGTTCAAGGCCTCTTTCCAGGGCGGCCTCGACGGTACGGTGACGCACTACAAGTCCGTCGCCATGACCGTGCCCTCCTCCAACCGCGAGGAGGATTACGGCTGGCTCGGCAAGTTCCCGCGCATGCGCGAGTGGCTGGGCGACCGCGTGGTCCACGGCGTCAGCGCCCACGGCTACACCATCAAGAACAAGCCGTTCGAGCTGACCATCGGCGTGGGCAAGGAAGACATCGAGGACGACAACCTCGGCATCTACGCGCCCCTGTTCAAGGGCATGGGCGAGTCGGTGGCGGCCCATCCCGACGAACTGGTGTTCGACCAGGTCAAGGCCGGCTTCAGCACCCCCTGCTACGACAAACAGTACTTCTTCGACACCGACCACCCCGTGCTCGACGCCAACGGCCAGGTCATCTCGGTGGCCAACACCGACGGTGGGGCCGGCACGCCCTGGTTCCTGATGGACCTGTCCCGCTCGGTCAAGCCGGTGATCTACCAGGAGCGCAAGAAGCCCAACTTCGTCCCCAAGGACAAGGAGACGGACGACAACGTCTTCGACCGCAAGGAATACGTCTACGGCGTCGATTCCCGCGACAACGTCGGCTACGGCCTGTGGCAGCTGGCCTGGGGGTCCAAGCAGACCCTGGACAAGGCCCACTACAAGACCGCCCGCGAGGCCATGATGGGCATGAAGGGCGATCACGGCCGCCCGCTTGGCATCCGCCCGACCCATCTGGTCGTTCCGCCCGCGCTGGAGGGGGCTGCGCTGGAGATCCTCAATGCCGAACGCGACGCGGCCGGTGCCACCAACGTCTACAAGGGCACGGCCGAGCTGATCGTCTGCCCGTGGCTCGCTTAAGGAGACGCCCCATGAAGATGATCCGCGTGCTGTCCAAGGTCGATGGCTTCCGCCGTGGCGGTCGCGCCTGGACCGGTTCCACCACCGTTCCCGCCTCCGAGTTCACCAGGGACCAGGTCAAGGCCCTGGCGGCCGAGGACAATCTGGTGGTCGACGAGTTCGACGCGCCCGATCCCGACGCCAATTCCGGCAAGTCCACCGGCAAGAACAAGGCCGGCGACACCGATCCGCCCAAGTAATCCTCTCGCTTGGGCTCCTTCCCCCGTGGCCGACCCCACCGGCCACGGGGGCTCCTTCAAGGCTTAAAGGACCATCCCCTTGACCATCTACGTGACCCGCCAGGATCTGGAGACCCGCTTTGGCCAGGCCGAGACCGCCCAGGCTGCCTGGCGCGAGTCCCTCGATGCCGACGACGTCATCGCCGCCGCCTGCGCCGGCGCCGCCGAGCTGGTCGACGCCCACCTGGCGTCGCGCTACCGGCTGCCGCTGGAGCCGCTGCCGCTGATGGTCAAGGAGATCGCCCTCGACGTCGCCTGGTACAAGCTGTGGCGGGGGCCGATCCCCGACGACGTCACCGCCCGCTACAAGGACGCGCAGCGCCTCCTCGACAAGATCGCCTCCGGCGCCCTGGAGCTGCAGGCCGACGGCATCGCCCCGGCCGAGTCCGTCTCCGGCTCGCCCGGCGTGGCCTTCGAGGGCCGCGAACGGATGTTCAACGACAGTTCAATGGGCGACTACTGATGACCGGCGCCACCTTCGCCCTTGAAGTCGAGACCGTCTCGGTCGCCCGCCTGGGGGCCGCCTTCTCCGAACTGATGATGCGCATGGGCAACCTGTCGCAGCCCATGGACGTGATCGGCGCCGCCCTGGTGGACAGCACCCACCACCGCTTCGATACCGGCATCGGTCCCGGCGGGCGTCCCTGGGACACGTCGCATCGCGCCGCCGAGGAAGGCGGCCGGACCCTGGTGGATTCGCGGCGCCTGGAAAACTCGATCACCCACAATCCGACCCACAATTCGGTGGAGGTCGGCACCAACGTCATCTATGCCGGCATCCACCAGTTCGGGGGCACCATCAAGGCCAAGGGCGGCGGCCAGTTGAAGTTCAAGATCGGCGGGCAGTGGGTGAGCGTCGAGGAAGTGGACATTCCCGCCCGCCCGTTCCTCGGTATCGACGACGCCGACGCCATCGAGATCGAGGCGACCATCGACGACTGGCTGGCGAGGCCGTTCCGATGATCGATGCCATCATCACCGCCGCGCTGGACCACATCCGCGCCCATCAGGGCGCCGGCAAGGCGCTGGGTTATGCCATCCCCAGGATCGAGGCCTTCGACGGCCAGGTCAACGAAACCCAGATGGCCCAGCTGCTGCAGACCACCCCGGCGGTCTTCGTCGCCTTCGCCAAGGGGACTGGGGCCGAACAGGGCAGCCGCCGGCATTGGACCGCCACCCTGTCCCTGATCGTCGTCACCCGCAACCTCGCCACCGAGGGTGCGGCGCGGGCCGGCAAGGGCGCCGAGATCGGCGCCTACCGCATCGCCGAGGATATGGCCGTCCTGTTCGACCGCCGGACCCTGGACCTGGAGATCGACGCCATCGAGCCGGTGGAGATCACCCCCATCGTCCCCGGCTGGGCCCGCACCCAGAAGGCCGCCATCGTCGGCCTGACCTGCAAGACCGGCTTCACCACCGCCATTCCCGGCGCCGATCTGGCCGCCCTGGACGACTTCCTGCGCGCCCGCTTCGACTTCGACCTGCCGCCCTCCGGCAACGGCGCCGACACCTCCACCACCGCCAACACGAGGCCCAGCTGATGGACGCCAAACTGTTTGTCAAACCGGCCCCGGGCCGGGTCATTCCCAACGCCGACCAGCCCGGCACCGATCTGCCGGCCGAGGGGGCATTCGTGGCCAACAACCGCTTCTGGCGGAGCCGCCTGAAGGACGGCGACGTGGTCGAAGCCCCCGCCCCGAAGGCCAGCGCCCCGGAGACCAGCTCCCCGGAGACCAATTCCAAGAAGAAGGGGGCCTAGCCCATGGGTATCGATTTCCGCGAAATCCCCGTCACCTGGCGCGTGCCCGGCACCTTCGTCGAGTTCGACTGGACCGCCGCCAATCAGGGTCTGCAACTCGACATGCAGCGCCTGCTGATCTTCGCCCAGAAGCTGTCCACCGGCACCGGCGCCGCCAACACGCCCCTGGATCTGCTGACCTCCGACCATGGCGTGCAGTTGGGCGGGCGGGGTTCCATGGCGGCGCGCATGGCCCGGGCCGCCAAGAAGAACAACACCGTTACCGACTGCAAGATCATCCTGCTGGATGAACCGGGGGCCGGGGTCAAGGCGGCCGGGTCCATCACCTTCGCCGGCTCCGGCGCCGGGACCATCCCCCTGGTGATCGACGGCCGCCTGGTGCAGGTGGCCACCGCCTCCACCGACAATGCCGCCGCCATGGCCTCCGCCGC
The DNA here is from genome assembly GCF_001511835.1 of Magnetospirillum sp. XM-1. NCBI lineage: Bacteria > Pseudomonadati > Pseudomonadota > Alphaproteobacteria > Rhodospirillales > Rhodospirillaceae > Magnetospirillum > Magnetospirillum sp. XM-1. The sequence goes on from NZ_LN997848.1 coordinate 4,067,164, forward strand.
CATCGCCGCCATCAACGCCGATCTCGACCTGCCGGTCACCGCCGCAGTCGATGGCGAAAACTCCGCCAAGGTCAACCTGACCTGCCGCTGGAAGGGCGAGACCGGCAACCAGATCGACCTGCGCGTCGGCTACTGGCGCGGCCTCAAGGCGCCCTCCGGGGTGACCGTGACGGTGACCGCCATGAGTGGCGGCACCGGCGTGCCCTCGCTGACCGCCGCCCTGGACGCGCTCACCGACATCCAGTGGCACCACGTGGTGTTTCCCTTCACCGATTCGGTCAGCATCGGCGCCATCACCGCCGAGATGGAGGATCGCTGGAACGGACTGCGCCAGAAGGAGGGGCAGATCTGGACCGCCCTGACCGGCACCCATGGCCAGCTGACCACCTTCGGCGCCGGCGTCAACAGCGACACCGGCTCGACCATCGGGGTGGGCAAGTCGCCCACCGCCGCCTATGCCATCGCCGCCGCCTATGGCGCCGCCTGCGCCCTTCGCCTGGGGATCGACCCCTCGCGCCAGTTGCGCTCGGTGGTGCTCGACGACGTGCTGCCGGCCGAGGAGGCGGACCGCTTCACCGACCAGGAGCGCAACCTGCTGCTCTACAAGGGCATCTCCACCACGGTGGAGACCGTCGACGGCAAGGTGCTGATCGAGCGCGCCATCACCTGGCGCCAGGTCAACGACTTCGGCCTGCCCGATCCGTCGCGCCTGGACGTCACCACGGTGGCGGTCGCCTCGGCCATGCGCCAGACGGCGCGCAACTACGTCTCGACCCGCTTCCCCGACTTCAAGCTGGCCGACGACGGCACCCGCTGGGCGCCCGGCCAGGCGGTGCTGACCCCCAGCCTGTTCCGGGGCCACGTCATCGCCCTGGCGCGGCTGTGGGAAGAGGAGGGCTGGGTGGAATCGGTGGATGCCTGGAAGGACGGCATCGTCGTGACGCGGCCCAAGGAGGTGGACCCCAACCGGCTCGATATCCTGCTGCCGCCGGACATCATCAACAACGCCATGGTGTTCGCCTTCCTGATCCAGCCCCGCGTTTAACGCCCGTTCAAGAGGAGAGGCCCCATGGCCGCATTGCGTACCGAGGCCGACGTCATCGTCGGCGGCCAGCAGATCGACGTGGACCGCAAGTCGGTCAAGACCAAGGAGGGGCACGTCAAGCGCGACCGCAAGACGCCGCGCCATTTCTCGGAGGAGGAGCAGGCCTCGACCATCAGCTTCAAGATGTCGGCCATCAAGGGGATCAGCCGCAAGACGGTCGCCGCCTGGGTGGGACAGACGGTCCAGGTGCGCTGGAACAACGGCGATGTCGAGCAGTTCACCAACGCCTGCACCGACGAGATCGGCGACACCGACGGCGGCTTCATCGAGGTGAAGATGTCCGCCGATCCCGCCACCGAAGCCCTGTAGGACGCACCGCCATGAGTGAAGATCTGCGCACCGCCACCGTCACCTTTCCCCGCCCGGTCAAGATCGGCGACAACACCTACACCGCCGTCACCATGCGCGAGCCGACGGTCGCGGACGAGATCGCCGTGGCCGCCGAGTCGGCCACCGGCACCGACCAGGAGAAGGAATCTCGCCTGATCGCCCGTCTCTGCGATCTGCCGGTCGAGGGGGTCCAGCAAATGAAGTCCGGCCAGTATCGGGTGCTGCAGCGCCCTTTGCTGGTTTTCCTGTCCACCCCGTGGACCGAATCCGCCAAGACGTCCTCGTCCTCGCGCGATTCTCAGGGTGGGGGCGGCAAGAAATCGGCCGAATGAGCGTGGCCGAGTTCGTCGGCTGGCTGAGTGCCGCCGGCGACCTGGCCGAGACGTTGAAGGGAGAGGACTGAACCATGCGGACGCTCGGCGTATCCGTCCTGATCGGCGCAGCGCTGGCCGGTGGCTACCGCTCCACCATCGGCCGGGCCATGCAGGGCATCGGCGAGCTGGACAAGGGCATGGCGGGGCTGCAGCGCCGGGCTCTTGACGTCGGCCAGGCCTGGGCCGGTCTCTACGGTATCAACAAGGTGGTCACCGGTGCCGGCGACCTCCAGCACACCCTGATGCAGATCGGCATCACCGCCGACATGACCGATGCCGAAATCGAGCAATTGCGCCAGCACCTGGATCATCTCTCGGTGCCCAGGCAGACCAATCAGTCGGTCAAGGATCTGGCCAAGGCCTATCAGGCCCTGGTGTCAGCGGGTCTCGAGAACGACAAGGCCAGTACCGCGCTCCGCGATGTGGGCCGTGCTGCCACCGCCGCCACTGCCGACATCGAGGACGTCGCCAAGATGTCCTTCACCCTGATCGACACCTTGGGCATTGCACCCGAGGGACTGGGCCAGGAGCTGGACCGCCTAGCCTTCGCCGGCAAGAAGGGCGCCTTCGAGCTGAAGGACATGGCCCGCTATTTCCCCGTCCTGGGCGCGGCGGCCAAGGAAGCCGGCCTGACCGGCTCCGAGGGCGTGGCCACCCTGGGCGCGGCGCTGCAGATGGCCCGCAAGGGGGCCGGCGATTCCTCCGAGGCCGCCAACAACATGGCCAACTTCTTCCAGAAGATGATGTCGAAAGAGACGCTGAAGAACATGGAGAAGCGCGGCGTCAACGTCATGAAGCTGATGGCCGACGCCATGAAGAAGGGGGAAAACCCGGTCGAGGTCTATCTCAAGCAGCTCGACAAGATGCTGGGCGACGGCTCCACCGCCGACGGCCTGGTCAAGCGCCAGGCGCGCCTCGCCGATCTGTTCGGCGACAAGCAGGTGCAGGATTTCATCCGCCCCATGCTGGCCCGCATCCCGGAATACACCAAGCTGAAGGCGGAGATCCTGAAGTCGTCGGGCACCGTCGATGGCGACTACGCCCGCATTTTGTCCACGTTCAATGAGCAGTCCAAGGCCGCCGCCAATGCGGTTGAAGCCCTGGGCAATGCCATCGGCCGCTCTCTGATGCCGCCGCTCGGCGCCGCCATGGCGCTGGCCACACCGGTCATCTCCTGGCTGGCCGATGTGGCGGATAAGTCGCCGGGCACCACCATGGCCATCACCGGTGTGGGCGCCGCCATGATGGTGTTGCCGCCGGCGCTTCGTCTGGTGGCCTTCGGCTTCCGTGCCGTCGGCATCGCCATGACCGCCAATCCCATCGGCCTGGCCGTCTCCGGCATCGCGCTTGCCGCCGGCCTGATCTACGACAACTGGGTGCCGATCCAGTTCCTGTTCGAGAACTTCTGGACCCTGGCCGAAGCACGCTGGCAGCAGTTCAGCGGCGTCATCATGGATACCTGGGCCATCCTGTCCACGCCGATCCGCACCATGCTGGCGGCGGGCGAGGTGATGGGCAAGGCGATCTCCGGCAAGGGATTCGACATCGCCCCCATCGGCGACGCACTGAAGAAAAGCACCGATGCCGGCGGCCGGATGCTGGATCGCACCGGCATCACCACGGCCGCCGCCGCCGGGGCCGACGTGGCCAACGGCAAGGTCGAGGTTTCGGTCAACCTGTCCGGCCTGCCCAAGGGCAGCACGGTGTCCACCGAAGCGTCGGGGGCGGCGATCTCCGACGTGGACACCACTCTCGGCTACGTCATGGCGGGCACCTGATGGCCGCCGTGATTCCGCCCTGGCGCCGTTCTCTGCTGCCGTCCACCTTCCGGGGCGTCGCCTTCGAGGTGGAAGGGCGCGACCTGTCGGGCGGGCGGAATTCCGTCACCCACGAATTCCCGGACAGCGAGGAGGTCTACACCGAGGATCTGGGCCGCAAGGCCGAGCGCTGGTCAGTGGAAGCCTATGTCTGGGGGCCGGACTATCTGACCCGCCGCGAGTCCCTGAAGAAGGCTCTGCGCGAGGCCGGATCGGGCGAATACGTCGATCACTGGGGTGGGCGCCACTGGGTGGTGGCCACCGCCTGGACCTGTCGCGAACACCGGACCAAGGGCGGATGGGCCGACTTCCGCATCGAGCTGGTCGAGGCGGGCGTGGTCAAGGCCCAGGTGATCGCCGGTGACAGCCGATCCGTGGTGTTCGGGCGTGCCGATGACGCCCTCGACCCCCTGGCGTTGGACTTCGAGAACGGGTTCAGTGTGGGCGGCCCGTCCTTTCTGGGCGACAATGCGCTGTCGCTCCTGAGCGACGTGGGCGGCGACATGTCCGCCCTGGCCGCCACCGTCGGAGGCGTCGGCAGCGGGCCGCTCGGCCAGTTCCAGCGGTCCATGTCGTCCTTCACCGGGGGGCTGTCCGCCCTGGTGGCGACGCCATCGACGCTGGCCGGCCGCCTGCAATCGCTGATCCGCCAGCTGATCCGCCTGGGCGGCGGCGGCCGGGCCAGCTACGTCACCGCGTCGGGTCTCTACGCGACAACCGGCGGGACGTGGAGTGCCGTCGCCCCCATCACCGACAACCGGGTGCGCCAGGCCGCCAACCAGCAGGCCATCCTCGATCTGGTCGCCGGCACCGCCCTGGTGGAGCAGGCCCGGGCCAGCGCCGAGATGGACTATCCCACCATCGAGGAGGCGACCGCCGCCCGCGCCGAGATCACCTCGCGCCTGGATACCCGGATTCGGGCTGCGCGCTCCAACGACACCCGCATGGCGCTGCGCCGCCTGGGCGGCGCGGTGACCCGCGACATCACCAATCGGGGCGCCGATCTCTCGCGGCTGACCGACTACACCCCCGGCGCCACCCTGCCAGCCCTGGTGGTGGCCCACGGTCTTTACGGCGACGCCACCCGCTCGGCCGAGATCCTGGCCCGCAATCCCGACTTGGCGCACCCGCTGTTCGTCCCCGGTGGCCATGCCATCAAGGTGGTGGCCAATGGCTAGGACGGGCGAACGCGTCACCCTGCAGGTGGGCGACAAGCTGTTCGGTGGCTGGAAGTCGGTATCGATCCGCATGTCGCTGGAGAAGGTGGCCGGGTCATTCGATGTCACGGCATCGGAATCTTGGACCAAAGGGGGGCAACTGGTGACGGCGCCGCTCCGGGCCGGGGACGGCGTGGTGGCCATGGTGGATGGCGAGACGGTGGTCACCGGCTATATCGATGCCGCCGAGCCCTTTTACTCGACCTCCGACGCCGGCACGAAGGTGCGTGGCCGCGACCGTACCGCCGACCTGGTGGACTGCTCCGCCGACGAAACCGAATTGCTGGGCCAGAAACTGCCGCGTATTGCCGCCGATCTGTGCAAGCCGTTTGGTATTCCGGTGCGAGTGGTGGGGTGGGACGGCGGCCCGGCCTTCGCCAAGTATGCCGTCGATCCCGGCGAGACCGTGGCCCGCGCCATCGAGGACGCCTGCCGCCAAGTGGGTGCCATGATGTGGACCGATGGTCTGGGTACCCTGCTGCTCGGCCGGCCCGTGGGCGGGGCCTATGCCGGCACGCTCCGCCTGGGTGAACACATCATCGAGGCGTCGGGGGGCGACGATCACACCAACCGGTTCTCTGAGTATCACGTCACGGCGGGCAAGGATTCCGATTCCGGCGTCTGGGACCAGGGGGGGCATCTGGTCGAGGCCGAGGCCCGAGACGGCGAGATCCGCCGATATCGCCCGCTGACTCTGTCCGTCGAGGCCGAACTGCCCGGCGCCGCCACCGCCGCCCAACGGGCGGCCTGGGAGGCGCGGGTCCGCCGGGCCCGGGGCCTCAAACGTTCCCTCAAGGTCCAGTCCTGGCGCTCGCCCACCGGCCTGATCTGGCGTCCCGGCCTGACGCTCGACATCGATGACCGCCGTCTGGGAGGCGGGCGCCTGATGGTGTCCGAGGTCGGCCTGGACCGCTCCAAACAGGGCACCTTCGCCAGCCTGCAGGTGGTGCCCGAAGGCGCCTTCGAGCCCCTGGCCGAGGGGCAGAAGGCCGACAAGGCCAAGGGAGGCGACGCATGGAAATAGGTCGCCTGTTCGGCCCGACCCTGACCAAGATCCGCAACATGGTGGCCTGGGGCCGGGGCAGCACCGTGTCCGACGATCCCGCCGATCTGCTGCGGGGCCAAGCTGATTTCGGAGGTGCCCAGCGGCCCGAGATCCATGAGGGCATGGCGCGGCCCCAGTGGTACGGCTATGCCTCTCGCCCGCCCGGAACCATCCCCTGCGTCGCGCTCTTTCCCAATGGCAACCGCGCCGCCGGCATCATCATCGCCGAGGGCGACGTCACCTGGCGCATCCGCATCGAGAATGGCGAGGTGGCGCTCTACGATGATCAGGGCCAGGTGGTGCATCTGACCCGCACCGGCATCAGGATTGAAAGCCCGTTGAACGTCACGGTGAAGGCCGGCCAGATCCTGCGGCTGGAAGGCGACCAGGTGCATCTCCACGCCCACACCCTCTACCGCTTCGACACCAACGGTCACGGCCAGGTCTGGCACCCCACATCGGTGGACACCTGGCAGATTGGCGAGACCGCAGGGGCCGCCCATGACATCTCGCCCCCGGAGATCAGCTGATGGATATCCGCTCGGTCTTCGACTCCGATTCCACCGTGGCCGACTGGCGGATCGCCGGTGGCCAGCTGGCCATGGACGATTCCATGGAGACGGCGGTGATGCTGTCCCTGTTCACCGAGGCCGACGCCCCCGCCGGCATCGAGATTCCCGACGGCCTGTCGCCCCATCGCTGGTGGGGGCAGGCCTATTGGCCGGTGCTGCTGGCCTCGCTCGGCGTCACCGCGCCGGCCGGTATGCAGCTGGGCAGCCTGCTGTGGACGTTGAAGCGCGCCAAGCAGACCGAGGAAACCCGGTCGCGGGCCATCCAGTACGCCCGCCAGTCCCTGCTGTGGATGCCGTCCATCGGCCTCGTCGCCGACGTCCAGATCGACGGGACCTGGACCGCGCCGGGCGTGCTGGAATTGCCGGTCACCCTGGTCAAGCCCGATGGCCTGCCGGCCCGCTTCGCGCCCTTCTGGAGACTGGGACAATGACCTTTCCCCGCCCCTCCCTGGAACAGCTGATCGAACAGGGCGTCGCCGACATCGACGGCCATCTGCCCGAGTCCGATCCGCGCCTGCCGGTCTCCAACCTCAACGTCATGGCCTTCGTGATCGGCGGCGTGGCCGATGGCCTGCACGGCCACCTCGACTGGCTGGTCGACCAGGTGGTGTGGGTGTCGGCGCGCAATGAATATCTCGACCGCTGGGCCTCCCTGGTGGGTAAGCACCGCAAGCAGGCGGTGACCGCCATCGGCACCGCCACCTTCCCCGCCGCCGCCGGCGCCACCCTGCCCGAAGGCACCCGCATGCAGCGGGGCGACGGCGTGGAATACGAGGCCACCGCCGATGGCGTCGCCGCCGGCGGCTCCGTCACCGTCCCGGTGGCGGCAGTGGAGGTCGGGGTGGCCGGCAATGCCGCTGCCGGGGTCAAGCTGCAGTTGGTCACCACTGTTTCCGGTATCACCTCGGTAGGCGCGGTGGCGACGGGGGGTGTCTCGGCCGGAGCCGACGGCGAGCTCAACGACGGCCTGCGGGATCGCTTCTTGGGGTACTGGCGCGATGCGGCCGAGCGGGACGGCCCCTATGCCGCCCTGGCCAGGGATGTGCCCGGCGTGACGCGGGCCTGGGAATACAGCCACGAGATGGGCCTGGGCACCGTCACCGTGCGCTTCGCCATGGACGGCAAGCCCGATACCGCCATCCCCACCGGGATCGAGGTGGCCGAGGTGGATGCCTGGCTGCAGGCCAAGCGCCCGCCGGGCATGCCGGGCCTTTACGTGGTCGCCCCCATCGCCGATCCGGTGGACATTACCCTGGCCATCTCCCCCGACACTCCCGCCACCCGCGCCGCCGTCGAGGCCGAGATCGCCGACTTCATCCGCCGCGAGGCCGAGCCGGGCGACCCCACCATCATCTCCCGCCTGGCCGAAGCCATCAGCTCGGCATCGGGGGAATATAAGCACCGCCTTGTTTCGCCCGCTGCCGACGTCGCCCACGCCTACAACGCCATGGCGGTGCCGGGCACCGTCACCTGGGTAGCCTACTGATGGGCGGCCGGGCCACATACCAGGATTACGGCGCCACCCTGCGCGCCCTGTTGCCCACCGGCGAGGCCTGGCCGCGCATGCCAGGCCTGCTGCGTGACGATCTGTTGGATGCCCTGGGAGAGACCTTCGCCCGCATCCACAACCGCGCCCTGGATCTGATCGAGGAAGCCGACCCCCGCACCGCCGTGTTGCTGCTGCCCGAATGGGAACAAGCGCTGGGCCTGCCCGACGAGTGCACCGGCCAGGCCGAGACCGTGGCCGAGCGCCAGCGCCGTGCCCACGCCAAGCTGATCGCGGTGGGCGGCGATACCTTCGAGTACTTCACCGGCGTGGCGGCGGCGCTGGGCTACGCCATCACCATCGCCGAGCACCCGGCCGCCACCTGCGAATCCCACTGCGAGTCGCCTCTCGATCCCGACGACCTGGTGGTGGGCGGGGTGTCCATGCCCTGGTGCTTCGTGATCGACATCGGCGCCCCGACCGAGACCATTCACGAGTTGGACTGCGTCGCCGGCGGCTGCGACGAGCCGTTGCGCATATGGGGCAACCAGTTGCTCGAATGCGTCATGCGCCGCGAATTCCGCCGTCGGCGCACCACCCGCCATCTGTTCCTTCGTTTCGCCTATGGAGACGCCTGATGCATCGCATCGACCACAGCACCGCCCAGGTCAATAAGTTCGGTGCCGGCAAACCCGGTTTCACCGGCGGCAACCCGACCACCGCCACCCCGGCGACCCGCTTTACGCCCGACTGGTGCGACGACGTTCAGGAGAACATCGTCCGCGTTATCGAGGGAGCAGACATCGCCCTGGTCAAGGGGAATGGCGACCAACTGTACGTCGCCATTCAGACCCTGATCGCCGCCAATCCGTCCTTGGGGGCCGGCGAAGGCCTGGAAGAACTCTCCGGCGAGCTGCGCGTCAAGCTCAACGGCGCCACCCTGGCTCGCACCGTCGCTGGCCTGTCGCTCAATCTGGGCGCCGCCAACGTGTGGGCGGGCCAGCAATCCTGCCAGGTGGCCGTCCTGACCGACGCCGCCGCCATCGCCTGGGATGTAGTAGCCACCGGCAATATGGCCAAGGTGACCATCGCCGCGACCCGTCTATTGGCCATGCCCACCGGTCATGCGTCCGGTACCCGCTACGCTCTGCGCGTGATCCATGGTGCGCCCAACACCACGCTGTCATTCGCCGCCGGCTACAAGGCGGTGTCCGCCCTGGCGCTATCCACCAGCAACGGGGCCGTAGATATCCTGATCTTCGAGTCTGATGGCACCTACATGTCCCTAGTGGACAGGCGCCTTGACGTGTTGGGGGCCTGATCATGCTGATCCGCCCCACCGATACTCTGCTGCGCCTGGACCGCCCCCTGTGGGAAGGACGCGACGTATACGACTGGCTGGACCGCCACGGTATCGAGCCCACCGCCAGCGTCGTCAACATGATGCTGATGAGCGGCGGACTGCTGGACCCCGTCACCACCATCTATAACTATACTGGCGCCGACCAGAGTTACACGGTCCCGTGGGGCATATATCGTCTCAACGTCAAGCTGTGGGGCGGTGGCGGCGGACCTGGCAGGGCGTATGCCTCGACTGGTGGCGACGGCGGAGCTGGTGGCTATACCGAGGGCTGGCTGCCTGTCACACCCGGCCAGATATTGACCATCATGGTTGGTCAGGGCGGCGCGGCGGCGGCGACCGCCACATATGGCGATGGTGGCCCGGGTAAGGCCGGATCGGCAGGATCTTTCGGCGGTCAGGGCGGTGGTCGCAGCGCCATCAGGCAGGCGGGTGTCGATCTTGTCACAGCCGGCGGCGGCGGTGGGGCAAGTGCCGGGACGGCCGGCAACCGCAACGGTGGCGTCGGCGGTGGCCTATCGGGTGCCGATGGCCAGGCGACCGGCACACAAGGACGTGGTGGCACTCAATTGGTGAGCGGGACGGCAACCACTACCTGGGGTGCCACGGCGGGCGGGCAGTATGTGGGCGGCCAGGGCGGCGGCGATGGCGGCAACGCCATCAGCGGTGGCGGCGGTGGTGGAAAGTGGGGCGGCGGCGGCGGCGGATATCAGGATGCGGGTGGCGGTGGCTCCGGCGATGTCGGAGCGATGGCCTCTGCATCCACCCTATCTGGTACGGGGACAACCCCACCCAAGACCGCCGACGTCCACTATGCCACCGGTATCGGCGTCGGGGGCATCGGCGGCAACAACACCAGCACCCCGGCCGGCCATGGCCGTGTGGTCATCACCACCATCCCTTAGCTCGAGAGAGGCATCATGACCATCTGGACCGACCAAACCCTGATCCCTATCGCCGCCGCCGCCCCCTATACCGACGCCGATGGTGTGCAGCACCTGGGCCAGCGCGACAAGGCCACGATACCCGGCCTGATGATGGTCACACCGGCGGACAGGCCGCCCGCCGACCCGACGGGCTATACCGTTGACGGTCAGGCGCGGGGAGGCGTCGCCATCACCATGATCGATGGCCGGGAGTGGCGCATCGAGATGATTGGCGGGGTGCCAACCCAGGTCTGGAATACGGTGGAGCGGGCGGAAATGACGGCCGACGAAGCGCAGGCCGTGGCCGTCGCCGCCTTGCGCATTGAGCGTGATCGGCGTTTGTCCGCCAGCGATATCATGGTGTTGCCCGACCGCTGGGAGGGCTACACGCCCGAGCAGCGGGCCGCCTGGACCGCCTATCGCCAAGCCCTGCGCGACCTGCCCGAGGCCGCCGCCAACCCGGCCGCGCCGGTGTGGCCGGCGGTGCCTGTACTGGCATAGAAGGATACCTCAGCCGGCTTCGGCCGGCGGGGGGACGGGGCGTTGACGCGCCCCGAACCGCGAGGGGGGACCTCGCATGACCAGGACCGGCCGATCCAGGCCATCCCCGCACCCGGCGCTCGGGCGGGGCCATTGTGGACATGCATGACCATGGAGTCCATCCAGCTTCGACCTGTTTCTCCTGTTCGCCCCGTCGCCCCTTATCTGGGTGGCAAACGCAATCTGGCCAAGCGTATCGCCGCCGAGGTCGCCTCCATCCCGCACAGTATCTACGCCGAGCCGTTCGTGGGCATGGGCGGGGTGTTCCTGCGCCGAACCCTGGCGCCCAGGTCCGAGGTGATCAACGATTATGGCCGCGAGGTGGCCACCTTCTTCCGGGTGCTCCAGCGCCACTACGTCGCCTTCATGGAGATGATCAAGTTCCAGCTGACCACCAGGGCGGAATTCGAGCGCCTGGCGGCCACCGATCCCGACACGCTCACCGACCTGGAGCGGGCGGCCCGCTTCCTCTACCTCCAACGCACGGCCTTCGGCGGCAAGGTATCGGGCCGCAACTTCGGGGTGTCCCCATCCACACCCGCCCGCTTCGACGTCACCAAGCTCGGCCCCATGCTGGAGGATCTGCATACCCGTCTGGCCGGGGTGGTGATCGAATGCCTGCCCTATGGCGAGTTCCTCGCCCGCTACGACCGGCCCGAGACCTTGTTCTACCTCGACCCGCCCTATTTCGGCTGCGAGGGCGACTACGGCAAAGCCATGTTCAGCCGCGACGACTTCGAGCGCCTGGCGGAGCAGTTGGAGAGCGTTCAAGGCCGCTTCATCATGTCGCTGAACGACCGCCCGGCTGTGCGCAGAATCTTCTCCGCCTTCCAGATCGAGGCAGTGGACACGTCCTACAGCATCGCCCGCGACACATCGGCCCGGGGGCGTGTCGGCGAGGTGCTGATCAAGGGAGGGAGAGGTGTTGCATAATTCGGAGTGCTACAAAACCTAGAGCAATTCGCGATCACACTGGTTCATATCCGGCAGCCTTGAAGAAATTTCGGCACTCTTGAGGTTCGTAGAGATCGCAGATTCGGCCGATGGCGTCCCATAGGTCCTGAATGGTCCTGGCAGCCGTTTTTCTGAGGTGTGCCTTGAGCTTCGAGAAGGCCATTTCGATGGGATTGAGGTCGGGGGAATACGGCGGCAAGAACAGCATGAAGGCACCACGATCTTGGATGATCCGTTCTGCCCGAGGACTTTTGTGAGCTGAGAGATTGTCGAGGATCACGACGTCGCCCGGCTCCAGGGTTGGGGCCAGTTGGGTCTCGATATAGGCCTCGAACATCTTCCGGTTCATCGGGCAATTGATGACAAAGGGCGCCACCAAGCCATCATGACGCAGCCCGGCGATGAATGTTTCCGTCTTCCAATGTCCGAAGGGCACAGCGGCTTTCAACCGCGCCCCTTTGGGTGAGCGGCCCCGCAGACGGGTCATTTTGGTATTGGTTCCGGTCTCGTCGAGGAACACCAGGCGATGGGCCTGACGCCGCATCAGCGGTTGGCGGCCTTTAATCCACTCCTCGCGCAGCAACCGGACGTCCGGCCTCATCTGCTCGGACGCGACCAAAGTTTTTTTTATAGGTCAGCCCCTGTGCCCGGAGAAACCGGGCAAGGTTGGAAAGATGGATTTGAACGCCCCGCTCGGCCAGTTCTTTGGTTAAATCGGCCAGCGAGATATCCGGAACCTGCTTAACACGCAGCAGCACATAGGCCCGATGGTCGCCCAATTTACTGCGCCGATCACCGCCTTGCCGCTTTGGCGCCACCGTCCCACTCGACAGATATTGCGCCACATAGCGTACCGCCGAGCTCACCGAGATATTGAAGACACTGGCCGCCTGTCGGCGCGAATGGCCAGCCAGAACATATCGCGCAACACGGTCGCGCAGATCTACGGATAAAGGTCGAGTCATCGTGGGCCACCTCCACAGGAAGTGAATCACGATTAGCCGCGCCTGTGAATCCCCTGCGATTCCGTTAGATCGCGAACCGCTCTAGTGTCCGCCACTCCAAAACCATGTGGCGCGCTTCAGTCTGCTCTCTATGAAATCGACATTGCGCCTGAGCTTGAGGCGATCTTACCGGAGCCGCCATAAATTCATCCGCATCGGCGCTCACAAATGCGCTCACAACGCCGCTCACATTCGCGGCTAAGTCATTGATTTTTATGGGAAAAATTCGCGTGGCGTCCCCACGGGGATTCGAACCCCGGTTGCCGCCGTGAGAGGGCGGTGTCCTAGGCCTCTAGACGATGGGGACGTCGAGGCGCGAGGCCCGCTTTATGTCGGAAAGCGGGCGGCCTGGCAAGCCCTTTTTTCCGCTGTTTCCATGCGAACCGCAAAGACGCGCCCGGCGTCGCGGTCCAGGCGGTGGGCAAGCATCTGGACGGCCTGGGGACGGCCCTGCCGGTCGGGAGCGATTCCGACGATCAGCCAGATCAGCTCGGGCTCCCAGGCCTGGGCCAGATCAGTGGCCGAGGGCCGTGCGCTGCCGTCGGGGTGGGAGTGCCAGTGGCCGACCACCCGCTCCTTGGTGCCGCGCACCGAACGCTCGGCGGCGAAGCGGACTTTCGGGTCCAGCTCGAAACGGTCGTTGCCTTGCGCCTTCAGCAGATTGTCGGCGTTCATCACCCGGGTGACGGTGATGACCCGCCGACCCTTGCCGATCAGCAGGCCGCAGCCTTCGGCCGGCCAGGCGGCCTCGGCGGCGGTGGCGATGTCGGCCATCTGCTCCGCCGAGAGGACCAGCATGCGTCCCTCCCCCGCGCTTCTAGCGCACGGCGGGCTCGGGGGTGAGGGCGAAGCTGCCCGCCACCTTGCCCTGGCCGGGGTCGAGCACCAGGATGCGCTCGGGCCCGCCGCCGGACAGGCGCAGCACCACCCGCTCGCCGGCCACCACCATCTGCTCGATGCGCGAACCGGCCGGAACCGGCACGGCCAACTGGCCGAATTCCGCCACCGGAGCGGGGCCGGAGCCGGCGGACGCGGCCGTGGGCGTTCCCTTCATCGGCGCTTTGCTGTAAAGCCCATAGCCGAGGAGGCCGAGACCGGCCAGCAGCAGCACGCCTAGGAACACCACCAACGTCTTGATCGCTTTCATGGCCCCAGCTTCAATCCCTGTTCGCGGATGGACATTCCCGTGACCCAGCACCTCACCCCCGCCGCCGTCGAGGCCGAGGAGGCCGGCACCCGGCTGGACCGCTGGCTGGCGGCCCGCCTGCCGGACCTGTCGCGCACCCGCATCAAGGCGCTGATCGAGGACGGCCGGGTCAGTCTGGCCGGGACGACCATATCCGACGCCTCGCTGAGGGTCAAACCCGGCCAGCGCTTCGCCGTCGAGGTTCCCCCCGACGCCCCGGCCGAGCCCGAGGCCCAGGACATCGCGCTGAACGTGGTCTACGAGGACGAGGACCTCATCGTCATCGACAAGCCGGCCGGCATGGTGGTCCACCCGGCCCCCGGCAATCCCGACGAAACCCTGGTCAACGCCCTGCTGGCCCATTGCGGCGAATCCCTGGCCGGCATCGGCGGCGTCAGGCGCCCCGGCATCGTGCACCGCATCGACAAGGACACCAGCGGCCTGCTGGTCGCCGCCAAGACCGACGCCGCCCACCGCGGATTGTCGGCCCAATTCGCCGCGCATTCCCTGGAACGCGCCTACTGGGCCCTGGTCTGGGGCACGCCCAGTCCCCGCCAGGGCGAGATCGAGGGCAATATCGGCCGCAACCCCAACGACCGCAAGAAGATGGCGGTGGTCAAATCCGGCGGCAAGCCGGCGCTGACCCGCTACCGGGTCCTGAAGAGCTTCGCCGGCGGCGCCGTCAGTCTGGTGGAGTGCCGGCTGGCCACGGGGCGCACCCACCAGATCCGCGTCCACATGACCAGCATCGGCCACCCGCTGGTCGGGGATTCCGTCTATGGGCGCATTCGCGGTAGCCGGAGAGTGGTCCTACCACCTGAGGTGAGGGAGGCCGTGACCGGTTTTCCGCGCCAGGCCCTTCATGCCTACCTACTTGGTTTTTCCCATCCTACTAAAGGATATGAGGTTCGCTTCGAAAGCCGTATGGCACTTGATATCAATCAATTAATCCAGATTTTAGAGGTTCTATAAAAATCACCTATACTTGAGCCCAGAGCTATGACATTATCGTCTCATCAACCGGTGACGACGGACGCGCCCTGACGGGCCGGTCCGCAAACGAGGGAAAACCCTCCGCACGGTAAGAGGAGATGAGACGATGACGGCAATTGCTTCCAGTCTGTCGCTCGCGCCCGAAGGCAACCTGACCCGGTACCTTCAGGACATCCGCAAATTCCCCATGTTGCCGCCCGAGGAGGAATACCTCCTGGCCAAGCGCTTCCGCGAACACGGCGACCTGACCTCGGCCAACCGGCTGGTGACCAGCCATCTGCGCCTAGTGGCCAAGATCGCCATGGGCTATCGCGGCTATGGCCTGCCGCTCGGCGAGCTGATCAGCGAAGGCAATGTCGGCATGATGCAGGCGGTGCGCCGCTTCGACCCCGAACGGGGCTTCCGGCTGGCCACCTACGCCATGTGGTGGATCCGCGCCGCCATCCAGGAATACATCCTGCATTCCTGGTCGCTGGTGAAGATGGGCACCACCGCCGCCCAGAAGAAGCTGTTCTTCAACCTGCGCAAGCTCAAGGGCCAGATGCAGGCCATCGAGGAAGGCGACATGTCCGCCGAGAACGTGGCCCTGATCGCCACCAAGCTGGACGTCACCGAGGACGAGGTCGTCACCATGAACCGGCGGCTGTCCAGCCCCGACCATTCGCTGAACGCGCCGGTGCGCGCCGAGGGCGAGGGCGAGTGGCAGGACTGGCTGGTGGACGACCACGAGGACCAGGAGACCGAACTGGGCGAGCGCGAGGAACTGGGCCAGCGCCGGCAGATGCTGACCAGCGCCCTGGCCGCCCTCAACGACCGCGAGCGGGCCATCTTAGTCCAGCGCCGCCTCACCGAGGAGCCGGCCACCCTGGAAGACCTGTCCCAGCGCTACGGCATCTCGCGCGAGCGGGTGCGCCAGATCGAGGTGCGCGCCTTCGAGAAGCTGCAGAAGTCGGTGAAGTCGGCTTCCGCCCAGGCCGAATCCCAGAACCGGGCGTAAGCCCCCTCAGGGACGACGAGAAAAGCCCCCGGCCCATGGCCGGGGGCTTTTTCGCATGTGGGGCGGAGGAAACGCCAGGAACGCCGTCTCAGCCCTTCTTGGAAACCTCGTCGCCCCAATCCTCGACCAGCTTCTTCTGCGCCGCCTTGAGGTTGTTGACCCGGCGCTGGCCGGTGGCCGCCAGATAGCTGGCCACCATGGGCGGCATGGCGGCGTAGATGCCCCAGCCGATGGCGGAACAGCCATAGGCGGTCATCAGCATGATGGGATCGGTCAGCATGCGCAGCGCCTCGTCCAGGGTATGGACGCCGAACCACAGCGAGAAGAGATAAGGGAAGACGCCGGCGAAGTTCAGCCCGCCGACGCACAGGAAGGCGTATTTGTTGGGGCCCTTTTCGGTGGCCCACGACGCCAGGGTCGGCAGCATGCCGAACCCCACCAGGGCCACGGTGGGCAGCGAGAACGGCACCAGGGCGGCCAGGACCATCAGGACCACGCCCTTGTTGATTCCCGCGCCGCCGGTGCCGGCCTTCTTCGCCGCCGCCGCCGCCCGCGCCTGTTCCACTGCTGACATTTTCTTTGCCATGGGCCGAAGCATGGCACCACGGCCCGCCGAAGGCAATGCCGCGGGCATCGAAGCTCAGATGGAGCGCCCTAAAAAACCGCTGAAATCACCACCACCGAAGCGGTGATCATGGCCACGATGATGCCGGTGACCGCCGCCGTCTGGCGCCCGATCTTGTCGGCCTCGGCGGCGCGCTCCTCGGTTTCCATCAAGATATGCTTGATCTCGTCCTCGGCGGCGGCGTACTGGGCCTGGGCGAAGGTGAACTCCTGCTCGTCGCGCACCCGCTCGTCGACGTTTTCCAGCAGGTTGTAGATCTCCACCACCGACCCCTTGCGCACCAGCCGGGGGACTTCCTTTTCCAGTTCCTTGCGCTTCTCGCGGCCGTGGAAGCCCTGGACGATGGGAGCGATCATCACGCCCACCCAGGCGGCCAGGCCCGGCAGGGATTCCGGCCCCAGGCGGTACTGCAGCACGGCGAACAGGTTCAGCGCCCCCATCATGGCCACGCTGGGATTGGAATCGTTGAGCGCGGTGAGGTTGCGGTCGATGTCCGAGCGCATGCGGGCGCCCAGGAAGGCGGCGATATGGCGGTCCACGGGAATCTGCTTGCCGTCGGCGCGCTTGGACGCCGCCACGTTGAGCGCCGGCAGCAATTCCTTGACCTCGACCACGTATTCCTCGCCCAGCAGCAGGCTCTGGCAGGGCAGCGCGTCGTTCAGCTCGTACAGGCAGCGCTCCAGTCCGTATCCCATTCCGGTCTGGGTCAGGTACGAGCGCAATTCCTTGAAGTTGGATTCCATCAGCGAGTTGTCGGGCTGGTATTCACCACGCATCTCGAACCACAGGCGCGGCACCTCGCGCAGGATGATCTCGGTCAGCAGCCTGGTGTCGCCGCGCGAAGCCATCACCGCCGCCAAGGCCGAGCCGAAGCCGTCCGGCATGGCGTTGAAGCCCTTGTAGCGGATGGGGGCGGCCTGATCCAACAGGATCAGGACCTTGCACAGCATCAGGTCGGTGGAGCTTTTCTTGTCGGTGGACGAGTTGAGCGCCATGCGCACCACTTCCGCCACCACGTTCGCCTTGTCCTTGTCCTCGACGGCGCGGCGCAGCCACAGTTCCAGCTTGCCCTCGACCACCGGCGGAATGGCCTGGTCCCAGTTCTTGGACATGGCCTGGGACAGTTCGCGGCCGTTGAAATACTCCTTGCCCATGAAGGGGAAGCCGCGCGCCGCCCGCTTCTCGCCCCTGGGCTGCAGCGGCGACATGCGCCGCCCCGACAGCCAGAGATCCAGATCCTCGATGTCCCAGCGCTGCGAGCCGTCGTCGCACAGCAGGCCCTTCAGCAGCTCGATGATGGGCAGCGACAACCGCTCGTCGCCGATCAGCAGATTGTAGCTGCCCTGCTGGATCTTGGCCGCCAGGATGGCCTCGTCGCCGAGGCCCGCCGCCGGATTGCGCCCCAGGATCAGGAAGGCGATGGTGACGCCCATCGCATAGAAATCCTCGGTATGGTCGCCGCTGCCCCGCGCGATGGGGGTGCACATTCCCGACTCGACGGTCTCGAACAGCACCGGCTGGTCAAAGGCCGGCGGCGTGCAGACGCAATCGCCGAAGGCGATGCGCTCGCCGTTGCCGTCGGCCCAGAACATGTTAGTGGGCCGGATGGAGCGGTGGGGCACGCCGCGTCCGTCCATGTCCTTCAGCGCCGCCGTCAGCGGCTCCACCACCCGCTTGGTGATCTGGTATTCGTCGATGCGCGGAATCTCGCCGCGCAGGGACGTCATCACCCGGTCGCCGGCCGGCCGCTCGTAGACCACGGTCATGCATTGGCGGCCGGCCGGCGGCCAGTTCATGGGCCCCCATTCGACCAGTTGCAGCAGGCCGGGCGACGAGACGCCCTTCATAGCCCGCATCACGTTGACGCGGGGCGGCAGTTCCGGCTTGCAGATCAGGCCGAACAGGGCGCGGCTGGGGTCGCGCTTGTCCTCGGCGACGAAGGCGTCGGCCGAGGGCGTCGACAGTTCGGGCAAAGGCTGGTTGGAGCGGATAGTGTAACGGTCGCGCAGAACCCCGGGTGGACCGGTCTGCTTGACCACTTCCACCTTGACGTCATCGCCACCCTCGTCCTCGGCCGGATCGATCTCCGTCTCGATCTCGGCCTCGTCGATTTCCGACATCTGCCCCTTCCATGGGCCGGCCCCCTTTGACGGGGCCGGACTGCTTCTCAGTCTAAAGGCGGAAAGGCCGTCCTACAATCAGATCGCTACAAAATCAGGTGGCGCCCGCTCAGGTGGCGAAGGGATCGTGCACCAGGATGCTATCCTCGCGCTCGGGGCTGGTGGACAGCAGGGCCACCGGCGCCTCGATCAGTTCCTCGATGCGGCGGATGTACTTGATGGCGGTAGCCGGCAGGTCCTTCCAGGTACGCACGCCCCGCGTGCTCTCGGACCAGCCTTCCATGACCTCGTAGATGGGCTCCACGTTGGCCTGGCCGGTCATGGAGGCCGGGAAGTGCGAGATCACCTTGCCGTCCAGCTTGTAGCCGGTGCAGATCTTCAGTTCCTTGAACCCGTCCAGCACGTCCAGCTTGGTGAGAGCGATGCCGGTGATGCCGCCCACCTTGACCGCCTGGCGGACCATGACGGCGTCGAACCAGCCGCAGCGGCGCGGACGACCGGTGACGGTACCGAATTCATGGCCGCGCTCGCCGATGCTCTTGCCGATCTCGTCGAACAGCTCGGTGGGGAACGGCCCCTCGCCCACGCGGGTGGTGTAGGCCTTGCAGATGCCCAGAACGTAGCCCACCTGCCCCGGACCGACGCCCGAGCCGGTGCCGGCGTTGCCCGACACGGTGTTGGAGGAGGTGACATAGGGATAGGTGCCGTGGTCGACGTCGAGCATGGCACCCTGGGCGCCCTCGAACAGCACGCGCTTCCTGGTGTGGCGCACCTCGTCCAGGTGCTGCCAGACCACGTCGGCGAAGGGCAGGATCTTGGGCGCCACGTCCAGCAGCTTGGCCAGCAGTTCGGCGCCGTCCACCTCGGCGGCGCCCAGGCCGCGCAGCAGGGCGTTGTGATGGCGCAGCAAGGTGTCGATCTTGGTCTTCAGCACCGCCTCGTCGGCCAGATCGCAAACGCGGATGGCGCGACGGCCCACCCGATCCTCGTAGGCCGGGCCGATGCCGCGGCCGGTGGTGCCGATCTTGGCCGAGCCGCTGGCCTCTTCCCGCGCCTTGTCCAGATGGGCGTGCAGCGGCAGGATCAGGCAGGCGTTCTCGGCGATCTTCAGCACGTCGGGGGTGATGTCGATGCCCTGGGCGCGGATGCGCTCGATCTCGGCCAGCAGGGCCCAGGGATCAATCACCACGCCGTTGCCGATGATGGAAAGCTTGCCGCGCACCACGCCGGACGGCAGCAGCGACAGCTTATAGGTCACGCCGTTGATGACCAGGGTATGGCCGGCGTTATGGCCGCCCTGGAAGCGCACCACCACGTCGGCGCGCTCGGAAAGCCAATCGACGACCTTGCCCTTGCCCTCGTCGCCCCACTGGGCGCCGACCACAGCCACGTTCGCCATTACTCGTCCCCTAACCTAATTCCACGTCAACGATACCGTCGGTGCCGAGGCGATGCCCGCAGCCCTGACGTCTTGCTTCCACCACCGGATCGGCGGAGGGCTCCAGCCCCGACACCGTCACCCAGCCCTGGGCGCGGAACGCCTGGGCCCAGGCCCGGGGCGTCCCCGCCGGAACGAACAGCCGCTTGGGCGGCTTCGGCCCGGGAAGAGCGGCGAGAACCGAATCCATGAACAGCGTGGCGCCGGTGGCCGGCTCGTCCCCGCCCTGATAGCGGCCGCCACGCCCCAGCTCGGCACCGATATTGCGGGCGAACAGGGTGAAGGACAGGCCGGTATGGTATTCGAAACCGCGATTCTCCACCGGATCGACGGTCAGCGTCAGGCCCGGCAGGTCGGCGGCGACCAGTTCCACCACCTGGGACAGACGGTCGCGCTCGACGGCGGCGGCGGGCGGCAGGTCCAGGGCGCCCAGCTCGGCCAGCGCGCGGGCGGCGGGGCCGGCGGCGGCGATCAGGGATTGCAGCACCGGAGCGGCGGTGCCGCCCAGACTGGCCACCATGGCGCTGTCCTTGTGGTCCAGCGCGGCGCGCAGGCGCTCGGCGGCCTCGCCGGTGATGCCGTAGGCGGCAAACACCGCCGGAACCAGGGTGGGCAGGGCCAGGTCGGCGGAGACGCCGGACACGCCCAGATCGGCCAGGGCCTCGGCGATCATCACCAGCACTTCGGCATCGGCGGCGGCGGCGTCCGAGCCGATCAGCTCGATCCCCGCCTGGCCGAACTGGCGCTCGGGGCGCAACTGGCTGCCCTTCACGCGCAGCACCTGGCCGGCATAGGACAGGCGCAGCGGCCGGGGCTGGCTGCCGAGGCGGGTGGCGGCGATGCGGGCCACCTGCGGCGTCATGTCGGCGCGCAGCCCCATCATCTTCTGGCTCATGGGATCCATGACCCGGAAGGTCTGGGACGAGGTGCCGCCGCCGGCGCCGTCCAGCAGGCTTTCCTCGAACTCGATCAGCGGCGGCTTGACCCGGTCGTAACCATGACGGGCGAAAATACTCATCAGGCCGTGGACGACGGAAGCTTCGAACTCCGCGTCGGGGGGCAGCATGTCGCGCAGGCCGGCGGGCAGCAAGGCCCGATTGGCGGTTTCGGTCATCTCTTGGTGTCGCAACCTGGAACAAGGGACAGGCGTCCGAGGGACGCCCGCCCGGTTATCTGGCATCTGCCGATGTATCGCGTTTGGCCCCCCGGGGCAAACGGAATCGGGTTCCCGGCGCCTTAAAACCGCCGCCGGTCGCCCAGATCGTTCAGGCACTTCATCACGCCCTCGGAGGCGGTGGCGGCGCGCGCGATGGCGGCCAGCGCCCCATCCAGGTCGCCGCTGCGGAAGGCCTTGGCCGCATCGATGCCGTGGCGATGCACCTCGCGGTGCGGAGCCTCCAGGGCGGCATAGGCCGGATGCTTCAAGATGCTCTCGTCGCTGAGCGCCGCGCACCACTTGCCGAGACGGCAGCTGGTATGGTCGGCCAGTTCCTCGGGATTGAGCACCTCGCGTCCCACCACCATGTCGGCGAGGCGCTTGCGCCACAGCATGTGGTCGGACTTGGCCACGTGCAGGGTGAAGTCCTCGATCTCCAGCGACGACATGTCGTTCAGCGTGGCGAGAATGCCCTTCGACGCCTTGTCCATCTCGTCGACCACGTCGGAGATGGTGGCGACGTTGCGCGCCGACAGGGTGGCGATGGCCCCGACGCCTTCGGAGACGTCCGAGGAGGCGGCGGTCTGCTGGTTCAGGATACCCGCGATCTCGGCCATCTTCATGGAGACGCCGTGGACCTGGTCGACCAGCCGGCCCATGCCCTGGCTGGTGGTGTTGATGACGCCCTCGCCGTGTTCGACGGCGCTGGCACCGTCTTGCATGGTGCGGACGATCTCGCCCATCTCGACCCGCAGGTTCTCGATGCGCGAACGGATGTCGACGGTGGCCCGCGCCGTCTGGTTGGCGAGGTTCTTCACTTCGTTGGCGACCACGGCGAAGCCCTTGCCCGCCTCGCCGGCCCGCGCCGCCTCGATGGTGGCGTTCAAGGCCAGCAGGTTGGTCTGCGACGCGATGTCCTCGATCTGGTTGACGATGTCGCCGATCTGAACCGAGGCCTGGGCCAGGCTGTCCACCTTGCCGGCGGCGGCCTGCACGGCCTCGGCGATGGCGTGCATGGCGCCGATGGCCTGGTCGGCGGCAACGCGGCTTTCCGCCGCCACTTCCTGCGCCGATCCGGCATCGGCTGCCGCCGCCTTGGACGTGGCGGCGATCTGGGCCACGCTGGCCACCAGTTGCTGGGCTGCGGTGGCGATGGTCTGCGAGCGGCGATCGACCTCGTTGACGTCGCGCATCATGCCGGCGGCCTTGGTCACCGCCTCGTTGACGTTGACCGACAGGCCGACATCCAGCTTCAGGGTGGCCTGGGCCTGCGCCTCAAGCGTTTCGGCCAGACGCTTGATCTTCGACGTGGTCGGGCAGGCGCCGGAAGGGACCGAGTGGTACTTGCCGCTCAGCAACTGGTCGAGGGCCTGTTCCACAGCCGCCAGACGAGCCAGCGCCACGCCATCGTCACTCGACTGCGCCGGACCCTGCACCTTGACGGCAGCGCTTCCACCCTTGAACCAAGCCATTTCTCTCTTCCTCGTCGGCAACGGAATCTAGGGCTATCACCCTATGGGGGAACACTTACATTACCAGAGGGAAATATGCCATCCGCATGAACGTGATTACGCTTTTATATGAGGAATGACGAAACCTTACGGAAACGACAAAGGCCGCGGCGTCACCGCCGCGGCCCCGTCCATGGTCTGAAAAACCGATCAGGCGAAGGTCAGGAACTTGGCCTGGACCACCTGGGGCAGCGCCCGGACCTTCTCCAGCAGATCGGCGGAAACCGGCTGGTCCACCTGGGTCAGCAGGATGGCGTCGCCGCCCGCCTCGGCGCGGCCGAGGTGGAAGGTGGCGATGTTGACGCCATTGGCGCCCAGCAGGGTGCCCAGCGCGCCGATGAAGCCGGGCTTATCCTGGTTGGTGACGTAGAGCATGTTCTCGCCCAGCTCGGCCTCGATGGAGATGCCCTTGATCTCCACCACGCGGGCCTTGTCGCCGCCGAACAGGGTGCCGGCCACCGAACGATCGCGCTTGTCGGTGGTGACGGTCAGGCGCACCAGGGTGTGGTAGTCGCCCTCGGTCTCGGACTTGACCTCGGACACCTTGATGTTGCGCTCCTTGGCCACCACGGGGGCGTTGACCATGTTGACGGCCTCGTTCATGGGCTTCAACAGCCCTTCGAGGACCATGGCGGTCAGCGGCTTGGTGTTCAGCGTGGCGACGTGGCCGAGATACTCGATCTTCACGTCCTTGATGCCGGTCTCGGTCAACTGGCCGGCAAAGCTGCCGATCTGGTTGGCCAGCGTCATGTACGGCTTCAGCTTGGGCGCGTCCTCGGCCGACACCGACGGGATGTTGAGAGCGTTGGTGACGGCGCCGGTCAGCAGGTAATCGGCCATCTGCTCGGCCACCTGCAGGGCGACGTTCTCCTGGGCTTCCGAGGTCGAGGCGCCCAGATGCGGGGTGCAGACCACCTTCGGGTTGCCGAACAGGGCGTTTTCCTTGGCCGGCTCGGTCTTGAAGACGTCCAGCGCGGCGCCGGCCACCTGGCCGGATTCAAGGGCCGCCAGCAGGTCTTCCTCGACCACCAGGCCGCCGCGGGCGCAATTGATGATGCGCACGCCCTTCTTCATCTTGGCCATGGCCTTGGCGTCGATGATGTTGCGGGTGGCATCGGTGAGCGGCGTGTGCAGCGTGATGAAGTCGGCGCGGGGGAACAGCTCGTCCAGTTCCACCTTCTCGACGTTCAGCTCCTTGGCGCGCTCGACGGACAGGAAGGGGTCGTAGGCGACGACGCGCATGCGCAACCCTTGAGCGCGGTCGGCGACGATGGCGCCGATATTGCCGCAGCCGACGATGCCCAGCACCTTGCCGGTGAGTTCCACGCCCATGAAGCGGTTCTTCTCCCACTTGCCGGCGTGGGTGCTGGCATTGGCCTCGGGGATTTCGCGGGCCAGGGCGAACATCATGGCGATGGCGTGCTCGGCGGTGGTGATGGAATTGCCGAAGGGGGTGTTCATCACCACGATGCCGCGGCCGGTGGCGGCGGGCACGTCCACGTTGTCGACGCCGATACCGGCGCGGCCGACAACCTTCAGGTTGGTGGCGGCGGCCAGGATCTCGGCGGTGACCTTGGTGTTGGAACGGATGGCCAGGCCGTCGTACTGGCCGATGATGGCCTTCAGCTCGTCGGGAGCGAGACCGGTCTTCACGTCGGTTTCGATGCCGCGATCCTTGAAGATCTGAACGGCGGCGGGGCTCAACTTGTCGCTGATGAGAACCTTGGGCATCTGGACTTCCTCACATGGAGTTCGGGCGCCGCTTTTTGAAAAGCGGCGCCCGGTTCACGGTGTTTGTTGATTAGGAGACCTTGGGCTCGAACTCGGCCTTGACCTGGGCGAAAGCCCAGTCCAGCCAGGGCAGGAGCTTTTCGACGTCAGCGGTTTCCACCGTGGCGCCGCCCCAGACCCGAAGGCCGGCGGGCGCGTCGCGATAGGCGCCGATGTCGTAGGCCACCCCTTCCTTGTCGAGCAGGGTGACGATCTTCTTGGCCGCCGCCGCCTGGTCGTCGGGCGAAAGCTTGGCGAAGAACGGCGCCTTGACGATCATGCAGATGGAGGTGCAGGAGCGAACCTTGGCCTCGTCGGCCAGGTTGGCGGCCCAGTCGGACTTGTCCAGCCAGGACTGCACGGCCTTCAAGTTGGCTTCCGAGCGGGCGACCAGGGCCTTGAGGCCACCGATGGACTCGGCCCACTTCAGGGCGTCGATCTGGTCTTCCACGGCGATCATCGACGGCGTGTTGATGGTCTCGCCCTTGAAGATGCCTTCGATCAGCTTGCCGCCCTTGGTCATGCGGAAGATCTTGGGCAGCGGCCACGCCGGCTTGTAGCTCTCCAGACGCTCGACGGCGCGGGGAGAAAGCACCAGCATGCCGTGGGCGCCTTCGCCGCCCAGCACCTTCTGCCAGGACCAGGTGACCACGTCCAGCTTGTCCCAGGGCATGTCCATGGCGAACACGGCCGAGGTGGCGTCGCAGATGGTCAGGCCCTTGCGGTCGGCCTTGATCCAGTCACCGTTGGGGACGCGGACGCCGCCGGTGGTGCCGTTCCAGGTGAAGACCACGTCACGGTCGCAATCCACCTCGGCGAGGTTGGGCAGCGAGCCGTAGGGCGCCTTGAAGACGCGCACGTCCTCGATCTTCAGCTGCTTGGTGATGTCGGTCACCCAGCCCTCGCCGAAGCTTTCCCAGGCCAGGGCGTCGATGCCGCGTGCACCCAAGAGCGACCACATGGCCATCTCGACGGCGCCGGTATCGGACGCGGGAACGATGCCGATGCGGTAATCGGCGGGAATGCCCAGCACCGAACGGGTGCGGTTGATCAGCTCTTCCAGCTTGGTCTTGCCGATCTTGGCGCGGTGCGACCGGCCGACGGGCGTGTCCTTGAGCGCATCGACCGTCCAACCGGGTCGCTTCGCACAGGGTCCAGAGGAGAAATTGGGATTGGCGGGCTTGGCAGCCGGCTTGGAAACGTCGCTCATAAGATATAACCCTCCCTCGCAGAAGGGACGCGGCCCGTTGGGGGACCGTGGCCCGGGCGGAGTGTATGAGGCCGAAGGGGGATTCGCAACGAAGCATTTATCCACCGCGCATATTCCTTGCCGGTGGTGGCGCGCCCCCGTCGGCATTGGTATTCTCCACGATGATGAACAGCCCCTTCGACGCAACCGCCGCGCTCCGCGCCATGACCTCGACCACATCGGGGGGCCTGAGTTCGCCCATCCGCGACGCCGCGTTCGAGGCGGTGCGGACCCTGGTGGGGGCCGCAATGCCCAAGGGGCCGGACGCCGTCGTCGCGGCGGTGGGCGAGGTCCAGGCCTATGCCGAGGGTCTGTGGGCGTCGGTGCGGGCCACCCCGGCCTTCGCGCTGGGCACCAAACCGGCCGGCTGCGCCAAGGGCTGCGGCTGGTGCTGCCACCAAAGGGTGGGCGCCACGGTGACCGAGGTGTTCCATGTGGCGAATTCCCTGCGCCGCCGTCCGGACGGCGCGCCGCTGATCGACCGGCTGAAGGCGTGGAATTCCGGACGGCCCTGCGTCTTCCTGATCGACAATGCCTGCGCCATCTACGACGTGCGGCCCATGAAGTGCCGGGGCGTCTATCAGGTGGACGTGCGGTGGTGCATGTCCACCTTCGCCAAGCAGGACGCGCCGCTGTTCGGCCCGCCTCCCAGTCCCGAATTCCAGCAACAGCCCAAGGACGTGTTCGACGGCGCGGTGTTCGGCCTGGCCCATCCGCTGCACATGGCGGGCCGCGACTGTCCCGGCGTGGATTTCGTCCCGGCCTTGAAGACGGTGATCGACCGCCCCGACGCGGCGCGGGCGTGGTGGCGGGGCGAAACGGTATTTCCCGCCGAGGCGCGCCTGCACGACTGGTTCCCTCCGGTCAAGCGGGGCAAGTCCCCGAAGGCCAAGAGCCGTGGGCGCTGAGCCCGATTCCATCGACGTCCGGGTGCGGGCCGAACAGGTCCGCGTCCTGGCCCGCAACCTGCCCTTCACCGCGCTGACCGGGGCCGTCATCGCCCTGCTGGCCGCCCTGGGCGCCTCGCCGGTGGCCGGAGAGATGGTGTGGTGGTGGGCCGGCGCCTTCGTGGTGGTGACGGCGCTGCGCCTCGCCATGCTGCGCTTCTACTGGATGGTGGCCGACCGCGACCGGCGGCCGGACTTCTGGGGGCCCTACATGGCCTTCAACCTGGCCCTGTCGGGGTTGATGTGGCTGATCTTCGGGCTGACCGCCTTCGACGCCCATCACGCCGGCCATGCCCTGTTCATCGCCGTGATCCTGACCGGGCTGACGGCGGCGTCGCTGGCCAGCCTGTCGGCCTATTTCCCCGGCCAGATGGCCTTCGCCCTACCGACCATCTTCGGCTTCGTCATCCCGGTGGCGCTGTCGGGAGAGCGGATGATGACCATCCTGGCGGTGATGGCCGCCGTCTTCCTGGTGGTGGTCACCCTGTCGTGCCGGGCGGCCGAGCGGGTGTTCGTCCAGTCCATCCGCCTGCGTTTCGAGAACGAGCGGCTGATCGGGGATTTGCGCCAGGCCACCACCGAGGCCGAAGGCGCCAACCGCGCCAAGTCCGACTTCCTGGCGGTGATGAGCCACGAGTTGCGCACCCCCATCGCCTCGATCCTGGGCTTCGTGCAACTGGCCAAGATGGCCCCGACCCTGGCCCGGGCCAGGGCCATGCTGCCCAAGGTGGACCGGGCCGGCCGGCATCTGCTGGCCATCGTCGACGACATCTTGGACATCTCGCGCATCGAGGCGGGCAAGTATTCCCTGGAGCCCGCCCCCTTCGACCTGGACGAGGTGCTGGGCCACGTCGAGGACCTGACCCGTCCCCTGGCCGAGGAAAAGGGCGTGGCGCTGTCTCTGCGCCGGGCCGAGGGCTCACCGACCCGGCTGGTGGGCGACGCGCTGCGGCTGGGCCAGATCCTCATCAATCTGGTGGGCAACGCCGTCAAGTTCACCAGCCGCGGCAACGTGCGGGTCAATGTCCGCACCCTGCCCATCGACGAGATCAGCCTGCTGCTGGAATGCGAGGTGGCGGATTCCGGCATCGGCATCCCCGCCGACCGGCTGGAAGCCATCTTCGAGCCCTTCACCCAGGGCGACGGCTCGACCACCCGGCGCTATGGCGGCACCGGGCTGGGATTGTCGGTCTGCCGCACCCTGGTGGAGATGATGGGCGGCGAGATCACGGTGGAATCCCGGCCGGACCACGGCAGCGTCTTCCGCTTCTCCGCCTTGCTGGGCGTCGCCCCGGCCATGGCGGCGGCGGAGAGCGCGGAGGCGCAAGCCAGCCCCTCGCCCGATTTCCGCGCCCTGGCCGGCCGCCGCGTCCTGCTGGCCGAGGACAATCCGCAGCTGGCCGAGATCTATTCCGAGTTCCTGGGCATGAACGGCGTCGAGGTCATCCGGGTGGACAACGGCGCCCAGGTGGTGCCCTGCGCCCTGGACCCCGCCCGGCGGCCCGACCTGATCCTGATGGACATGGAAATGCCGCAGATGAGCGGCCTGGACGCCACACGGGCCATCCGCGCCCATTTAAGCCGCGACGAGCTGCCCATCATCGGGCTCACCGCCCACGGCTTCGCCTCGGCCCGCGACCTGTGCATGGCGGCGGGCATGAACGACCAACTGGTCAAGCCGGTGGACTTTCAGTTGCTGACCCGCTCCATCATCCGCAGCCTGGGAGCCGTGCCGCCAGCGGATGCCCATGGTTGAGGGGACCGTGGCCGCTGCCTAGACCCGGCGCCGTCTCGATGGCCTTGACCAGGTAGGCCCTGGCGCACTCCACCGCATCGCTTAAATCCATGCCCCGGGCCAGCCCGGCGGCGATGCTCGACGCCAGGGTGCAGCCGGTGCCGTGGGTCGAGCGGGTGTGGATGCGCCGCCCCGCATAGCGCCGCACGCCCCCGCCATCGGCCAGCACGTCCACCAGTTCGTCGCCCTCCAGGTGCCCGCCCTTGAGCAGCACCGCCTTGGGCCCGAGCGCCAGCAGGTCCAGCGCGGCGCGCTCCATGTCGGCCACGCCCGTGATGGCGCGGCCCAGCAGCACCTCGGCCTCGGGAATGTTGGGGGTAAGCAGCCGGGCACGGGGCACCAGCAGCGAGATCAGGGCGCCGGCGGCGCTGCCCTCCAGCAAGGCGGCGCCGCCCTTGGCCACCATCACCGGATCAAGCACCAGCGGCACGTCGGGAGCCAGCGCCGCCAGCCCCTCGGCCACCGCCTCGACGATGGCGGCCGAGGCCAGCATGCCGGTCTTGACGCAATCGGCGCCGATATCGCTTAGGACCGCCTCCATCTGCGCCCGCACGAAAGCCGGCGGCACCTCGTGGATGCCGCTCACCCCATGGGTGTTCTGGGCGGTCAGAGCCGTGACGGCGGTGGCGGCGTATCCGCCCAGGCAGGTCACCGCCTTGATGTCGGCCTGGATGCCGGCGCCGCCGCCCGAATCAGAACCGGCGATGATCAGGACTCTTCCAAGCATGGCCGGACTCCCTTGCAATCAAAAGATTTAATGCCTTTGACACATTTTTAATGCGGGCATCCCTATGCTGCATCTGGGTGACATTTTGTATCAAGCACCAAAATCGGGTGTTTACCCCCTTGTGCGCCGCAACATCGCTGCGTACATTCCCTTATACGAAAGCATCGCCACACATCCCACGAGGCACGTCATGCAGTACAGATGGGAAGAGATCGATCAGCTTGCCGCAATTCTCGAGGCGGAGGCCGCCGGCCACCCGGTGGACACCGACCGCGCCCGCGACCTGGCCGAGCGCCTGGTCCGGCTGTGCCCGGACATCGCCAAGACCATGAACCGGGTGGTGGAGCGCTTCGCCCCCGAGGCCGCCACAGCGGCGGCTTAAGGCTCAGGGAACGGCCAAGGGGGCGCAAAGCCCCCTTTTCTACGCCTTCAGCCCGCCACCCGGCGGATGGTGTCAACGATGGCATCGACCGAGGCCTCGACCAGGGCCTTGTCCTCGCCTTCGGCCATCACCCGGATCAGCGGCTCGGTTCCCGACTTCCTGATCAGCAGGCGGCCCTGCCCTGCCAGCTTGGCCTCGGCGTCCTTGATGGCAGTTTCCACCGCCGGCGCGGCCAGCACCTCGGCCACCGAGCCCTTGGCCACCCGCACATTCTTCAGCACCTGGGGCAGCGGCGTGAACAGGCGCAGCATCTCGCTGGCCGGCTTGCCCGACTGGACCAGCGCCGCCAGCACCTGCAGGCCCGCCACCAGGCCGTCGCCGGTGGTGGAATGGTCGGACAGGATGATGTGGCCCGACTGCTCGCCGCCGACGTTGAAGCCTTCGCGGCGCATGTGCTCCAGCACGTAGCGGTCGCCCACCGCCGTGCGGATGGTCTTCAGGCCCCGCTGGTCCAGGAAGCGCTCCAGCCCCAAATTTGACATCACGGTGGCGACGATGCCGCCGCCCTTCAGCTGGCCCGAGCGGTGCCAAAGATCGCCGATCAGCGCCATCAGCTGGTCGCCGTCGATCATGTGGCCCAATTCGTCGCACAGCACCACCCGGTCGGCGTCGCCGTCCAGCGCGATGCCCAGATGGGCGCCGTGCGCCACCACCTGCTCGCGCATGGTTTCGGTGTGCAGCGAGCCGCAATTCTTGTTGATGTTCATGCCGTCGGGATTGACCGCCACCGGAATCACCTCGGCGCCCAGCTCCCACAGCACGGTGGGGGCCACCTTGTAGGCGGCGCCGTTGGCGCAATCGACCACGATCTTCAGGCCGTCCAGGCGCAGACCGCGCGGGAAGGTGTACTTGGCGTATTCGATATAGCGGCCCGCCGCGTCGTCCAGGCGCTTGGCGCGGCCCAGATGGTCCGACCCCACCCGGTAGGAATCCAGGCCGTTGAACATGGAATTCTCGATGGTCAGCTCGTCCTCGTCGGAGAGCTTGAAGCCATCGGGGCCGAACAGCTTGATGCCGTTGTCCTGATAGGGATTATGCGACGCCGAGATCATCACGCCCAGATCGGCGCGCATGGACCGGGTCAGCATGGCCACCGCCGGGGTGGGCAGCGGGCCCAGCAGCAGCACGTCCATGCCCACCGAGATGAAGCCCGCCGTCAGCGCCGGCTCGAGCAGATAGCCGGACAGCCGGGTGTCCTTGCCGATCACCACCACGTGGCGATGGTCGCCGCGGGTGAAGTGCCGCCCGGCGGCCATGCCCAGCTTCATGGCCATCTCGGCCGTCATGGGGTCGGTGTTGGCGGTGCCCCTGATCCCGTCGGTGCCGAACAGCTTGCGCGTCATCCCGGTCCTATCCCTTTGCCCGAAAAGAGGGATTGGATAGCAAGCCGGGACGGGAATGGGAAGGAGAAAGGGTAAAGGGGGTGCTCGATGAGAACACCCCCGCTGGCTCGAGGAATGGTTCTACTGCTTGACTGCCGGAGCAGGAGTCCCGGCAGGGGCGGAAGCTTTAGCCGGAGGAGTTTCGCCATTAACCCCCAGTGCGGCTGCCATGGCCGAAGCCTCGGCCTCGCACTTCTTGAAGACCCCCGAATAGTCCATCGAGCCGTCCTTGGCCTTGACCGCGGTTCCCTGCGCCCTCAGGACGCATTGCTGCCGGTAGGAAGAAACCATGCGCTTTCCGGTCACCGCATCCACGTCCACCGGGTTGCTGAGGGCTTCCTGCACAGTCTTCATCCCCTCGATGGCGGAACACGCGCCATTGTACTGGATCGCGTCACTGAGGGCGGCCTCCAGGCTGTAGGTGGCGATATCCTTTGGCGCCTTCTCTCCGATTCGCTTGGCGATCTCCAGACGCTTCATGTCGATCCCGGCAAAGATTACCGGCACCGCGGTGTTCTTAAAGAATGCCTTATTGAATTCGGCGTTCAGGCCGGAACTGATGCCGGCCGTTGCCGACAGCCCCTGTGCCGCCTCGGTGAATAGGCCGCCGAGAACACCCGTCACCGTGGACAAGGTTCCAAAGCTCATTCCCGAGATGCTGTCGATTTCCGATACAGACTGTTTGTAAACCTCGCAACGGCGATCCGCGACCATCATGACATAACGCTGGATCGAATTTCGAGCGCCGATCTTAGCCGTAACCTTATCCGCCCCCTCATCCTTGCCGGAACAGGTTCGAAACTTGGCCAGGACCTCATCGACGCTGCTGGCCTTCATGTCGTCGCAGGCCGAATACCGCTCGACCACCGCCTTTAGATCGACCCGCCCCCATTCGTCCGACTTGCGAATGACCTGCGGCGTACCGGCCATGGTTATGTTGGTTCCATCGTTGTCGATGGTATCTGCGACATGCGACGACACACAACCGCTCACCATGAGCACGACGAAGGAGAGACTTGTTTTTGGCATCATCACCATGAAATCCCCCTATTTATATTGGATTAAATTACAACATATTACCATCATTGGGATTATTTATGTACATAAACTCTATAACCAAATGTAACGTCCCTCGGCAGAGATCCACCCTTCCGGATCCTGTCCGAATTGCCGCCATTAGCGCGGAAACACATTCATGCCGCTCCAATACGGAGGCGGCATCACAGCGTTGCCGGGCGGTCTAGGCTCGGTGAGCTGTATTTAGCCAAGAGGGCATCACGACGTGTTTCGAATCGGCGTTACGCCGCGACTCCACTCCCGGCACCGCCATCCTGTCGCTGGCGGTCGGGATCACCGGGGTGATTTTGTTTTTCCATTTGGCCAAGGAGCCGGCCGAAACCGTCCATGAATGGCTGGGCATGGCGTTCATGGCCGTGGCCAGCCTGCACGTCGTCCACCATAGCGGCCGGTTCGTCCAGATGCCGGGACAGCCCCGCTTGCAAGTGATGGCGGACATCGCCGCCTTCGTCGCCCTGGCCCTGCCCAAGCCACCGGGCAATCCCCTGGTCCGTCTTCCCGGCTGGCCCCGGCAATCGGCAGCAGTATCGACGAGGTGCTGGCCCGCCTCAGGCAGAAGGGCATCAAGGCCACCGCCGAGGACAGCCTCACCGTCCTGGCCTCGGACCATCGCCGGCAGCCGGGCGATCCGGTCACCATCATCCTGCCGCCGCAGCGCTGATCAGGCCCCTTCCCGCATCGCCTTCCAGACGGTAAGCGCCTGCACCGTCTCCGGCACGTCGTGGACACGCAGGATCTGATAGCCGGCATCCAGCCCGGCCAGATTGGCCGCCAGGGTTCCGGGCAGGCGGTCTTTGGCCGCCTCGCCCTTGGACAGCCGGGCCACGAAGCTCTTGCGCGATACGCCCAGCAACAGCGGCAGGCCGAGACCGTGCAGCAGGGCAAGGCTCCCCAGGATCTGGGCGCAATGCTCCGGCGTCTTGCCGAAGCCGATGCCGGGGTCAAGGCAGATGCGGTCGCGCGCGATGCCCGCCGCCTCACACTCGCTTACCCGCCCGGCCAGATGGTCGAACACGTCCAGGGGCGCGCAGTCGTAGACCGGCGCCGCCTGCATGGTGCGGGGGTCGTCGCCCTGCATGTGCATCAGGCAGAGGTCGGCGCCGCTTCGGGCCGCCACCACCGGCGCATCCGGATCGCCCAGCAGGGCGGTGACGTCGTTGATGATCCTGGCGCCGGCCTCCACCGCCGCGC
Organism: Magnetospirillum sp. XM-1; assembly: GCF_001511835.1. Classification (NCBI taxonomy): domain Bacteria; kingdom Pseudomonadati; phylum Pseudomonadota; class Alphaproteobacteria; order Rhodospirillales; family Rhodospirillaceae; genus Magnetospirillum; species Magnetospirillum sp. XM-1. The sequence continues at coordinate 4,100,500 of NZ_LN997848.1, forward strand.
CCATGACGACGGCGTGGCGGGTGTCGATGGAGACGCACAGCCCCTTCTCGGCCAGGGCGCGCACCACGGGAAGCACGCGGCCCGCCTCTTCCTCCGGGCTGACCGGGTCGGCGCCGGGCCGGGTGGATTCTCCGCCCACGTCGATGATCCCGGCCCCCGCCTCGGCCAAGGCGAGGCCACGCTTGATGGCGGCTTCGGTCTCGAACGCCTCGCCGCCATCCGAGAAGCTGTCAGGCGTCACGTTGACGATGCCCATGATGCGCGGCCGGTCCATGTCCAGCCCGCCCCACTTCCGGCGCTTCGCGCCGATGCGGTGGATGGTCTCGGCCACCAGACGGGCCAGGGCCGGGTCCTCGCCCTCGGCCCAGTCCACCACCTCGGCGAAGGGGGCGACGGCGAGCGCCGCCCCGCCGCCCTGGCGCCGCGTGATCACGCCCAGCGCGGTAAAGGCGGCCCAGCCGTCGGCAATGGGCCAGCCATTGCCCGAAATGACGGCGGCGGCGGCCTGCTCGCCCCAGACCAGACCGGCGGGCAGCAGATGAAGCCCGCCCCCCGAGACATCGAAGCCCCGCGGCAGGGCGGGGCTTCGGGTAAAGGCGGAAGAGACTAAGGCCTCAGGCACCGGGCTGGGGCTCCGGGTCGTAGCCGGGGCGCGAGCCGGGGCCCGAGCTGGGCACCGACGAGCGGCGCGGCGGATCCTTGGGGCGCCACTCGTTGCCGTCGCGGTTGATGGAATCGCCCCGGATCAGGGCGTCGATGTCGTCCTTGGACAGGGTTTCGTATTCCAGCAGGCCCTTGGCGATGATCTCCAGCTCGGCGCGGTACTTGGCGAGGATGTCGCGGGCGGTGTTCTCGCCCTCCTCGACAAAGCGCCGGACCTCGGAATCGATCAGCGAAGCGGTGGCTTCCGAGATGTTCTTGTGCTGGGTCACCGAATGGCCCAGGAAGATTTCCTCCTGGTTGTCGTTGTAGCGCAGCGGCCCCAGCTTCTCGGAGAAGCCGTATTCGGTCACCAGCTTGCGCGACAGGTCGGTGGCGCGCTGGATGTCGTTGGAAGCGCCCGTGGTCACCGCGTCCAGGCCGAAGATCATCTCTTCCGCCACGCGGCCGCCGAAGAACGAGGCGATCATCGCCTTGATCTGCTTCAAGGACAGGGAATAGCGGTCGCGTTCAGGCAGCGACATGGTGACGCCGAGCGCCCGGCCGCGCGGAATGATGGTCACCTTGTGCAAGGGCTCGTGGCCGGGCACGTGCATCATCACCAAGGCGTGGCCCGCCTCGTGATAGGCGGTCAGCTTCTTCTCGTCGTCGCTCATCACCATGGAGCGGCGCTCGGCGCCCATCATCACCTTGTCCTTGGCCGCCTCGAATTCGGCCATGGTCACCACCCGCTTGCCGGCGCGCGCCGCCAGCAAGGCCGCTTCGTTGACCAGATTGGACAAATCGGCGCCGGAGAAGCCGGGAGTGCCGCGCGCGATGATCTTGGCGTCCACGTCGGGAGCCAGCGGAACCTTGCGCATGTGGACCTTGAGGATCTTCTCGCGGCCCAGGATGTCGGGATTGGGCACCACCACCTGACGGTCGAAGCGGCCGGGGCGCAGCAGCGCCGGGTCCAGCACGTCGGGACGGTTGGTGGCGGCGATGAGAATCACGCCCTCGTTGGATTCGAAGCCGTCCATCTCGACCAGCAACTGGTTGAGCGTCTGTTCGCGCTCGTCGTTGCCGCCGCCTAATCCAGCGCCGCGATGGCGGCCCACCGCGTCGATTTCGTCGATGAAGATGATGCAGGGCGCGTTCTTCTTGCCCTGCTCGAACATGTCGCGCACGCGGGATGCGCCGACGCCGACGAACATCTCGACGAAATCGGAGCCCGAGATGGTGAAGAACGGCACGTTGGCCTCGCCGGCGATGGCGCGGGCCAGCAGGGTCTTGCCGGTGCCGGGCGGGCCGACCAGCAGACAGCCCTTGGGGATCTTGCCGCCAAGGCGCTGGAACTTCTGCGGGTCCTTGAGGAACTCGACGATTTCCTCGAGCTCGGACTTGGCCTCGTCGATGCCGGCAACGTCCTCGAAGGTGACGCGGCCGGTCTTTTCCGTCAGCAGGCGGGCGCGGGACTTGCCGAAACCCATGGCCTTGCCGCCGCCGCCCTGCATCTGGCGCATGAAGAACACCCACACGCCGATCAGCAGCAGCATGGGGAACCACGACACCAGCACGCTCCACAGCGTCGGCGCGTCGTCGGACGGCGGCACCGCCGTGATGCGCACGTTGTGGGTGCGCAGCTTGTCGACGATGTTGACGTCCTGGGGCATGTAGGTGGTGAAGGGGCGGCCGTCGGTGAAATGGCCGTTGACCACGCTGCCCTGGATGGTCACGTCGGCGATGGCGCCGCGATCCACGTCGGACAGGAATTCGGAATAGGAGGTCTGGCCCGGACCGCGCGGCGGCGAGGACGCCTGGAACAGATTGAAGAGCATCACCAGCAGCACGGCGATGATGACCCACAACGCCAGGTTCTTGCTGAAATTCAAGGTAGCGTCCTTCCCGTCAAGTGCTGTACCGGACCAAGTCGTCTACACATAGTGCCGAATCCCGCCGGCACAAGCGGAAACGGTGAGAACGTGGATGGGCGAGGCGCACAAGCCGGTCAGCAGGCGCGCCGCCTCATCCCGGTTATAGCCGAGGTGCGGCACGGCGAGAATACCCCGCTCATGGTAAAGCGCAGGTAAAGTGGGACAAACGCAGGCGGGCACCGGTTCGGGCCGCGTCCGGCCCATCAGGGCGACGGCCTTTCGCCGCCCCTGGGGCCCCAGCGCGCCCAGCCACAGCCCCGGCGGCGCATGGGCGGCGACCACCACCTCGAAACGTCCGTCCCAGCGGATGCGGGCCCCCGGAACCAGGGGCAGCATGCCCTCCACCCGTTCCGGCTCGCGGCAGACCACCGTGGCGGCGCCTTGCGGCACGATCCGGCACCCGGCCAGGGTCCTGGCCGTCTCCAGCCCCGACCGCAAGGCGTCGTACAGCCGCTCCAGCCGCTCCAGCCGGGGGGTATGGGCCTCGCCCCCCACACTCAGCAGCAGCCGGGCCAGCAGGCGCAGCCCCACCTCGTCGGGCAATCCCGACAGGGCGGCGGGGTTCAGGCGGGCATAGCCGGCCGGATCGAGGATTACGTGACGGGCGGCGGCTTCCGCCACCATCGCCTCCACGGCATCCTGGGCGCGGGCGAGCGAACGGGCGGTGGCGGCCAGCCGCTCAGGCCTCAGCCCCTCGGCGGCCAGGACGGGGGCGAGGCGGCGCAGCCGCACCCTGGCGAAGGCCGGGTTGGCGTTGGAGGGATCGCAGATCCAGTCCTGCCCCCGCTGGCGCAAGGTGGCCTCGAGCCGGGCGCGGGGCAGGCCCAGCAGCGGCCGCAGCAGGCGGCCCCAGGCGGTCGGGCGCTCAGGAGCCATGGCCGACAGCCCGTCCAGGCCCGAGCCGCGCCCCAGGCGCAGCAGCAGGGTCTCGGCCTGATCGTCCATGTGATGGGCCAGCAGCAGGTGCAGGATGCCCCGGGCGGCGCAGGCCTCGCCCAGCAGGCGGTAGCGGGCGTCGCGCGCCGCCGCCTGGAGATCGGCGCGGGGCTTGTCCCCCTCCCACGCCAGGATGTGCTGGGCGATGCCATGGGCGGCCAGCCAGCCCCCCACCCGCTTCGCCTCGGCGGCGGAATCCGGGCGCAGGCCGTGATCGACGGTCAGGGCGATCGCCTCGCCGCCCCGCTCTCTTGCCCATTGGGCGGCCAGCAGGGCAAGGGCCAGGGAATCGGCGCCGCCCGACACCGCCACAGCCAGACGCGGCGTCGTCTCGAACGGCCCCAGGGGGGCCATCAGGCGGGAAAAATCGTCGGACGTCAGCGGTAGAACGGACATGGTCTTCCGGCGTCCTCGGCCTATCGGGCTATCGCCCAAGCCCATCCGGGGCAAGGCCCCGGACCCCATTCATTTTCATTCCTAAAGGGCTGTGTCGCATCCCTTCCGCCGTCACCCCCGGACTTGATCCGGGGGTCCATGGATTGCCGGGTCAAGCGACGCTTCCACCTAAACCGAACAACTCAAAAACAAAGAGAGGTCCGGGCGGCAGCCCGATGCATGGTCACTTACACCCCAGCCGCTGCTTGTCGCCCTGGACGGCGCGCTTGATGCGGTCGGCCATGTCGGGATGCTCGGCGAACAGCAGGGCGTAGGTGCGGCAGGCCTGGTCCTTCATGTTGAGCTGGCCGAAGGAGGCGCCCAGCTTGTAGAGCATGTCGGGAGCCTTGGTGTGCTTGGGGTACTTCTTGTAGGCCTCGCCGAACAGCTTGGCCGAGGCGGCGAAGTCCTTCTTCTGGGAAAAGGCGATGTCGGCCAGCCAGAACTGGGCGTTGCCGGCCAGCTGGTGGTTGGGATGGGCCTTGAGGAAGGCCTGCAGCCCGCGCTCGGCCCCGTCGTAATCGCCCTTCTGCAACAGGCCGTAAGCTTCCTCGTAGGCCGACTGGGCGTCCTTGGGCGGCGCCTTGGCGGCCTGGCCCTGCGCCTCGGCCTCGCCCTTCTTCAGGGCGCCGGCCGGCATGGAGCCGAGGTTCTGCGGTCCCGGGGCCGGGCCGTCGTTGTCGGCGGAATTGGCGCCGGGCTTGACGCCCTTGGGCGGAATGAGGACCGGAGCGCCGCTGGCCGTGGTGGCGGGGGCCGAAGCCGCCGGCATGGACATGGATTGCGGCTGGGCCGAGGAAGAGGAAGCCCCCTTCCCCGCTTCCAGATCCTTGAAGCGCAGGTCCAGGTCGGCCTGCATGCGTTCAAGCTGCTTGGCCAGCTGCGAGGACTTGAAATTGGCCTCCTCGATCTTGCCGGTGAGGAAGCGGTTGGCGTCCTCCAGCTCGTTGATGCGGTCCTCCAGACGCGACGCCATGGTGCCCGCGACGCTGCCGTCGTTGGAGCGCACCACGGTGGTGCCGCCCCGCGCCTGCTGCTGCTGCATGGTCATCAGGTCGCGTTCCAGGCGCTCGATACGGTCGTAGAGCGCCCGAGTATCGGCCTGGGCAAAAGCGGGATTGGGAGCTGCGCCGAGCATCAGCGCGCAAAAGGCGGTGGCAAGAACCAGACGACGCACGGCCTACCTCATCTTCGAAACGAATGCCGAAGAATGACTATTGAACGCGATCAAGGCAAGAGCAAGGCAAGGAATTGCCGGCGACGAGGGCCCAAAAAACGAAAAGAGCGCCTGCCTCCGCCGAAGCGGAGGGCAGGCGCCCCATTTTCGTTCCGTAAACGGCCTGATTAGTTCAGGACGGTCACGCCACGACGGTTCTGCGACCAAGCGGCCTCGTTCGAGCCCAGAGCGACGGGGCGCTCCTTGCCGTAGGAGACGGTCTTGACGCGAGCGGCGGCAACGCCGGCGGCCTTCAGGTACTCGGCGACCGAATTGGCGCGCTTCTCACCCAGAGCCAGGTTGTACTCGCGGGTGCCGCGCTCGTCGGCATGACCTTCGATGGTCATGGAGTAGTTCGGATAGGCCTTCAGCCAGGCAGCCTGCTTGTCCAGGGTGGCCTTGGCGTCAGCGCGCAGGCTGGACTTGTCGAAGTCGAAGAAGACGCGATCGCCGACATTGGCGACGAAGTCTTCCTTCGAGCCCTTCACGATGCCCGAGCCGGCAGCCGGCGAGGTCTGGCCAGCGCCACCCTTGGCACCGGTGTCGGAAGGAGCGGATTCGCAAGCGGCCAGCAGAGCGGCGGCGGCAACGATGGTCAGGAAACGCAGTTTCATATTTGAGGACTCCCCCTCAATGCGACGCGGGAATGGAAATAGATCGGACCTTAGAGACTCCGCGCCGTCCGATCAAGGACGACACGCCCCACCAGTGACACCGTTAGCGATGGGACCCGATGTCACCGGATTAAATCCTAATCGGCGCGGACTATACAAACATAATTCTAGGGAATCAAGGGGGACCACGCAGGATCCGACCCATCGATGGGAGTTAAGAGCACTCTTTCATTAACGCCGGTCAGGTCGATGGTGTACAGACGCACCACCTGCCCCCGTCCGCGCTCATCCGAGGGAGATTCGCGGAAAAAGGACAGAACCCGGCCATTCGGGGCCCAGGTGGGACCTTCCACCAGGAAGCCTTCGGCCAGCAAACGCTCGCCCGAACCGTCGGTGCGCATGACACCTATGAAGAATTGCCCACCCTTCTGCTTGGTGAAGGCGATGAGGTCGCCTCTGGGGCTCCACACCGGCGTGGCGTAACGGCCGTCACCGAAGCTGATGCGCTGCGGGTTGGAGCCGTCGGCCCCCATGACGTAGATCTGCTGCCCGCCGCCCCGGTCGGATTCGAAGACGATCTGCTGGCCGTCGGGCGAATAGCTGGGCGCGGTGTCGATGGCGGGATTGAACGTCAGCTGCTTTTTCTGCCGGGTCAGCAGATTCATTTCGTAGATTTCAGTATTGCCGCTTTCGGCCATGCTGAAGATGACCTTGTTGCCGTCGGGCGAGAAGCGCGGCGCGAAGGTCATGCCCGGGAAATTGCCCAGCGATTCACGCCGGCCGGTATCCAGGTTGAAGATGTAGACCCGGGGCACGCCCTTGAAATACGAGAGGTACGTGATCTCGCGGGCGCTGGGCGAGAAGCGGGGTGTCAGCACCAGTTCCGACCCGTCGGTGAGGAAGCGGTGGTTCTCGCCGTCCTGATCCATGATGGACAGGCGCTTCTTGCGGTCGTTCTTGGGACCGGATTCCGCGATGTAGACGATCTGGGTGTCGAAATACCCGTCCTCGCCGGTCACCCGCTTGTAGATGGCGTCGGCCACCTTGTGCGACAGCCGCCGCCAATCCTGGGGCGAAGCCGACAGCGTCCAGCCGGTCATGTAGGCTTCGTTGAACACGTCCCACAGGCGGAATTCCACCCGGATGCGTCCGTCGGGGCCGCTTTCCACCTTGCCGCTGACCAGGGCTTCCGCGTTGATGGCCTTCCAGTCGGGAAAGCGCGGACCGGCCTGCAGGGAGGCCACGGTCTGGATGAAGGCCTTGGGGTCGATGGGCTTGAACAGCCCCGAACGCTCCAGATCGGCCGAGACCACCCGGGCGATGTCGGCGCCGATGCGCCCGTCCTGGGGCTGGCCGCCGGCGAAGTCGGGAATGGCGATGGGCAGCGGCTTCATCTGGCCGCGGGTGATGTCGATCCGCACCTCGGCGCTGGCGGGCAGAGCCGCCAGGACCCCGAGGACGACGAAGGCGGCCAGCGCCGCGAGCGAGCGAATGCGTGACATGGGGATCATCTTCCTGCCGCGAACTTGGGGTTGAAGGCCAACGTGAAATCCTTGAACTGCTCGTACTTGTCCACCGGAATGGGCAGCGGGCTGGCGGCGCGCACGGCGCGGCGCGCGCTGTCGGCGGCGGCCTGGTAATAGGGATTGAGCATCATCATCGGGTCCGCCTTGATCTCGGCGGCGGTGACGGTGCCGTCGGGCAGCACCGAGACCTGGATCATCACCACCAGCTTGTCGGCGTCCTTGGCGCCGGCCGGCACGTTCCAGAACCGCTCGATATGGGCGCGGATACGGTCGCGCTCGGTCATGGAGACCGGCTCGTTGGGATTGTGCGACGCCGAGCCCCTGACCGATTGCGGCGCGGTCTGGGTGGCGGTCTTGTTCTCCGGCACCGAGGGCTTGAGCTTCTCGGTGGACTTCAGGAGCTTGTCCAGTTCGTCCTGGGGCGTCGGCTTCTTCTTGTCCACCGACTTCAGCAGCGAATCCAGCTCGTCCTTGACGTCCTTGGTCTTCTTGGGCGGCTCGGGCTTGGGCGGCGGCGGAGGCGGCGGAGGCGGCTCCGGCTTATGCTCGGGCTTGGGCTCGGGCTTAGGCATGGGGGCCGGCTCCGGCTTGGGCGGAGGAGGCGCGGGCGTGGGCGGCGGCGGCGGCGCCGGGGTAGGCGGCGGCGGCGGCTTGGGCGGTTCGGGCTTGGGCGGCTCGGGCTTCGGCGGTTCCGGCTTGGGCGGCTCGGGCTTCGGCGGTTCCGGCTTGGGCGGCTCGGGCTTCGGCGGTTCCGGCTTGGGCGGCTCGGGCTCGGCCTTCTGGGGCTCGGGCTGGGGCTTGTTGTCCTGGAGCGGCGGCGGGTTGGTCTTGGCGCCGATGGGAACGATGTCGACGACCAGCGGCGCTTCCTCCACGGGCAGCTCGCGCCAGAACTGCGGCAGGCCGAACACCGCCAGCAGGAACAGCGCCAGATGCAGAAGACCGGAGAAGACGTAGCTTTCGCGCCGCATTTCCATGACGGGAGCCTAGCGACCTCCCTTCTTGGCCGGCTTGGCCGGTTCCGACGAGCCCTTGACCTCGGTGACCAGGGCGACCTTGGCGAAGCCGGCGGCGCCCAGCGTGCCCATCACCTCCATCACCCGGCCGTAATCGATGCCCTTGTCGCCGCGCACGAAGATGCGGGTCTCGGGCTTCTGGGCGGTGATGGCCTGGAGACGGGGCGCCAGTTCGTCGATCTGCACCTCGGTTTCCTGAATCCAAATCTTGCCGTGGGCGTCGATGGACACCGACAAAGGCTGGTCGTCGCCCTTCAAGGGGGCCGACGAGGTCTTGGGCAGGTCCACCTGCACGCCCGCGGTGAGCAGGGGCGCGGTGACCATGAAGATCACCAGCAGCACCAGCATGACGTCGACCATGGGGGTGACGTTGATCTCGGCCACCGGCCGGAACTTGCGGGAGTGCCCCTTGCGGCTTCCCAGCGAGGCTCCCATCAGGCCTTCTCCTCGAGCTGGCGCGACAGGATGGCGCCGAATTCACCGGCGAAATTCTCCAGGCGCTTGGAATAGCGGTCGAGATCGGTGGAGATCTTGTTGTAGGCGATCACCGCCGGAATGGCGGCCACCAGGCCGAGAGCGGTGGCGAACAGCGCCTCGGCGATGCCGGGCGCCACCACGGCCAGCGAGGTGTTCTTGGTCGCGGCGATGGACTGGAACGAGTTCATGATGCCCCACACCGTGCCGAACAGGCCGATGAACGGCGCCGTCGAGCCCACCGAGGCCAGGAAGCCCAGACGGCGCTCCAGCAGCTCCATCTCGCGGCCCAAGGTGACGCTCATCACCCGGTCGATGCGCTGGGGCAGGCTGGCCCTGGTCGAATCGCGGTCGGCCAGGCCCTTGGCCGCCGAACGCCGCCATTCGCGCATGGCGGCCACGAAGATGGACGACATGGGATCCAGCGGCCGGGCGCCGATGCGGTCGTACAGCTCCTCCAGCGAGCCGCCCGACCAGAAGGCTTCCTCGAACTGGTCGGCCCGGGTGCTGAGCTGGCGCACCTTCATCAGCTTGTCAAAGATGATGGCCCAGCACCAGAACGAGGCCAGAAGCAGGGCGATCATGACGAACTTGACGATGATGTCGGCGCGCATGAACAGCGCCCACATGGACAAGTCCATCTGCGCCGCCGCTCCGGCCGCCCCTACTGCCTGAGAAGGATCCATGATACCTACCGCCTTTCGCTGATCCGCTTCGCGAACAATTCCCTGACCGGCGCCGGAATGCGGGCCGGTTTGCCGGACAGGGTGATATAGCCCAGGCGCACCCCGATGCGCACCAATTCAGTTCCGTCTTCGGCGCGGATGATCCGCTGCTCCAGTTCAATACTGGCGCCGCCGATGGAAGTCACCTCGGTTTGAACCGAAAGCAGGTCGTCCAGCTTGGCCGGACGTCGGAAATCCATGTTGGCCGAGCGCACCGCGAAGGCGGTTCCCTCACCGTCTTCCAGCATTTTCCGCTGGCTGACGCCCAGTTCGCGCACCAGCTCGGTGCGCGCCCGCTCGGCGAAATTCAGGTAGTTGGAGTGGTAGACGATGCCGCCGGCATCGGTGTCCTCGTAATAGACGCGGATGGGGAAACTATGAACGCTCATTCCCCCTCCTCATCCATGCGGGTCAGAAGATCCAGCTGCACCAAGAGGTCCTTGGGCGGATTGATGCCGATATGCTTGAAGCCCGAAGCCGACAGCATGCGGCCCCTGGGCGTGCGCTGGATCATGCCCTGCTGCAGCAGATAGGGTTCGACCACCTCTTCCAGGGTATCGCGGCTTTCCGAGAGCGCCGCGGCCAGGGTTTCCACACCCACCGGCCCGCCGCCGTAATTCTCGGCGATGCAGCGGAGATAGCGGCGGTCCATGGCGTCCAGGCCGATGCGGTCCACTTCCAGACGGTTCAGCGCCGCGTCGGCGATGGCGGCGTCCACCGGCGACTTGCCGGCCACGGCGGCGAAATCGCGCACCCGGCGCAACAGCCGTCCCGCCACGCGGGGCGTGCCCCTGGACCGGCGCGCCACCTCGGCCGAGCCGTCGGCGGTCAAATCGAAGCCCAGCACGCGGGCGCCGCGCGACACGATGGATTCCAGTTCAGCCGGCTCGTAGAAATTCATGCGGCACGGAATGCCGAAACGCTCGCGCAGCGGCGTGGTCAACAGGCCCGAGCGGGTGGTCGCCCCCACCAGGGTGAAGCGGGGCAGATCGATGCGGACAGAGCGGGCCGCCGGCCCTTCACCGATGATCAGATCCAACTGAAAGTCCTCCATCGCAGGATAGAGAACCTCCTCTATGGCAGGATTAAGGCGATGGATCTCGTCGATGAACAGGACGTCGTTGGGTTCCAGATTGGTCAGCAGCGCCGCCAGGTCGCCAGCCCGCTGGATCACCGGACCGGAGGTGGCGCGAAAGCCCACCCCCAGTTCACGCGCCACGATCTGGGCCAGCGTGGTCTTGCCCAGGCCGGGCGGGCCGTGGAACAGCACGTGGTCGAGCGCGTCGCCACGGCCGCGGGCGGCATGGATGAACACCTTCAGGTTCTCGCACACCTGCCGCTGGCCGACAAAATCGTCGAGCGACAGCGGCCGGAGCGAGGTCTCGGCATCGGCGAGGTTCTGCTCGGGCGAGACCATGCGCGGCGTCATGCCAGCAGCCCCTTGCCCAGGCGCTTCAGCGCGGCGCGGATCAGGGCCGACGAATCGGCGTCATCACCCAGCTCGCGGGCGGTTTCCCCCACCGCCTGGAAGGCTTCCAGGCGCTTGTAGCCCAGGTTGACCAGGGCGGAGACGGCGTCCTCCAGGCGGCCCGAGGCGGCAGGCAGCGGCGCGGCCGAGGCCACGGCGCCGGCGGCGGCATGGAAGCCGCCCAGCGCGATCTTGCCCGCCTTGTCCTTCAGCTCGGTGAGGATACGCACCGCCAGCTTCGGCCCCACGCCGTTGGCCCGGGTCAGTCCGGCCTTGTCCTGCGCCGCGATGATCTGCAGCAACTGCTCGGGCGAGGCCACCGACAGGATGGCCAGCGCCACCTTGGCCCCCACGCCCTGCACCGTGGTCAGCAGGCGGAACCAGTCGCGCTCGCCGGTCTCGAGGAAGCCGAACAGCGAGATGGCGTCTTCACGCACCTGGGTCTCGACGAACAGGGCGGCGGCGGTGCCCACCTCCAGCCGCGCCAGGGTCTTGGCCGAACAGGCGACCAGATAGCCGACGCCGTTGCAATCCACCACCGCCCAGTCGTCACCCAGCGAATCGATCAGGCCCTTCAGCTTGGCGATCATCGCGCGCCCGCCTTTGCCAGTTTCTGCTGCGTGCCGCGATGATGGGCGTGGCAGATGGCCACCGCCAAGGCGTCGGCGGCATCGGGCGTGGCGGCGAGGCAGCCGGGCAGCAGGGTCTTCACCATCATGCCCACCTGCTCCTTGGCGGCGCGGCCCGTCCCCACCACCGATTGCTTGACCAGGGTGGCGGCGTATTCGCCCACCGGCAAGCCGGCCTTGGCGGGCACCAGCAGCACTACACCCCTGGCCTGGCCCAATTTAAGCGTGCTGGCCGGGTTCATGTTGACGAAGGTTTCCTCGACCGCCGCCTCGTCGGGACCGAATTCGGCGATCACCGCCATGATGCCGTCATGGAGCTGAACCAGGCGCTCGGCCAGATCGGCGGAGGCATCGGGACGGATCACCCCGTCCGCCACATGGCGCAGACGGTTATCGACCGCATCGACGATGCCCCAGCCGGTATTGCGCAACCCAGGATCAAGCCCCAGGATTCTCATCAGCCAAGCTTTTCCATGATCTCGTCGGGAATCTCGAAATTGGCCTGGACGCGCTGGACGTCGTCGTTGTCTTCCAGGATGTCCAGAAGCTTCAAGAGCGTACGGGCGGTTTCCTCGTCGGCGACCGGCACGGTGGTCTGCGGCTTCCAGTCCAGGCGGGCGTATTCCGGCGTGCCGAACTTGGCCTCCAGCGCGTCGCGCACCGTGCCCAGATCGTCGGGGGCGCAGGTGATCTCGTGGCCGTCCTCGTCGGATTCCACGTTGTCGGCACCGGCGTCCAGCGCGCCTTCGAACATGGCCTCGGCGCCGGCGGCCGACGCCGGATAGCGGATGGCGCCGACCCGGTCGAACATGAACGACACCGAATTGGTCTCGCCCAGCGCGCCGCCGTTCTTGTTGAAGGCGGTGCGCACCTCGGTTGCGGTGCGGTTGCGGTTGTCGGTCAGTCCCTCGACGATGATGGCCACCGAGCCGGGGCCATAGCCTTCATAGCGCACTTCCTCGTAATTGGTGCCGTCGTCGCCGCCGGCGCCGCGCTTGATGGCGCGCTCCATGGTGTCCTTGGGCATGTTGGCGGCCCGCGCCGCCATGATGGCGGCCCGCAGGCGCGGATTCATGGCCGGGTCCGGCATGCCGGTCTTGGCCGAAACCGTCAACTCGCGGATCAGCTTGGTGAAGACCTTGGCCCGCTTGGCGTCCTGCGCGCCCTTGCGGTGCATGATGTTCTTGAACTGTGAATGCCCGGCCATATTCCGCTACCAATTCCGATGGAAGGAAGATTGACCGGTGCCTATACCACATGTTGTGGCAAAGCAACAGGCATCACGCCGCCGGAATGGCGTGATGCCCGACGCTTCGAGACAAATATGTTCAATGGCTGGCGCGGACCACCAGTTCGGTGATGGCGGCCGGATCGGTGACCGCCGTCGAGCGCCCTATTTCCATCTTGCCGCGGTAGGAAATCAGGGTGCTCTGGCTCTTCACGCCGAGATAGGCCAGGGCGTCCTTCTGGCTGTCGAAATCCACCGCGAACACCTTCAGCGCCGGGTTGGAGGATTCCAGCTTGTCCACCGTGGGCTTCTGCGCCTTGCAGGTGGGGCACCAGGGCGCGGTGACGTGGACCAGGATGGGCGAGCCGGCGGCCTGGGCCGCGTCGAAGGCCATCTTGTCCCACATCTGGGCGGCCTGGACGGCGGGGGCGAGCAGGATCAGGACGAACAGCAGGGCAAGGCGGGGCATGGCACTTCCTTTCGGAAAGGACGGTTCCCCCAGATATTCGCCCCCGGCCCCCGAAAGGTTAGCCCGGCGGAAAATTAAATTCACTTCGCCGCGAGGTCGATCTTCTTGCGCATGGCGTCGAACAGCACGTCGAGATTGCCGCCGGCATTGCGCACCACCGAGGTGAAGTCGGACCGGATGGTGGTGAGCAATCCGGCCCCCTCGGCGATCACGTCGGTGATCACCAGCCGTCCCGCCGGACTGCGGACGATGACGAAGGACAGAACCACGCTGTCCTCGGGCGACAGGATCATGCGGGCCTTGACCAGCACGCCGTCCTGGCGCTCCTCGCTGCCCAGCACCTCCACCTGGGTCGAACCCGAGGAATTGTCGATCAGTTCGGCATAGGTGGCGACGAAGAAGGGGATCAGCAGATTGGTGAACGTATCCTTCTGCGCCTCGGTCGCCTTGCGCCAGTAACGGCCCAGGATCAGTTCGGATTCGAAAGCGATGTCGCCGTATTTCGTCACCAGGGCGCTGACCTTTTCGCGACTGACCTCGCGGCTGAAGGGGCCGCCGACAAAGGTGGCCGCCGCATCGGCGACGGCCTGCTTGACCAGCGCCTCGGCCTCGGGGCCGCCGGCGGCCCGCGCCGGCTGGACGGCCAGCAGCAGAACCGCCAGCAGAACGGAAAAAACGGCCTTCATCATCCTCTTCCCCCTCAGCATCACCAATCGGGCCAGCACTCGGCCAGCCGCCCACCCAGGCGCAGCGGCGCGGCGCGCAGCGCCAGCCCGGTGCGGTCGTCGGTCTCCACCATCACGCCGCACAGGGTTCCCGGCCCCTCGGCGGGCGACAGGCGCTCGCCGGGAATCTTGCGCACGAACTTGAAGATGGCGGCTTCCTTCTTCATGCCGATCACCGAATCGTAGTCGCCGCACATGCCGGCGTCGGTTTGATAGGCGGTTCCCTTGACCAGAACCTGACAATCGGCGGTGGGAACGTGGGAATGGCTGCCCACCACCAGGCTGGCGCGGCCGTCCGACAGGTGGCCCAGCGCCATCTTCTCGCTGGAGGCCTCGGCATGGACGTCGACGATGATGGCGTCGACGCCGCCGGCTCCCATGCGGGCCTTGGCCAGCACCGATTCCAGCGCGGCGAAGGGATCGTCCAGCGCGTCCATGAACAGCCGGCCCATGACCTGGACCACCATCACCTTGCGCCCGCGCGGGCCGGCATAGGTGCCGACCCCGTGCCCCGGCGTGCCGGCGGGGTAGTTCAGCGGGCGCAGCACACGCGATTCGCCGTCCAGATAGGGAATGATCTCGCGCTGGTCCCAGGTGTGGTTGCCCAGCGTCACCACGTTCACCCCCATGGCGAAGAAATCCTCGCAGATCTTGGGCGTGATGCCGAAGCCGTGGGCGGCGTTCTCGCCGTTCACGACGATGAAATCCGGAGACAGGCGGCTCTTGATCTCGGCCATGCGCCCGGCGATGGCGTCTCGCCCCGAGCGCCCGACCACGTCGCCCATGTACAGAAGTCTCATTTGCCCGCCGTCACGATCACGCCCTGCTCCGTGGCTATCAGATCCAATGGGATGTCCCAGGAATCGGTGGGAACGGTTTCCACCTCCTGGGCGGCGAAGGCCAGGCCGACGGCGACAAGCGCCCCGCCCCGGCGCAGGCCGCCCAAGGTCCGGTCATAGTATCCGCCGCCATAGCCCAGACGGAACCCCCTTCTGTCGAAGGCCAGCAGCGGCACCAGCAGGGCGCCGGGGGTGACGGGCGGGGCGTCGGCGGGATGGCTGGTTCCGTGCGGCCCGGATTCCAGGGCGTCGCCGGGAGCCCAGCGGCGAAATTCCAGGATGCCGCCCGTTTCGGTCACCGCCGGCAGGGCCAGGACATGGCCCCGCGAAGCCAGGGCCTCCATCAGCGGCAACGGGTCGATCTCGCCCTCCAGCGGCCAGTAGCCGGCCACCACGCTGCCTTGGGCCAAGCCCAGCGCCCCGGCCAGCCCGGCCAGGGCAAGGGCGGCGGCGGGACCATGGGCCAAGGCGGCGTCACGCCGCTTTCGGCGGGCGGCGGCGCGCATCTGGGTCTTTTCGGCGGAAGGGGCGATGGCTTCGGTCATGTCGGGGCTTAAGTGGAGCGGCGCCGCCTCGGCCGTTGGCCATGCAAGTCCTCCGTGGCCTGCTTACGCAGGTGGGTGGCCATATACCGGAACCAGGGCTCCGACAGGGACAGCCCCCGAGAGGAAGTTATTGGCCCCAGGGACATTGGCTGCCTGACGCACCGCGCAGCAGACCGCTCCGTTGCTGAAGCTAGGCTCTTTCGAGGCGCATCGCAATGGCCTCGATGCGCCGGGTCAGCGAGTCGATCAGCCCGGCCAGCTTGGTGTCGCCCTCGGCCGCCGCGCCCACCTCGCCGCCGATCTTGGACAGCTCCTCGCGGGCCTCGGCCAGTTCGTCGGCCAGCAGCAGGCCGACCATGACCAGCAGGCGGGAATCGCTGACCGAGCCCACCGAGGACAGCAGATGCTGGGCGCGGGCGTCCACCTCGCGCCCCAGGACATGAACCCGGGCCACCTGGGAATCGTCGCAGGCGATGTCATAGACCCGGCCGTTGATGGTGACGTTGACGACAGCCACGGCGCTTACTCCTCCAGCAGGTCGCGCAGGCGGTCGATGGCGGCGTCCAGCCGGGTCGAGACCACGCGGGTGGTTTCCTCCAGCCGGGCGTAGTCTTCGCGGGCTCCGCGCAACTCGCCCGCCAGCAGCAGGTCGCCGGCGCCCACCCGGGCCGACGCGGATTCAAGACGGTCGATGGCGGCCCCCAGGCGGCGCATGGCCTCTTCGGTGCGTTGCAAGCTCTGCCCCTGACGCTGTTCCACGATCCATCCCCACGTTCTGGCATCGAAACCGAAGGTATGGCCGAAGGGCACCCGAGTCAACAAAGGCCGGGTTGATCGCCGGCAAAGCGCAGGATACCCTTGTCCGGCCGACGAAATCCGCGAAGGATCAGACCCATGCGCTCCGCCCTCAAGGCCGCCCTGCTCGCCGCAGCGATCCTCTGCCCCCAGGGGGCCTCGGCGGAACAGCCCATGGCCCTGTCCAAGGGCCAGGTCCTCTACGTCCCGGTCTACTCCCACATCTCGCACGGCAACCTGGACGGACGGGGCAAGCCCTCGGAGCTGCTGCTGTCGTCCATGCTCAGCCTGCGCAACACCGACCTCGCCCATTCCATCACCGTCACCTCGGCGCGCTATTACGACACCGACGGCAAGCTGCTGCGCGAATACCTGCCCAAGCCGCTGGTCCTCGGCCCCATGGGCTCGTCCGAGCTGTTCGTCGAGCACAAGGACAAGAGCGGCGGCAGCGGCGCCAACTTCGTGGTGGAGTGGAAGGCCGAGCGGGCGGTCAATCCGCCGGTCATCGAGACGGTCAACGCCTATTTCTTCGGCACCCAGTCGGTGGCCTTCACCAGCCCCGGCCGCCCCATCTCGCCCAATCCGTGACCCCTGTCGTCGTTCAATCCCTGGATCAGGCCCGCGCCGTCCTGGCGGGAACCAAGGTCGACCAACCGGTCAGCCTCATAAGCCCGCCCGGCGCCGCAAGATTGCAGGGAATCGGATGGTGGCAGGCCCTGAGCCGGATTCTCGGCGACGAATTCCCCGAGCACACCGTGGAGGCGATCCTCGATTGCGGCGATTCCCCCGGCCTCGCCCTGGCGGCGCTGCGGGCGGGGGTGTCCCCGGTCCGGGTCGTTGGCGTCAACCGGGATATGCGGGACAAACTGAACGACATCGCCCGGCAATTGGGAACGAGGCTTATGGCCTGACCGGTCAGATGTCGTACATCAGCACCGATTCCGGCTTGCCGCGCCGGTTGGTCATATCGGCCAGGGTGGTGTTGTCGAGGATGGCGGCGATGGCGTCGCGCACGTCCTGCATCACGGCACGGATGGCGCAGGCCGCCTCGTCGGCGCAATCCTCGCAGCGGCGGTAGGCGGTGCGCGACACGCAGGGCACCGGGGCCAGCGGCCCGTCCAGCACCCGCACGACGTCGCCCACCATGATGCGGGCCGCCGGCCGGGCCAGGATGTAGCCGCCGCCCTTGCCCTTCTTGGACGACAGCAGGCCCTGGTTCTTCATTTCGAGAAGAATGGCGTCGAGGAACTTCTTGGGGATGCGTTCCGACGTGGCGATGTCGGCGATCAGCACCGGCCCCAGGCCTTCGTGGCGGGCCAGGTAGACCATGGCCTTCAGGCCGTATTTCGCCTTGCTCGACAGCATCACCACACCCAATCCATAGAGCTATAGAGAAGGGGATCATGGGGACAGTGTCAACACGTCATGCCGAGTCTCATCGAGACTTGGCTAGGCCCCTCCCTCCGGGGGATCGGGATATATCCCGATGGCCGCGCGCCTTATGGCGCGAAAGCCAAGGGTCGCGGAGGCGACCCGCCCGGCGATTGAGGGGCTGAAATAATCAATAAAATGCAGGGGCGGGCCTGTGCCGGGCCCGCCCCCGCCAGGTTGCGGCCTCAGGGAGACTGGAGGGCCGCGGTGAATTCAGGCAGGACCTTGAAGAGGTCGGCGACCAGGCCGTAATCGGCGACCTGGAAGATGGGGGCCTCTTCGTCCTTGTTGATGGCGACGATGACCTTGGAATCCTTCATGCCGGCCAGGTGCTGGATGGCGCCCGAGATGCCGACGGCGATGTAGAGGTCGGGGGCGACGATCTTGCCGGTCTGGCCCACCTGGAAGTCGTTGGGGACAAACCCGGCGTCCACGGCGGCGCGGCTGGCACCGACCGCGGCGCCCAAGCGGTCGGCCACGGCTTCCAGCAGGTGGAAGTTGTCGCCCGACTGCATGCCGCGACCGCCCGAGATGATGATGCGGGCCGAGGTCAGCTCGGGCCGCTCGGACTTGGACAGCTGGCTGCCCACATAGGCGGACAGGGCCGGATCGGCGGCGGAAGCCACGGCTTCCACCGAAGCCGAGCCGCCCTCGGCCTTGGCGGCCTCGAAGCCGGTGCCGCGCACGGTGATCACCTTGACGGCATCCTTGGACTGCACGGTGGCCAGCGCGTTGCCGGCATAGATGGGGCGCACGAAGGTGTCGGCCGACACCACCCCGGTGATCTCGGAGATCTGGGCCACGTCGAGCAGCGCCGCGACGCGGGGCGCCACGTTCTTGCCGCCCGTGGTGGCGGGGGCCAGAATGTGGCTGTAACCGCCGGCGAGGCTCACCACCAGGGCGGCCAGGGGCTCGGCCAGGGCGTTGGCGTAAAGCGGCGCGTCGGCGGCCAGCACCTTGGCGATTCCGGCGATCTTGGACGCGGCCTCGGCCACGGCGCCGATGCCCGACCCGGCCACCAGCACATGGATGTCGCCGCCGATCTTCGACGCGGCGGAGACGGTGTTCAGCGTGGCGGCCTTGAGAGCGCCGCCCTCGTGCTCGGCAATGACGAGAACGGTCATGATCAGATCACCTTGGCTTCGTTCTTGAGCTTGTCCACCAGGGCGGCCACGTCGGCCACCTTGATGCCGGCGGAGCGCTTGGGCGGCTCGGCCACCGAAAGGGTCACCAGCCGGGGCGCCACGTCGACGCCCAGGTCGGCCGGGGAAACCGTGTCGATGGGCTTCTTCTTGGCCTTCATGATGTTGGGCAGCGAAGCGTAGCGCGGCTCGTTGAGGCGCAGGTCGGTGGTCACCACCGCCGGCAGCTTCAGGCTCACCGTCTCCAGGCCGCCGTCGATCTCGCGGGTCACCGTGATGGACTCGCCCACGATCTCCACCTTGCTGGCGAAGGTGCCCTGGGGGCGGCCCAAGAGCGCGGCCAGCATCTGGCCCACCTGATTGCTGTCGTCGTCGATGGCCTGCTTGCCCAGGATGATCAGGCCGGGGGCCTCCTTGTCCACCAGGGCCTTCAGGACCTTGGCGACGCCCAGGGGCTGAACCTCGTCATCGGTCTGGACCAGGATGCCCCGGTCGGCGCCCATGGCCAGCGCGGTGCGCAGCGTCTCCGACGCCGCCGCCGGGCCGACGGACACCACCACCACCTCGGTCGCCTTGCCGGCTTCCTTGAGGCGCACGGCTTCCTCGACCGCGATCTCGTCGAACGGATTCATGGAGAACTTGACGTTCTGGGTCTCGACACCCGAACCATCCGACTTCACCCGGATCTTCACGTTGTAGTCGATCACCCGCTTGATCGCGACCAACACCTTCATGGTTTTCTCTACCCCTTAAATCGTTGTCCCTCAGGCGCCGGGCGGGCGCGAGCGCCCTTGGCTTCCGCCGCATAAGCGGCGCGGCCCCTTGGGCCTAGCCAAGTCCCTTGCGGGACTTGGCCTTGGCTTCAGGTTCAGGAGAACGCCTGGATGCCGGTCATGGCCCGACCCAGGATCAGGGCATGCACGTCGTGGGCACCTTCGTAGGTGTTCACGGTCTCCAGGTTCACCATGTGGCGGATGACGTGGAACTCTTCCGAGATGCCGTTGCCGCCGTGCATGTCGCGAGCCATGCGGGCGATGTCCAGAGCCTTGCCGCAATTGTTGCGCTTGATCAGCGACACGGCTTCCGGCGCCCAGGTGCCCTCGTCCATCATGCGGCCGACGCGCACGCAGGCCTGCAGGCCCAGCGTGATCTCGGTCATCATGTTGGCCAGCTTCAGCTGGGGGATCTGGTTGGCGGCCAGCGGACGGCCGAACTGCTTGCGGTCCAGCATGTACTGGCGCGCCGCATGCCAGCAGAACTCGGCGGCGCCGATGACGCCCCAGGCGATGCCGTAGCGGGCCTTGTTGAGACAGCCGAACGGGCCACCCAGGCCGGAGGCATTCGGCATCAGCGCCTCGTCGGGGACGAAGGCCTCGTCCAGCACGATCTCGCCGGTGATGGAGGCGCGCAAGGAAAGCTTGCCCTCGATCTTGGGCGTGGTGAAGCCCTTGGTGCCCTTCTCGACGATGAAGCCCTTGATCTTGCCTTCATGGGCGTCGGACTTGGCCCAGACGATGGCGATGTCCGAGATGGGGGAATTGGTGATCCACATCTTGGAACCGGTCAGCAGATAGCCGCCGTCCACCTTCTTGGCGCGGGTGCGCATGCCGCCCGGATCGGAACCGGCGTCGGGCTCGGTCAGGCCGAAGCAGCCGACGATCTCGCCGGTGGCCAGACGGGGCAGGTACTTCTTCTTCTGCTCTTCGGTGCCGTAGCTGAAGATGGGATGCATCACCAGCGACGACTGCACGCTCATGGCCGAACGGTAGCCGGAATCGACCCGCTCCACTTCGCGGGAAATCAGGCCGTAGGCCACGTGGTTGACGCCGGGACCGCCGAATTCCTCGGGGATGGTGGGGCCAAGCAGGCCCATCTCGCCCATCTCGTTCATGATCTCGCGGTCGAAGGTCTCGTCACGGAACGCCTTCATCACGCGGGGCTGGAGCTTCTCCTGGCAATAGGCGTGCGCCGAATCGCGAATCAGCTTCTCGTCTTCGGAAAGCTGGTCTTCCAGGAGGAAGGGGTCGTCCCACTTGAACTGCTGCACAATGCGTCTCCCACATGATGAATGGCACTGTCGGCACCATGACGCATCCGAGCCATCATGAGAAAAATATCTTTTCTATGGAGGTCATAACGGATCATTATATATGGCAATCAGACCCGTCATGGCCGGGCTTGACCCGGCCATCCATGGACCCCCGGATCAAGTCCGGGGGTGACGGTGGCGAAAGAGGCCGCCATGGATATCCGCCAGCTCCGCTATTTCCTAGGGATCATCGAACACGGCTCGCTGACCAAGGCGGCCGAGGCGCTGCGCGTCGCCCAGCCGGCCCTGTCCCTGCACCTGAAACGGCTGGAGGAGGAGTTCGGCTGTCCGCTGGTGCATCGCACGGCGCGCGGCGTCATTCCCACCGAAAGCGGCATGCGGCTGGCCATGCGCGCCGGCGTGCTGGTCGAGCGCATGTCCAGCCTGAAGGACGAGATCCGGGGCCTCGAGGCGGCGCCGGCCGGCCCGGCGGTGATCGGCATTCCCACCTCGCTGGGCCCCGTGCTGACCGTACCCCTGGCGCTGGCGGTGCGCCGCCGCCATCCCTCCATCCATCTCAGGGTGGTGGAAGGGCTGTCGGGCCACATGCTGGAATGGGTGCTGTCGGGCTCGGTGGACATGGCGCTGGTGTTCGGCTCCGAGCATCCCACCGGCCTGGCCACCCGCTTCATCGCCCGCGAACGCCTGGCCCTGGTGGGGCCCAAGGGGGACCGGCTGCTGCAAGACCGCCCGACCGTGGATCTGGCCACCGTCCTGATGCTGCCGCTGATCCTGCCCGGCCGCCCCCATGGCGTGCGGGCCGAGGTGGAGCGCGCCGCCCGCGTCCTGGACGCCGAGCCCCGGGTGGTAATCGAGATCGACGCGCTGGAGCAGATCAAGTCCCTGGTGGCGGCCGGCGCCGGCTACACGGTGCTGTCGGAGCGTTACGCCCGGTTCGGGCCGGAAGCCGCCAACCTGGATTCGGTGCCCATCGTCGCGCCGGAAATCGAGCGGACCATCTCGCTGGCCCACGCCTCCGACCGGCCGCTATCCATCGCGGCGCGCGCCGTCCACGCCATCGCCGTCGAGCAGTTGGAGCTTCTGACCACCGACGGGCGCTGGAACTGATACGCACATTTCCATTGTAAGTATCGCTTCGTAACGCATTGGCGTAGGCTGAATGCGCATTCTTCTTCCGGTGAAGCCCCCGAGGATGCTAGTCTCCGCCCCGTTCCGCGGCAAAGAGAGGCGAAGCCCCCGCGCTGGCGGATGATACCGGAGAGCGTGAGGAGCTTGTTCATGTCCGCAGCCGTTCAGGCCAAGCCGCAGTCGCGGCTTTTGTTGTCGGGTAACGATGCCATCGCCCGGGGCGTGTGGGAGGCCGGCGCCAAGGTGGCCGCCGCCTATCCCGGCACCCCTTCGACCGAGATTCTGGAGAGCCTGTCGCTCTATCCCGACCTCTACGCCGAATGGTCGGTGAACGAGAAGGTCGCCATGGAGGTGGCCATCGGCGGCTCCATGTCGGGCGCCCGCTCGTTCTGCGCCATGAAGCATGTGGGCCTGAACGTCGCCTCCGACGCCTTCATGACCGTGACGGTGGCCGGCGTGATCGGCGGCCTGGTGATCGCGGTGGCCGACGACGTGGGCATGTCGTCCTCCCAGAACGAGCAGGATTCGCGCTTCTGGGGCCGCTTCGCCCACGTGCCGGTGCTCGAGCCCGCCGACTCGCAGGAAGCCTACGAGATGGCCAAGTACGCCTTCGAGCTGTCGGAGGCCTACAACACCCCCGTCATCCTGCGCCTGACCACCCGCGTCTGCCACGTCAAGGCGGTGGTGCAGGTGGGCGAGAAGGTCAGCCACAACATCGGCGGCTTCAAGTCCGACGCGCGCCGCTGGGTGATGACGCCCGCCAACGCCAAGGGCCTGCTTCCCGCCCAGATCGCCCGCGAGGGCAAGCTGCAGGCGCTGGCCGAGTCCTCGCCCTTGAACGTCTTCGATGACGGCTCGGACAAGCGGGTGGGCTTCGTCACCTCGGGCCCCGCCTTCATGCATGTGCGCGAAAGCTTCCCCGACGCTCCGATCCTGAAGCTGGGCTTCACCTATCCGGTGCCCGTCGCCCTGGTGGAGAAGCTGGCCGCGCAGGTCGAGCACCTGGTGGTGGTCGAGGAGACCGAGCCCCTGATGGAACAGGAGCTCAAGGCCGCCGGCATGCTGAAGATCCACGGCAAGGACCTGCTGCCCCGCCTGGGCGAGCTGACCCCCAACGTGCTGATTCCGGCCATCAAGACCTTCCTGGGCGAGCCGGTGCCGCCCACCACCACCTACCCGAAATTCGATCCCTTCCCCCGGCCGCCGACCATGTGCGCCGCCTGTCCCCATATGGGCGTCTACTACTCGCTGGCCCGCATGCGCAAGAACGTGCAGATCTCGGGCGACATCGGCTGCTACACCCTGGGCGCCGGCCATCCGTGGAACGCGCTGGACACCACCATCTCCATGGGCGCCTCCATGGGCATCGCGCTCGGCATGGACAAGGCCCGCTCGGAAGAGACCAAGGACAAGGCCGTAGTCGCCGTCATCGGCGATTCCACCTTCCTGCACATGGGCATGCAGGGCATGCTCGACATCGTCTACAACCGGGGCAACGTCACCGTCCTGATCCTGGACAACCGCACCACCGGCATGACCGGCGGCCAGAACCATGCCGGCACCGGCAAGGGCCTGAAGGGCGACGAGACCCCGCGCGTCGACTTCGTCAAGCTGGTCGAGGCGCTGGGCGTCAAGCCCGAGCGCATCAAGAAGATCGACCCCTATGTGCTGCCGGTGGTGTTCAAGACCATCAAGCAGGAAACCGCCATCCCGGAAGTCTCGGTGATCATCACCGACCGCCCCTGCGTGCTGTCCGAGTTCTATACCAAGATCGAACCCTACAAGGTGGTCGACGAGGACTGCACCGGCTGCGGCAACTGCATCAACGTGGGCTGTCCGGCCATCACGGTGAAGCGCTCGGAATCCAAGACCCGCCCCGACGGCAAGGTCAACGAGCTGAAGTTCACCACCATCGACACCGCCATGTGCACCGGCTGCCACATGTGCGTCGAATCGTGCGGCCCGAACGCCATCGTGCTGGCCAAGCGCACCCAGGCGGCTGAGTGAGGCAAGACATCATGAACGATGTGATCACCAACATTCTCGTGTGCGGCACCGGCGGCCAGGGCGTCATGACCGCCGCCGAGATCCTGTCCCAGGCGGCCATCGCCCGCGGCCTGGACTGCAAGAAGTCGGAAGTGGCCGGCATGGCCCAGCGTGGCGGCGTGGTCACCAGCCACGTCCGCTTCGGTAAGCGCGTGTGGTCCCCCGTGATCACGCCCGGCACCGCCGACATCCTGGTCGCCTTCGAGGTGGCCGAGGGCTCGCGCTGGGCGGACATGCTGCGTCCCGGCGGCGTGGCCATGGTCAACACCATCCGCCTGGTTCCGCCGGTGGTTTCGGCCGGCCTGTTCAAGTATCCGGACGATCCGGTGGCCCAGATGCGGGCGGCGGGCGTCACCGTCTATGACTTCGACGCCGGCGCCATCGCCCGCGAGCTGGGCGATTTGCGTCTGGTCAACACCATCATGCTGGGCGCCATCGCCGATTACCTGCCCTTCCCCGCCGCCGAGCTGGAAGAGCAGATCGTCGGCCGCTTCCGTGAAAGGAAGCCCGCCATGGTCGAGGTCAACCAGAAGGCGTTCTCCGCCGGCCGCGACGCCGCCAGCGGCGCCAAGACCAAGACCTCGGCCGCCTAAGTATTATACGCAGCTTCCGCCTTTGGCATTCTCACCGGCTTCTGTTAGCCTTCAACGAACCGGTGAGAATGTCATTTCCAGGGGAACAGACAGATGGCCGCTGCGGTGGATCTCGGTGCGCTGAAGGTGCTGGTCATCGACGACCAGGAATTCGTCAGAACCATCGTCAAGAAAATGCTGCAGCAGGTGGGAATCGGTCAGGTGGTCGAGGCCCATGACGGCAATTCCGGCCTGGAAGCCGCCGAACGCGAACGCCCCGACGTGGTGATCTGCGACGTTCAGATGCGCCCCATGGACGGCTTCGGCTTCGTCAAGATGCTCCGCGCCCTGCCCTTCGGCCGCACCCTGCCGGTGGTGATGCTGACCGCCCACACCGACGCCGCCACCGTCGGCCGCGCCAAGGAGCTGGACGTCAACGCCTTCCTGGCCAAGCCGGTCCTGCCGCCGGCGCTCAAGGAAAAGATCATCAAGGTGGTCGGCGACGCCCGGGGCTGAACGGGTTCAGCCCGCCCCGCCGGTCCCGCCCCGGCCCTATTTCGCCGTCGGCCCCCGACGCCTCAGCCAGCGCCACAGCAACGCCGCTCCGAACAGCGCCAAGCCCGCCAGCGATGCACCGCTGATCATGTTGGCCGCGCTTTGCGAAGCGGGCACCGCGAAGGGGAACGGGCGGCGGGCGATGAAATCCCTCACCGCATCATCCTCGCCGACCTTGAAATGGTCCCCCGGCCGGCAACTGTTGGCGCCGGGATACACGTAGCAGGCCGGATTCTTGATGTTGAAGACGCCGTCATTGGGGAACATCACCCAGCCGGGACGAAGCCGGCCCACGGGCATCCATTCCAGCTTGTAGCCGAACAGCGTCTGATAGCAGTACAGGTGGGAGCCCCCCTCCACCACCGCCTCGTCATAGGCCCGATCCACGATCACCTGACCGTTCTTGCTGCCGGCAATAATCTTGGTGATCGCCGGTCCGTGCCCGGCTTCCTTGGCCAGGGCATGGGCGCGCACCATGTGCGCCGGAACATAGGCTTCCTGGCGATGGAGGCCGGCGTTGACCAATCCGCCGGTCCACACCGCCGATACGGCGCAGGCGACAGCGGCGACGCGGGCCGCCCAAGGCCTGGCAGCGGCCAGATCGACGGCAATGGCCACGGCAACCGCGCCGATGACGGTATAGGCACACCACCAACGGCTGGGAGCCACATAGGACCCGAGGAACGGAATCGTCTTCAGCAGACGGTTCATGTCCGGGTCGTAGATGTTCACCACAAGCGGCACCAGCAGCACGGCCAGCAATGCCCCGGCCCCGATCCAGGACCATGCCTGACGCTGGCGGAGCTGGACGCGGAGCCCCGCGATGACAGCGATTGCGATCAACACCATCGCCACGGGACCGAGGCCGAAGCGATATTCGTTCTCGCCCAGCGCCCAGGAACTGTTGGTCAGCTTGGCCACTATCGACAGGTCCGTCTCAAGGCCGATCAGGGATCGGATCAACAGCCCAAGCGTATGAAAGCCCCCCTCGTAGCCGGGAAGCAGATACTGGTTGCGCGGAAACTGGCCGAGCAGGGCCATCGCCGCCGCCAGCTTGCTGGCGGATAGCAGGCCCGCGCCGACCAGCGAAACGCCCAGCCGGAACCAGAAAGGAGAGACGCCGTCCGCCCGAAGGGAATGGAGGATGCCGATGGCCACCACTCCCAGCATCAGCGGCACCATGATCGAGACCATGCCGCTGACGAACATGTAGGCGATGATCGCAGCCGCGGCGACGGCATAGCCGATGGAACTCCACCACCGCCCGATCCGCCCTTCCGACGGCGGCGCGACAAGGCAGTAGGCCAGCAAGGGCCACAAGCCGAACGCCAGATGTTGCGCCTGTCCGCTGAGCAGGCGCTCGATCCAGAATCCACTGAACAGGAAGGTCGAACAGCCTGCCAGCGCCGCCCAGCGGCCAAGCGAGAACCCTCGCGTCAACAAGGCATAGCAGCCGGCCAGACCAAGGGCCGACGACAGCAGAAAGCTTAGATAGACACCGGGAATCGGCCCGAACAGGTTGAAGGCGATTTGAACGACGGAAAAATAGAGGTCCTGCGGATCGGGAAAGGCCGGAATACCGCCGCAGCTAGAGGGGTTGAACCAGCGCATGGAGAAATAGCCGTTCTCCTGCGCCCAGAAATAACCATCCAGAAGGCGGGGGAAATAGTAGATGTAATCCGCCGCGACACTGCCGCCTTTCACCGGAAAGGCGGGGCTGATGAAAAGATGGAGGACAAGCAGCAGGAGCGCCGCAGCCAATACGGGCCAAATCTTGCCGATCATGGCCTGGAAAGATGCGCAGCTTCCAACTGTCACGCCCCCCTCGTTATCTACGAGCCTTTATCCTCCCTGAAAAATATATGGATATCCCTACGAAGGGCAATCCAGCCTCTTTGCCGGATTGCCTTAGGTAGGGGGTGTCTGCCGACCCGTGAAAAAGCCTCAGTACAGCCCGCCCGCCGAGGGTGCGGGACCGGCCGCCGGGGCCTGAACCGGCGGCGCGGCGGGAACCCCGCCATCGGCGGCCGGGGACTGAACACCGGCCGGCGGGATCAACTGGACATTTCCGGCCGAGGTTCCGCCCTCCTCCGCCCCCAGGAAGGGCGCGAAGCTGAAGCCGGCATCGACGCCGCCCGAGCCTTCGAGAACGTCCTCCTCGTCGCCGGGCATGCGGTCCGAGCCCTTGAACGCCTCGTAGATGGCCTTGGCGTCGCCGGGCATGGCCGGCTTGCCGGTGGAGGCGTTGACGCGCACCAGACGCACGCCGGGCGGAACGCGGAACGGCGTCGGCGGCTTGTCCTTCAGCGCCTCCATCATGAAGTCGCGGAAGATGGGAGCGGCGATGGAGCCGCCGGTCTCCTTGTGGCCCAGGGTGGCGGGATCGTCGAAGCCGACGAACACGCCCACCGCCAGGTCGGGCGAGAAGCCGACGAACCACACGTCGTTGGAATCGTTGGAGGTGCCGGTCTTGCCGGCCAGGGGCTTGCCCACCGCCTTGATGGAGGTGCCGGTGCCGCGCTGGACCACGCCCTCCATGATGCTGACCATCTGGTAGGCCGAGACGGGGTCGACCATCTGTTCGCGGATGTCGGGCAGCACCGGCATGTCCTGGCCGGTGAAGCGGCCCGCCGAGCAGCCGTCGCAGAACCTGAGGTCGTGGCTGAAGATGGTCTTGCCGTTGCGGTCCTGGATGCGGTCGATCAGGGTGGGACGCACGCGCTTGCCGCCGTTGACCAGCATGGCGTAGGCCGCCGTCAGCTTCAACGGCGTGGTCTCGCCGGCGCCCAGCGCCATGGACAGCTGGCGCGGCAGGTTGTCGTAGATGCCGAAGCGGCCCGAGTAATCGGCCACCTTGTCCATGCCGATGGCCTGGGCCAGACGCACGGTCATCAGGTTGCGCGACTTCTCGAGGCCGACGCGCAGGGTGGTGGGCCCCAGATAGTCGTCGTTGTAGTTCTTGGGCCGCCACAGGGGCAGGCCCGGCCCCTGGGGCAGGGCGATGGGGGCGTCAAGCACCAGCGAGGACGGCGTGTAGCCGCTTTCCAGCGCCGCCAGGTAGATGAAGGGCTTGAAGGCCGAGCCCGGCTGGCGCAGCGCCTGGGAGGCGCGGTTGAACTGGCTCTTGCCGTAGGACCAGCCGCCCACCATGGCCATGACGCGTCCCGTATGGGGGTCGATGGCCACCAGCGCGCCCTCGACCTTGGGAATCTGGCGCAGGCTGAAGGAATTGGCGGGATAGGGCTTGCCATCGTCGCCCTTGGCCACCGGCTCCACTAGGATGACGTCGCCCAGCGCGACCACGTCGGCGGGCTTGCGGGGGAACGGGCCCATGGTGGACTTTTCCAAAGCGGGGCGCGCCCATTTCATTTCGGTGAAAGGCACCCGGCCCACCTTGCCGCCCACCAGCCCCAGGGTCGCCTCGTGATCGTTGAGCGCCAGGACAACGGCGGTCTGCCACGCCTCGTCGGCGCCGCCGGGCTTGGGCACGGCGGCCAGCAGCGGCCCCCAGCCGGCGGCGGCGGGAATGCGGGTGACGGGACCGCGCCAGCCGTGGCGGCGGTCATAGGAAGCCAGTCCCTGGCGCAGCACCTTGGAGCCCACCGCCTGCAGCCTTGCGTCCATGGAGGCGCGCAC
This sequence comes from Magnetospirillum sp. XM-1, assembly GCF_001511835.1. Taxonomy (NCBI): domain Bacteria; kingdom Pseudomonadati; phylum Pseudomonadota; class Alphaproteobacteria; order Rhodospirillales; family Rhodospirillaceae; genus Magnetospirillum; species Magnetospirillum sp. XM-1. Next base: position 4,129,273 of record NZ_LN997848.1, read on the forward strand.
CACCAGGCCACCCTTCCACAACGCCGATTCGCCGTACTTGGCCTGCAGTTCGCGGCGGATGTCCTCGGCGAAGTAATCGCCGCCCTGGGTGGCCTGCATCTCCTTGCGGGTGCGGACCTCCAGCGGCATGGCCACGAAGGTCTGGTACTCGGTCTGGGTGATCTTGCCGTCCTCGAACAGACGCCCGATCACCCAGTCCCGGCGCTCCTTGGCGGCCTGGGGATGGCGATGGGGGTTGTAGTTGTTGGGCGCCTTGGGCAGGGCGGCGAGGTAGGCGGCCTCGGCCACGTTCAGCTCGTCCAGGCCCTTGTCGAAATAATTGAGCGCGGCCGCCGCCACGCCATAGGCGCCGCTGCCCAGATAGATCTCGTTGAGGTAGAGCTCGAGGATGTGATCCTTGGTGAAGGTCCGCTCGATGCGCAGCGCCAGGATGGCTTCCTTGACCTTGCGCTCGATGGACACCTCGTTGGTCAGCAGGAAGTTCTTGGCCACCTGCTGGGTGATGGTCGAGGCGCCCACCGGCCGCCGGTCGGCACCCTTGCCCCGGTTCTTCAGGTTGACGACGATGGCGCGCGCGATGCCCACCGGATCGATGCCTGCATGGGAATAGAAATTCTTGTCCTCGGCCGACAGGAAGGCGTCCTTCACCAGCTGGGGAATCACCGGCAGCGGCACGAAGACCCGCTTTTCCACCGCGTATTCCGCCACCAGGCGGCCGTCGCCGCCATAGACGCGGGTGGTGATGGGCGGCTCGTAATGGGCCAGCTGGTGGTAGTCGGGCAATCCCCGGCCGTAATGCCAGAAGACGAACAGCGTTCCCGCCGCGCCGACGATGGCCAGCAGGATCAACAGGCTGAACAGTCCAAGCAGGAAGCGGAACATGGGATTGGGCGCCTCAAGGGTCAGGCCCGGTGGTACCGCCTCGCGGCCTCCGGCGTCAAGTGCGGGGAAGATGCAGGCGATGGAGGCGGCTGTCCACTGTCATATGAGCAGGGGAGGCATATGGGCATGGCGGCCTTCACGGCCTGCGCGAGGCCGCCTTGATGGGGGCGGGGCAGTCGATGCGGCTGGTGCCGACCAGGGCGGCCTTCATTCCCTTGGGCATGCCGCGCAGGATGTCCTCGGAGGCCTGGGCCAGTTCGGGCCGCGTGGGCGGCGCGCCGCTGGTGACGACCATGTGGTTGCCGGGCCCCGAACGCAGGTTGTAGTCGGTCCAGCGGTAGACCACCATCCAGCACGCCGGCACCGGCCGGGCGCAGGTCAGGCAGGGCACGGACGGCTTGGGCTCGGCATGGACGGGAAACGCCATGACCACGGCCAGCAGCAGCAGCGGGAGCAGGCGGAAGGCCACGGCTTTAAGGCCGCTTCGCCTTGAGGTTGGGCGGGAAGAAGCGTTCCACCGCCTTGGCGACGGACTTGGCCAGGCGGGCGCGGTACTGCGGCTGGCGCAGCATCCTTTCCTCCGCCTCGTTGGAGAGGTAGCCCATCTCCACCAGCACCGCCGGCACGTCGGGAGCCTTCAGCACGGCGAAGCCGGCGAAACGGTGGGTATTGCCCAAGAGATCCATTTCCTGCCCCACCTCGTCCACCAGTTCGGTGGCGAAGCCGGCCGAACGGTTCATGGTCTCGCGCTGGGCCAGGTCGATCAGGATATTGGCCACGTCGGCGGATTCGTGGGTGAGGTCGATGCCGGCGATGAGGTCGGCCTTGTTTTCCTTTTCCGCCAGGGCCTGCGCCTCGGAATCCGAGGCGTTGCGCGACAGGGTGTAGACCGAAAGGCCCCTGATCTGCGGGTTCTGCACCGCGTCGGCGTGCAGCGAGATGAACAAATCGGCGCCCTGGGCCCGGGCGATGGCGATACGCTCGCGCAGGCGGATGAACACGTCGCGGTCGCGCGTCAGATGCACGCGGTAGCGGCCGTTGCGCTCCAGCATGGTCTTCAGTTCGCGGGCCATGGCCAGCGTGATGTGCTTCTCGTAGGTGCCCGACACGCCGGTGGCGCCGGGGTCGACGCCGCCATGGCCGGGATCGATGACGATCACCGGCACGCCGTCCTTGGCCTTGGCGACGCTTTCCGTCGGGGGAGAAGAAGGCTGGGGCGCGGGCTGCACCGCCTGCAGCACCTGGGGCGGCGGCGAAGCGGGCTGGGGCGCGGCGACGGGCTGCGGAGGGGCCGGGCGCTCGGGCGGCGGCGGCATGGGGGCCGACAGCATCGGCCGCCCCGCCTTGTCGACGACCTTGGGATCGGCCATCTGGGGGCGCTCCACCGGCATGGGCGGCGGAATGAGATTGACCGGGGCCTGAGCCACAGCAACCGGCTGGGGCGGCGCGGCGGTCACCGGCTCGGGCGGCAGGGACTCGGCCGGCGCGTTGGGGCTGGTGACCACGATGCGGCTGGCGTTGGCGGCCGGAGCGGTGGGGGCGACGGCCTCGGGCAGGTGGAACTCCTCCACCGGCTTGGGCGCGGGCGGCGGCGGCGGCGCGGCCTTGGCGGCGGCGGGGGCTTTGAGCACCGGCGCCTTGGCATTGCCGGCGGCGGCCATGAAGGCGGCGTGGGTGGTTTCCGACAGGTCGACCACCAGACGGTGGCCCAGGCCGTCACGGGGCGGGATGATGAAGGCGTTCTTGACCAAAGCGGGTTTGCGCAGGTCCAGGACGATCCGCCCGCCGTCCAGACGCATGGCGTTGACCGCGCCCCACGGCTTGGAGATGCCGCCCGGCCCGGCGTAATCGGTTCCCGAGAGCTCGATGGCGATGCGGTAGGGATCGGCCAGCGGCGTGACCTTGAAGCCCACCTGATCCGACAGGTCGAGGACGAAACGGGTGACGCCCTCGCTGTGGATACCCAGCCGCGCGCCCGACGCCGTCGCCGCCAGTCCGGCCGGCGCGTCGGCCAGCCCCCACAGCAACGCCAGGGCCGTCAAGGCCCACAGGAAACGCGGTCTGGTCCTCATCTGCCTCATAGTCACGGGCCGATTGGTGAATCACAAGGACAGCTATAGCGCAGACGCGGACTCAAGCTCAACCCAAAACGCATTGATTCACCAGACTCTTCGGCGAAATCGACCTCGTGGTCCGACCGGCTGCAACAAGATCGTTGTCGAATGGACGGAGCAGGGCTATTTTGACTGCCCATGAGCTCGCACGATCCAATAGTCCTTTATGGGACGGTGGCGTCACGGCGGTTCGCAGCGACTGCGAACCCGGGGATGCGCCATGGTTCGGATTGCGACGCCAGCCTAGAATTCGAAGCCGGGCGGATTCGCCCGCGATCAGGTTTCCCCCGAATGAGGCCCGTGTCCACTATCGGACGCGCGGGCATTTTCCGAGGCGCCGCTGGTTCCAGCGGCAAACTGATAGATCGCCCGTGCCTGCGCGCCGGCTTCGCTGGATCAGACACCTGCTCGCATGCGCATAGCGCGTCGCGGGCGGCGCCACGGAGAGATCGCCTTAATGGTCAAGCGTATGTTGATCGACGCCACCCACCCGGAAGAGACCCGGGTCGTGGTGGTCAATGGAACCCGCCTGGAAGAACTGGATGTTGAGACATCCACCAAGCGGCAGCTGAAGGGTAACATCTATCTGGCCAAGGTGGTGAGGGTCGAACCCTCGCTTCAGGCTGCCTTCGTCGAGTACGGGGGCAACCGCCACGGCTTCCTGGCCTTCAGCGAAATCCACCCCGACTACTTCCAGATCCCGGTGGCCGACCGCCAGGCCCTGCTGGCCGCCCAGCGGGCCGAGGTGATGCGCGAAGCCACCAACGACCGCGACGAGGCCGAGCCCATCGGCGAAGGCCATCTGGCCGCCGAGGCGGTGGCCGAGCAGACCGACGGCACCACCGTCGAGGACGCCCCCACCCCCGAAAACGGCGAGAACGGCGAGGCCGCCGAACGCGCGCCGCGCAAGCGCCAGGTGGAAACCGTGGGCGGCGACGACGACGCCGAGAACGAGCGCCGCCGGGCGCGCCTGCTGCGCAACTACAAGATCCAGGAAGTAATCAAGCGCCGCCAGATCATGCTGGTGCAGGTGGTCAAGGAAGAGCGCGGCAACAAGGGCGCGGCTCTCACCACCTACCTGTCGCTGGCCGGCCGCTATTGCGTGCTGATGCCCAACACGGCGCGGGGCGGCGGGGTGTCGCGCAAGATCGTGTCGGCCACCGATCGCCGCCGCCTCAAGTCCATCGCCAACGAGATGGACATCCCGGACGGCATGGCGGTGATCATCCGCACCGCCGGGTCCGAGCGCTCCAAGACCGAGATCAAGCGCGACTACGAATACCTGCTGCGCATGTGGGACAGCGTGCGCGAGCTGACCTTGAAGTCCAGCGCGCCCGCCCTGGTCTATGAAGAGGCCAGCCTGATCAAGCGCTCGATCCGCGACCTCTATTCCCGCGACATCGACGAAGTGCTGGTGGACGGCGACGAGGGCTATCGCCTCGCCAAGGACTACATGCGCATGCTGACTCCGTCGCATGCCAAGAAGGTCCAGCCCTACAAGGACCCGGTGATGCCCATGTTCCACCGCTATCAGGTGGAAGCCCAGCTGGACGCCATGCATTCGCCGGTGGTCCAGCTGAAGTCGGGCGGCTACATCGTCATCAGCCAGACCGAGGCGCTGGTCGCCATCGACGTCAACTCGGGCCGCGCCACCAAGGAGCGCCACATCGAGGAGACGGCGCTGAAGACCAACATGGAGGCCGCCGACGAGGTGGCCCGCCAGCTGCGCCTGCGCGACCTGGCCGGCCTGATCGTCATCGACTTCATCGACATGGAGGAGAACCGCAACAACCATGCGGTCGAGCGTCGCCTCAAGGAAGCCCTGAAGAACGATCGCGCCCGCATCCAGGTGGGCAAGATCAGCGCCTTCGGCCTCCTCGAGCTGTCGCGCCAGCGCCTGCGCCCCTCGTTGCAGGAAACCACCTTCAGCCCCTGCCCCCATTGCGGCGGCACCGGCCTGGTGCGTTCGGTGGAATCGGCGGCCGTGCATATCCTGCGCGCCATCGAGGAGGAGGGCATCCGCCGCCGCTCCTCCGAGGTCACCGTGCATGTGCAGCCGGCCATCGCGCTCTACATCCTCAACCAGAAGCGTTCGGCGCTGGCCGCCATCGAGGAGCGCTACGAGTTCGAGGTCTTCCTGGAGGGCGACGACAGCCTGATCCCGCCCGCCTTCCGCATGGACAAGGTCAAGGCCGAGTTCCGCCCCGACGAACCGGCCCGCGCCGCCATCTCCATGGATGACGCCGCCCACCGCCCGCCGGCCGAGGCCGAGCCGGAGGAGGCCGAGGACGAGGACGACGAGGAAGAGGAAGCCCAGCCCGAGCGTTCGGGCCGGAACCGGGACGAGCGCTCGCGCGACGAGCGTAACGAGGACGGCGAGGACGGCGAGGGCCGCAAGCGCCGCCGCCGCCGCCGCCGCCGCCGCAAGCCCGGCGACGACCGTCCGGACCAGGCCGACGGCGAAGGCGCGCCCGACGCCGACGACCAGCCCCAGAACGAAGGTGAAGCGGCCGAAGCCGGCGAAGACGACGGCGAAGGCGAGGGCGAGGGCGAGGGCGAAGGCCACCGCACCGAGGGCGGTGACGACGATCAGCCGCGCAAGCGCCGCCGTGGCCGCCGCGGTGGCCGCCGCCGCCGCCGCCGTGACGGCGAGGGCGAGGGCGAGGGCGCCGAGGGCGAAGCCGGAGCCGAAGAGGCCGCCGAGGCCGGAGCCGAGGCCGTGACCGCCGAGCCGGCCGCCGACCAGACCGTCGACGTCCCGGCGCAAGCGCCCGCCGAGGCCGCTCCGGCCGCCGAGGACGCCGCGCCGGCCGAGAAGCCCAAGCGCAAGCGCGCCCCGGCCAAGAAGAAGGCCGAGGCCCCCGCCGAGGAGGCCAAGCCCGAAGCCGCCGCCGAGGACGCCGCTCCGGCCGAGAAGCCCAAGCGCAAGCGCGCCCCGGCCAAGAAGAAGGCCGAGGTCGCCGTGGAGGCCGCCGCCGAACCGGTGCCCCCGCCGGTCGAGGAGCCCGCCGCCCCCCAGCCGGAACCCGCTCCGGCCGTGGCCGAGACGCCCGTCGCCGAGACCGTCGTCGCCGAGACCGTCGTCGCCGAAACCGTGGTGACGACGGAACCGGCGGCCGAGCCCGAGCCCCCGGCCCCGGCCAAGCCGCCGCGCAAGGGCTGGTGGAACCGGCTGATGTCGTGATTTGACGTGTGCGGCCCCCGCTTCCGAGCGGGGGCCGGCCGTCACAGCAGAGGGAGCCGCCGCTCATGAGGGCACTTCGTCCCATCATGGCCGCCCTGGTCCTGCTTCTCTCCTCCCAGGCCGCCGCGGCCACGCCCGCCTTCCTGGCGTCGCAGCCTGAACAGGTTCTGGCCTTCGACGTCACCCGCAACGGCGGGACCATCGGCTACCACACCTATGCCTTCCGCCCGCGCAAGGGCGGTTTCGAGGTCCGCGTCGAGGCCGATATCCGGGTGAGCTTCCTGCTCATCCCCTTCTTCGTCTACGAGCAGCAGGGCGTCGAGGTGTGGGAGAACGGCCGGCTGAAATCGCTGGATTACGTCACCAACGACGACGGCGCCCGCCATGCGGTCAAGGCCGAGTTGGCCGGCGGCCGGTTGCGGGTCTCGGTGGACGGCCAGCCGCACACCACCCACCCGGAGATGATTCCCGGCTCGCTGTGGTATCCCCCCTCGCCCGACCACACCATGATGCTCGATCCCGGCGACGGCAACCCGACGCCCTTGAAGGTCCAACGGCTGGGCGAGGAGACCATTACGGTACGCGGCAAGCCGACGCCGACCACCCGCTGGCTGTGGGACGACGGGCTGCGCCGCGAATTGTGGTACGATACCCGCCAGACCCTGGTCCAGGTCTGGATTCGGGGCGACGACGGCTCGGACATCTACTACGTCCTCAAATAGGCGGGCCTTTCCATGCGCATCCTTCTGGTCGAGGACAATGACCGTCTGGCCGAATTCATCTCGGCGGGGCTGAAGAGCGCAGGTTTCGTCCCCGACGTCTTCGGCACGGTGGCCGACGCGGTGGCCGCCTTCGATTCCGCCTCCTACCAGGCGGCCATCCTCGATCTCGGCCTGCCCGACGGCGACGGGCTGGAGATCATCCGCGCCCAGCGCGCCAAGGCCGCGCCTTGCCCCATGATGGTGCTGACCGCCAGGGACGGGGTCAGCGACCGGGTTTCCGGCCTGAATGCCGGCGCGGACGACTACCTGCTGAAGCCCTTCGCCATGGAGGAGCTGATCGCCCGGCTGCGCGCCATCCTGCGCCGCCCCGGCGCGGCGCTGTCGGTGGAGCTGTCCTTGAGCAACCTGACCTTCGACACCGCCGGGCGCGAGGTGCGGGTGGACGGCCAGCTGATCTCCATGCCCCGGCGCGAGATGGAGATGCTCGAGCATCTGCTGCGCCGCTCGGGCAAGGTGGTGTCCAAGCGCTCGCTGGAAGAGGGGCTTTACGGCTTCGACGACGACGTCACCCCCAATTCCGTCGAGGTGCTGGTGTCGCGCCTGCGCAAGCGCCTGCAGCAATCGGGAGCGGCGGTGACCGTCCACACGCTGCGCGGCATCGGCTACATGATGGCGGACGGCGCCCCTTGATCCGCCAGCCGCCGGCCATCTTGTGGCGCATCGTCATCCGGCTGTCGCTGACCACCCTGATCGCCATCGTGCTGGCCTATTCCTGGCTGTGGTGGAAGTACCACTCGGTCACCGAGATCATGCGCGACACCTACCTGATCGAGCAGGCGGTCTCGATCCGCAATCAGGTGCTTCTGCTGCCCGACGGGCGCATCGTCGTCGACCTGCCGCCGATCCAGCTGGCGTCCTACGCCGAATCCGAGGGCGGGCTGCGCTTCGCCGTGCGCGACGCCAAGACCGGCGCCATCCTGGCCCAGGGCGGCGAGACGGTGGGACCCGCCCCCGAGATGGGCGACGGCCCCCGCCTCTATCGCCGCAATCCCGACGGCCCCGGCCCGGTGCTGATGTTCGGGGCGGCGGTGAGGCTGACCACCCCGGCGGGCGACCTGCTGATCCAGGTGGAGGAAAGCGGCAGCGATTTCGACGCCATGACCCGCTCGCTGATCGAGCGCTTCGCCGAGGAAGGCGGCTGGCTGGGCGCCCCCTTCCTGCTGGCCATGCTGGTGGTCAGCCTGATCACCATCAGGAATTCGCTGCTGCCGCTTAAGCGCCTGTCCGAGCAGGCCGCCGCCATCGGCCCGGCCAGCACCGACATCCGCCTGCCGGAAGCCCAGGTCCCGCGCGAGATTCTGCCCCTGGTCCATGCGATCAACAGCGCGCTCGACCGCATCGAGGCGGGCTTTCGCATCCAGCGCGACTTCACCGCCGACGCCGCCCACGAACTGCGCACCCCGCTGGCGGTGCTGCGCGCCCATATCGAGACGCTGCCCGATCCCGCCATCCGCGACGCCCTGTCCCGCGACGTGGATTCCATGACCCGACTGGTCAGCCAGCTGCTGGCGGTCGCCCGCGCCGAGGCGCTGACCATCGCCATGGACGAGCAGGCGGACCTCAACGCCATCGCCGTGGACGTCTGCACCTTCCTGGCGCCCATGGCGCTGCGGCAGCGCCGTCTGGTGGAAGTCATCGAGGACCCGGCCGGCTGCCGGGTGATCGCCAATGGCGAGGCGGTGTTCAACGCGCTGCGCAACCTGGTGGAAAACGCCCTGACCCACACCCCGCCGGACACCACCGTCACCGTGCGGGTGGAAGGCCCCGCCACGCTCCGGGTCGAGGATCGGGGCCCCGGCATTCCGCCCGAACTGCGCGAACGGATCTTCCAGCGTTTCTGGCGGGCCGAGCGGCGCAAGAGCGGCTCGGGCCTGGGGCTGTCCATCGTGCGCGAGATCATGCAGGCCCATGGCGGCCGGGTCGAGGTGGGCGAGCACCCCGGCGGCGGCGCGGTGTTCTCGCTGGTCTTCTCCGATCAGGGCGCCCAGCGGCGATAGGCCAGCGCGCCGAGAACGCAGGCCACTCCCCCCAGGGCCACGGTGGGCTGCGGCCCGACGCGTTCGGACAGGAAGCCCGCCAGCAGCGAGCCCAACGGCGTCGCCGCCATGAAGGTCATGGTATAGAGCGCCATGGTCCGCGCCCGGAACTCGTCAGGCACCAGGGTCTGGACCATGGTCTGCGACGCGGTGTTGTGGGCCACCAGCGCCATGCCGGCCAGGGCCAGCAGCGCCATGGACAGGCTCGTCACGGTGGACAGGGCGAAGGCCACCAGGACGGCGCCGAAGGCGCACAGGCCCCAGGCCACCCGGCCCCGCGACGCCCCGCCCGCCGGCCCGGCCACCGCCAGCGAAGCCAGCAGCGCGCCGCCCCCCGCCCCGCTCATCAGCCATCCCAGCGTCTGGGGCCCGCCGCCCAGCACCTTGTCGGCGAAGACCGGCATCAGCACCGAGAACGACATGCCCATCAGGCCCGACAGGCCCAGCATGGCCATCAGGGCCAGAATGGGGCGATGCCCGGCGACAAAGGCCAGACCGGCCCTGGCCCGGACCAGCATGCTTTCCCCCGCCGGAGCGGAAAACGCGGTCGCCGGCTCGGCCATCAGCGCCAGGGCGGCCAGCACGCCCAGGAAGCTGAGCGCGTTGAGCGCGAAGCACCACCCCTCCCCCACCTGGGCCACCAGCGCGCCCGCCGCCGCCGGCGCCACCAGGCGCGCCGCGTTGAAGATGGAGGCGTCCAGCGCCACCGCGTTGCCCAGGTCGGCCTTGCCCACCAGATCGACGGTGAAGGCCTGGCGGGCGGGGATGTCCACCGCGTTGATGAGGCCGAACAGCACCGCCAGGGCCAGGACGTGCCACACCTGCACCCAGCCGGCCAGGGTCAGGGCGGCCAGCGCCGCCGCCTGGACCAAAAAGGCGCCCTGGGTCACCAGGATCAGCCGCCGCCGCGAGCGCCCCTCGGCCATGGCGCCGCCCAGCAGGCCGAAGACGAAGACCGGGATCTGCCCGACGAAGGCCACCAACCCCAGCATCTCGGCCGAGCCGGTCAGGCGGTAGACCAGCCAGCTTTGGGCCACCATCTGCATCCACGACCCCATCAGCGACACCGCCTGGCCGCAAAAGAACAGGCGATAGCCCCGGTGGCGGAGCGCGCGTCCCCAATGAGGTCGGCCCCAGGGAAATCGACGAGGTCTGGCATCGGCGTCGGTCATGATGGCGATCATGGCATCACCGGCGCTTTGGAGCTATCCTGTCGGTAGTGGCAAGGAGGCCGCGATGGCCCGAATCGTAGTCCTGGGCAGCATTGCCCGCGACGAAGTCATCCACCTGGACGACCGCCTGCTGGAGGGACGCCATCTGCAGGGCGCGCCGCCTGTTCCCCGCCTGGGCGGCGGCGGCGCCAACACCGCCATCGCGCTGGCCCATGCCGGCCACGAGGTGTCGCTGGTCGCGGCGGTGGGGACCGATCCCCTGGCCGACGAATTGCTGGCGGAAGCGTCGCGCCACGGCGTGGATATCGGCCCCGTCACCCGCATATCAGGCGCCAGCACCCGCTCGCTGGTGCTGCTTGACCCCAGTGGCGAACGCACCATCGTCAACCTGACCCGATCGCGCGAGGCCCGGCCGCCGCAGCGCCTGCTCAGCCTGGACGCCGACTGCGTCTATGTGCGCTCCAACGGCCAGGACCTGTCGGAGCTGCTGCGGACCAAGGCGAAGCTGTGCCCCATCGTGGCCCAGTTCAGGCCGTTACGCGAAGGCCGGCTGCCCGTCCATGTGCTGGTCGGCTCGCAAAAGGATCTGGATGAACGCATCCTCGCCGATCCCCTGGCCGAGGGGCGAAGGCTGGCCGGGGACGTGCTGCGCTGGGTGGTGATCACCCACGGAGCCGAGGGCGCCGAGGCGTTCGGCATCGAAGGCCAGCGCCTCAGGGCCACCGCCCCCGACGTGGACGCGGTGGACACCACCGGGGCGGGCGACGCCTTCGCCGCCGGCATGGCCCATGCCCTGGCGCTCCGGCTCGACATGGCCCAGGCCCTGCCCCTGGCGGTGCGCTGGGGCGCGGCCAAGGTGACCCGGGGCGGGTCCTTCCTCGACCGCGACACCGTGCGCGATTTGATCAGAGAATCGACTGGCCGGTCTTCGCCCAGTCGGCCATGAAGGCGGCCAGGCCCTTGTCGGTCAGCGGATGCTGGTACATCTGCTTGAGCACGGTGGGCGGCATGGTGACCACATGGGCGCCCAGACGCGCCGCTTCGGTCACATGCATGGGATGGCGGATCGAGGCGGCCAGCACCTCGGTGCGGAAGGCCGGATATTCCCGATAGATTTCGACGATGTCGGCGATCAGCTCCATGCCGTCCTGGCCGATATCGTCCAGACGCCCGACGAAGGGCGAGATGAAGGCGGCGCCGGCCTTGGCGGCCAGGATGGCCTGATTGGCCGAGAAGCACAGCGTGACGTTGACCGGCACGCCGTCGTCGGCCAGCACCTTGCAGGTCTTGAGGCCGGCCGGGGTCAGCGGCACCTTGACCGCCACGTTGGGGCGCAACGCCGCCAGCTTGCGGCCCTCGGCCAGCATGGTGTCGAAATCGGTGGCGGCCACCTCGGCCGAGATGGGGCCGGGCACGATGTCGCAGATCTCGGCGATCACGTCGAGAATCTTGCGCCCCGACTTGGCGATCAGCGACGGATTGGTGGTGACGCCGTCCACCAGACCGGTGGCGGCAAGCTCGCGGATTTCCGCGACTTCGGCGGTATCGATGAAGAACTTCATGAAAGGCCCCTGCTTCTGGCGGATGCGGGGCTCAGACTACCAGGGAGCGGCGCGCCGTCAATCAGCAGCGCGCTTGAGCACCTCGGTGATGGTCACCGCCAGATGGTCCTCGACCACCACCACCTCGGCGCGGCAGACCTTCTTGCGGTTGACGTAGAGGTCGACGGGATCGTTGACCTTGCGGTCCAGTTCCACCACCGCGCCGCGGCCCAGCTTCAGCAGCTGGGCGATGGGCAGGTTGGCGGTGCCCAGCACCGCCGACAGCTCCACCGAGACGTCGTAGACCGCCTCGCGGTTGTCTCCGATCCCCAGGGCTGCGTTGATCGCGTCGTCGTCGGCCATGTCGCCTCATCCTTTTGGCCCCGGTCACGCGGGGCTTCACAATATGGAGCATAACCGGCATTTCCCAACATCCGGTTAAAGGCCGTATGCGCCATCTGCATATTGGAGACAGTTGCGATTTCGCGCCTCGCCCCGCTATGATCCGGCCGGGCGGAAGGAAGGGCGCATGAGCACGGAAATCTATTCCTGCCGCGAAGGCCAGGAGCTGAAGCAGGGCAAGCTGGACTATTCCGACATCGAGGACCGCGAGACCGCCGAAATCGATGCCAAGCGCCGCTGCAAGCTGGACCCGTTCATCAAGAAGGTGGCCTATTACAAGGTGGCCGCCGACGGCGAGTTCCGCATGTTCTTCTCCTACACCAATCCCAATTGCAAACCGGTGCCCAAGGCGCGGCCCGCCGGGGCGGCATCCGCCGCCCGCAAGCCGGCCCCCGCGAAAAAGCCCGCCCCCAAGCCCGGCCTGCTGGCCCGGCTGATGAACTCGATCGGAATCAAGTGAAACTGGAACTGCTGCACTGCCATCCGCCGGAAGGCCCGGTTCAGGGGCGTCCGTCGCTGCTGTTCGTTCACGGTTCCTATTGCGGCGCCTGGGTATGGGCCGAACGCTTCATGCCGTTCTTCGCCCGGCGCGGCTGGTCCAGCCACGCGCTGTCGCTGCGCGGCCACGGGGAAAGCGAAGGCGGCTTCAATTACGCCTCCCTGGCCGATTACGTCACCGACATCCACTCGGCCATGGCCCATGTGGGCGGCGAGATGATCCTGGTCGGCCATTCCATGGGGGGCCTGCTGGTCCAGCACTGCCTGGCCGGGGACGACCGCGTGCGCGCCGCCGTGCTGATGGCCAGCGTGCCGCCGTCGGGCCTGATGTCCTCGGCCCTGCACCTTTCGGTGTTTTCCCCCGACGTCTGCCTGCAGTTCGGATTGCTGCAGGCCCTGGGGCCGTCGGTGGTGAAGGGCGAGGTCATCCGCCGCGCCTTCTTCTCCGACGCCACGCCCGCCGACACCCTGGCCCATCTGCTGCCCCGGCTGCAGAAGGAATCGCACCGCATCTGCGTCGAATTGCTCAATCCGGTGCGGCCGCGCCTACCCTTGGGCGGCGACCGCCCCCCGGTCCTGGTGCTGGGCGGAGACCGCGACGTCCTGGTGCCGTCCGCCGCCCTGATGGAGACCGCCACCTATTTCGGCGCCGACCTTTCCCTGCTGACCGGCGCGCCCCACGGGCTGATGCTCGATGATTGCTGGTGGCAGCCGACGGCCGAACGGACCCTGGCCTGGCTGGCGGCCAAGGGGTTCTGAAAGACAGCCGTCGCGTCGCGTCGACACCATCCGGCCGATCTTGCCGGCAAATTCCGCCCGCCCCCATTTACCCCTGTATTTTCAATGGGTAATCCGCCCGGACCGCGACCAAGACTCGCCCCGGCGTTATGTTAGCGCTTCCCTTCGGGACCCCAGGGGGGTATGCTTAACGTCGGATTAATCTAGGTTTCGTGTATCCAGGCCCATCATGGCATTGAGCACCAAACAGGTCGGATCGGCATCAGCGGCGGCGTCCAGTGTGGCGGCGGCGACGACCCGTATCGGCCATGGCGGGCGCAATGTAGCCTCTTCCACCAGACCCGATGTCGAACGGCTGGACTATGCCCAGCATATGGGGCTGAACGAGGAATCGATCCTCCGGTTCCAGCAGGAAAACGGCATCAATCCCGATGGCGGTCGCCGCCAGCGCGAGGACAGGGGCGGTTTCGCGCCGCAGACCTCGTTGCGCATCTTCGAATACGGCACCGACACATCCGAGGACGGCAGCGACCCGACCTCGTCCCGGATCTTCCTCAACGACGTCCTGCGCGGCGTCGGCACCTACGAGCAGAACATCCGCATCACCTCGCCTGGCTCAGTGAAGCCCGGCAGCGTGATGAACTACCTGTTCTGACCTTCCCCTGATTCAGGCGGCGCTCTTCAGCGCCACGACCTTGGACGCGACCGCCTCGGCGGGCGTCACGGTGACGGCGTCATTGTCCAGGTCCATCCAGGCGTCGCAGCTGGAAAGCGCGATCCAGCGTGCTTCCTCCGCGGTATCGGCGCTCACCTCGAGCACTTCGCGCCGGGCCACGCCCCGGACCATGGATACATGAAATTTCGGCATCTTCGGCCTCCTTCACGGCGGCGACATGCCGCGCCCTTCCGTTTTGCCCGCTTTCACGGCGGAAGTGGTTCCCGAAGATCACATCCCCGCCATGCGGAAATGCTGCAATGCACAAATGTTGTGGCGCGAAACATCGCCCCGGCTATTTCTCTCGGCGGCTGGCCAGGAATTCCCGGGCGTCCAGAAGCTGCTGCTGCTCGGCCGTAAGGCCCGGGCCGTCCACCTTCGTCTTGCTCCCCCCCAGCAGGGCACCCATGACGAAGACCCCTCCCCCCACAAGGGCGATCAGCGATCCGGCCAGGGCGAAGAGGCTGAACAGCACCTGAAGCTCGCCGGCGTCGCTCATCAACGCCGCCCCGGCCAGTCCCAGGCCGAACAGCACGGCGGCAAGACCGATCAACCGCACCATGGTTTTCAAAGCGAGAACTCCCAAAGGATGCCGAGCCAGGACAGGCCGTTGCCCAGCAACAACGGGGCCTGGATCACCATCACGGCCGACCGCCCCCATACACACGGCATAAACATCCCACCGCGCACGACGGGCCGCAAGAGGCAGGTTCCCTCCCCCTTGGGCCGGTCCGCAACACCCGGCCCCCACCGCTCACGCCAACGGGCTCTCGGGACTTCGCTGTCTCAAGAGGTGAAATGGATATCCGAGGCGGCAAGCGTACTGACGGCGGTCGATCCGCTGTCGCTGGCGATATGGGCGACAACCACGGAATCGTTGGTCGACGCGTTGGCATCCGCGTCGTAGTAGAGGTTGCCGGTACTGGTATCGTAGGCGAAGTGCTTGCCTGAATTGGCCGCGCTGGTCGTGGTGAAATCCGATGCGTTGAGGGCAAAGCCGCCCAGCGTTCCATTGGCGGCGCCGTTGGTATGGGAGAACAGGGCTCCGTCGAAGGACATCTTGTCCTCGCCGGCGGTGAAGTAGTTGACATAGTCGCCCACGTCGCCGGTCGCCGTGTACTTCATGATGTCGGCGTTGCCGCCGCTCGCGGTGAAGTTGACGATGTCGGCCCCCGCTCCGCCGATGAACGTGACGGCGCCCGACGTGGCGCTCACCGTGTCCACGCCGTTGCCGCCGGTGATGGATTCCACGCCGCTGACGCTCAGGGTGTGCGCGGTACCGTCGCTCAGCACGATGCTGTCGCTGCTGCCATTGCCGCCGGTCACCGAGGTGGTGGCTCCCGACAGGCGGAGATGAATGTCCGTATCCGCGTAATTGACCGTGGTGGGATTGCCGCTGCCGTCCAGGGTGCTGACGCTGCCGCTCTGGGCAACCTGGACGCTGGTCACCGTGCTCGGCAAATAGGTGGTGTCGATGTAGAACGCGCCGCCGCCGGTGATCTGCAGCGAAGTGACGCCGCTGATGTCGGTCGGGTCCAGATGGGTTTCCAGGCTGCCGAAGCTCCCCGAGCCCGACCCGGGATGGACATTGAAGATCAAACTTTCCACGTTGGAGATAGTGGGGGAAATGACGATCTGAGACCCCGCCGTGGGGACCGTTCCGGTCGACCAGGTCAGGCTGTCGCTGCCGTTGCCGCCATCGAGATTGAAGCCGGAAAAAGTCCCGGCCGTGGTCAGGGCATCACTGCCGGAACCGCCGACAATCGTCTCCATGCCACCGAAAACGATGGAATTTCCGCCCAGGGCCAGAGTCATGGAATCGGTGCCGCTTCCCCCCGTCACGGTCATGCCGTTGGAGACGGGGGTGCTGAAGATCAAGCTGTTGCCGCCATTGGCCAGGGTCAGGGTTTCGACGCCGGTTAGGGTCAGGGAGTGGGTGCCGGCGGTGAGCAGCGCCATGGTGTCCGTGCCTCCCCCCATGTCGAAGGCGTCGGCGGCGCCGTTGACGCCGAGCAGGCCGGTAAGGTTCCAGGTCTGGCTGCCCGTGGTCATCTGGGTTGCGTGGCCGACCAGTTGCGAGGACGTGATGGAATCGGCGTAACTGCTAAGGGTGATGGCAACGGTTCCGTCGCTGCCGATGATGAAGGTATTGGCGCCGTTGGTGCCGCTCAGATCGATGGTCTCGACCTTGCCCACCTGGAATCCGGTGTTGGCGCCCATCAGGATCAGTTTGTCACCATCACCGTCAGTTTCATCGATGAAGCTGTCGCCGGTGCCCATGACGCCGGAGATGGTCACGGTATTGGCCGAGGCGGTACCGGTGATGTAGTCGTTGACCCCCGACGTGGTGGTGACGGTTTGGGAGCCGCCGGTCAGGGTATGCACCGTGGTGGATTGCTGCGAGGCCTGCTGGGCGACTGAGTTGACCTGATTTTGAATTTGCTGCTGCACCACCGTCTCGATCCGTTGGGCCAGCAGTATCTGGTTCTCGGGGGCCAAGATGGGCAGGCCACCGAACAGCGCCGTGTTGGGGTCGTTGGCCAGTGCGTTTCCCACCAGGGAATCGATCGCCTTGGCGAATTGCTCCACGGCCGCGCCAAAACCCTCGTTTCCGAGCGCGCCTTGCCCCAGCGCCGCCAGGCTGCCCTCCGATGTCGGCCCGAACAGCGTCGCGGAGGCCTTGGCGAAGTCAGAACCGGCCTGGGCACCGAACAGGGAGGTCGCCGCCTTGGCAATCTCGCCGGCCCCCTGGGCGCCGAACAAGGCGGTGGCCGCCTTTGCCAGATCGGTGGCGGCCGGCAGATTGGCCTGGGCCGCCAATCTGGCCTCGTTGGCCTTGGCCTCGGCGACGGCCTTGGGGTCGGCGGCAAGCTTCGCCGCATCCTTGGCGACTTTCTCTGCCTCGGCCTTCACCTTGGCTTCCACGGCGGCCTTGGCCTCGGCGACAGCCGTCGCCTTTTCCGCCTGGGTCTTGGAGGCGGCGTCGCTCTTTTGCTGCATCTGTTGCTGCTGCTGGCGCATCTGGGGCGAGGCCGGGGGCTCGGTCCGCTGCTGCAGGGGCGGCTGGGGCGGCGGCAGGGATTGCACCGCGCTGCCGAAGCTATCCTGGATCTGCTGCGGCGACAGAACGATCGGCGGCGGCGGCGGCAGCAGGGCGCTGGACATCTGCACCGCCTGATTGACCTGCGACATGACCTGTACGCCGGCGGCGTTCTTGATGGCGATCTGTCCCACCGTTCCGCCGGAATCGGCCAGCAGCGCCACGGTGTTGCTGCCGCCTTCGGGAGCGGCCACGCCCGCCACGGTGGTGCCGCGAACGCCGATGGTCAGGACCGGCGTCTTGACCGTCATGGCGTCGGGGGCGGTGCGGGCGATTTCTCCGCTGATGAAACTGAACGGGCCGTTGGTCACCGAGACCGTCGACGAGCCGGTATTGGTGCCGGGGTCGTAGCTGAGCTGATCGAGGACGGCGCGGGCGGCATTGCCCACCGAGAAGGTGGAGCCGTCGACGAACACGATGCCGACGCTGCCCTTGGCCCCGGTGGTGACGACATCGCCCTCGAATACCGCCATCCCCTTGATCGCGGCTTCGACGGTGCCGTCGGCGTGGCGGACCTGCGCGATTCCGGAAGTGGCGTCCACTTCGCCGATCGGCGCCGGTCCCTGGGTGGGGGCCGATTGCGCGTATTGGCCGGGCGCCATGGGCCCGGCCAGGCGGACCGCCAGATCAGCGGGAATGATCGCCCCCTCCCCGGTGTGCAGGTCGGGGGGCGAGGCCAGAGCGAAGAAGTCCCGCACCACCAGCCGCGAGCCGTTGGTGGCGACGATTTCCAGGTTCGGTCCGATGCGGTGGAAATCGGCCGAGGCAAGGGCGAAGCCCTCAGGCACCGTGATGGCGCCGCCCCTGGCTGCGTCGAACACCTTGGTCGGCGCGCTATCGTGGATCGTGCCGTTGGCTGAGGCCGTCATCGCTCAGAATCCCCCCATCTGCCACGCATCCCCAGATAGAATGACTATGAAAGTCATAATCACTACCTTAGGTATAAGCTGGTAGCTAAATTGTTCTATCCACTATATCATTGGTCCCGTCTTATCCAATAGGGGGCATTTCATGCGGGCTGTACGATTGGGCGCTCTGGCGGCGCTGGCGGCAGGGATTGTCTTGGCCCCGGAGGCCAGGGCCGATGATCTCCGCCAACTCATGGACGATCTGCTTCGCACCAGCGACCGCCTCGTCGCATCCGACGCGGATGTCGAAGGCGCGCGCCAGAATATCGAGGTCGCGCGCGGCGGCTGGTATCCGACCCTGACCCCTGCGGTCAATTACGGCTACGAGAAGCAGAACAAGCCCAGCGGGTCGCAGGACACCAACGCCTATCGCAACGAATACAGCGCCAGCCTGAAGCAATTGGTTTGGGACTTCGGTGGCGTGAACGCGCAGATCGACAAGGCGGCCGCCACCCATCGGCAGACCGAGGCCACCCGCGACGGCGTTCGCCAGGGGCTGATGCTGGAGGGGCTTTCCGCCTACACCAATCTGGTCCGGACCCTGCAGCAGTTGAACTATGCCCGCGAATCCGAGGCGAACATCCGCCGGCAGACCGGGTTGGAAGAGGCCAAGGTCGATCTCGGCTCGGGCCTGTCATCCGACGTGCTGCAGGCCAAGACCCAGCTGGCGGGCGCCCAGGCGGCCAGAATTCAAGCGGAATTCCTCCTGGCCCAGGCCCAGAACCGGTTCCGCAACGTCTTCAACAAGCCGATGCAGGACGCCAAGTCCATGGTCCTGCCCAAGGTCCCCCTGGATACGTTGCCGAGCAGCCTGGAAGTGGCCGTGGCCACGGCGCGGGCCAACAGCCCCTCCATCAAGGCCGCGACCCACGCCGTCGAAGCGGCCCGGATGCAGGCGGAAGCCACCAAGGCCCAGGGCTTCTATCCCAAGGTCGAGATGGTGGGCGAGGCCCGCAACAAGCGCAACGTCAGCGGTACCATGGGAACCCAGCAGGAATACCTGGCCAAGATGGAGGTCTCCATCCCCATCAATCTCGGGCTCACGGCCATCAACAGCCTGAAGGCATCGGAAAGCTCCATCGTCGCCACCGAGCGCCGCCTCGCCGAAGGCCGCGACCAGATCGACGAGCAGGTGGGCAATGCCTGGGAAAACTACATGCACCAGAAGGCGCGGGCCGAATCGCTGCGCAATCAGGCGGTGCTGGCCAACGAATTCCTGGAACTGGCCCGAAAGGAGCGCGCGCTCGGCAACCGCTCCCTGATCGACGTGTTGGCGGGCGAGACGGCGCTGATCAACGCCCAGAGCCAGGCCAGCTCGGCCCAGGCGGATGTGGTGATCGCGTCCTATACGGTTCTTGCGGTGATCGGAAGCTTCGACCCGGGCGTGGTGCGCTAGGCGGGAACGGGGAGGACGCGGTGCAGGAGCTCCTCCGCCGCCTGGCGGCCCACCCCCTCGTCCTTGCCGAGTTGCTGGCGTCCACCCTGTTCATCACCCTTCTGGGCCTGGCATCGACGCTGTTCGTCATGCTGGTTCTCAATCGCTACGTCCCCTATGGGGTGGATGCGACACTGGTTACCCTTACCTCTGGCGTCCTGCTGGCGGTCGCCCTGGAGTTCGGCTTCCGCGAGGCCCGCATCAGGCTGTGCGGTGCGGTCACCGGTCCGACCGAGGCCCTTCGCGGTGAAAGCGCCTTCGCGGCACTGGCCCAGGCCCGGGTCGGGGTATTGGAGCGCCTGCCATCGGGTCTCATGCAGGAGATCATGCGCGGCCTGGACGTGATCGACCGCGTCTTTACCCCCGCCAATCTCTGCGCCGCCCTGGACGTTCCCTTCGCCATCCTGACCATTCTCGCCCTGATCTTCCTCAGCCCGCCGCTGGCCTTCATCGCCCTGTTCTTCACGATTGTGTCGATGGGAACCGTGGTGATGGGGGAGCGACTGCTCCGAAACGTCGTGCGAAAGGCAGGCGAGGGCGAGACGGCGGCCCAGGCCGCCTTGGACGCGGCCATCCATGGCGCCGACACGCTGCGCGTCTTCAACGGGGGCGGACGCGCCCTCAAAGTCTGGCGCAATGCCCGGAGCTCCGTGCTGGACGCCCGGCGGCGGCTGGGTGAACGGCAAAGCCTGGTTCAGTCCATCACCCAAGCCACGGCCGTACTCCAGGGCGTCGTCATCATAACGGTTGGCGCGGTTCTGGCGGTGAAGGGGGACCTGTCCGTAGGAGCGTTGGTCGGCGCCAACATCATGGCGGCGCGAGCCCTTGGCCCCATCAACCGCATGGCCGGACTGGCCGAGATGTTCGCGCGCGCCGACCTTGCCCTGCGCCGGATTCAGGATCTGATGCGCCTGCCGCGCGAACACCAGTCCGGAGCCGCGCTCCGCTCGGTGAGCGGCAGGCTGGAATTTGTGGACGTGGCCTTTGCCCATCCGGGGTCCTCCGGCCCCCTGGCCGAGCACCTGTCGCTGCGTCTCGACGCCGGCATGGTGCTGGCGGTATCCGGCCCCAACGGCAGCGGCAAGACCACCCTGGCCCGCCTGCTGATGGGGCTGATCGAGCCCGTCCGGGGGCAGATCCTGGTGGACGGGGTCGAATTGCGGCAATTGTCCATGGAGTGGTGGCGAAAGCAGGTCTGCTATCTGCCCCAGGAACCGGAACTGCTGGACGGCACCATCGAGACGGCGGTGCGGTCCGCCAATCCCGACATGGACGAAGCCTCGTTCAACCGCGTCCTTCAATCCGCCGGGCTGAGAAAATGGCTGGATTCGTCCATTGACGGCATCAACACGCCGATAGCCAAGGGCGGCCGGAATCTTGCCCTCGGGGTGCGCCGCCGGGTCGCCCTTGCCCGAGCCCTGGCGTCCGGTGGCCGTTTTGCGGTCTTCGACGAACCGACCGAGTCCCTCGACGCGGAGGGACGGGCGGCGGTCTATCAGGCCATGAACGAGTTGGCCCAGTCGGGAACCACCATCATCGTCTTCTCCCACGACCCGCTGGTGATCCGGGGCGCGAGTTGGATGCTCGACCTTGGGATCAAGCCGGTCCCCGCCCTTACCGGTCCCATTCGCCACGAGGCCGGCCATGACTGAACCGGAAGACGTGGAAATCGGTCCACTCACCCGCGGAACCCACCTGTTCGTGGCCTGCGCCGCGATGCTGGTCATAGGCTTCCTCGTCTGGTCCAGCGTCGCCGTCCTGGATGTGGTCAGCCAGGCCTCGGGGGAAGTGGTTCCCTCCACCCAGCTCAAGTCCATCCAGCACCTTGAAGGCGGAATCGTATCGGAAATCCTGGTCCGCGAGGGTCAGGCGGTGAGCAAGGATCAGCCGCTGGTGGCCCTGCAGGCCACCGCCAGCGGCGCCGATGTCAACGAGATGGCCATCCGGCTGGTGACGCTCAACCTCAATGTCGCGCGTCTGGAAGCGGAGGCCGCGGACAAGGGAGAAGTCACCTATCCGCAGGAGATCGTCCGCTCCCATCCCGATCTGGTCACCGCCACCGACAACCTGTTCCGCAGCCGCCGGGGCAAGCTGGCTTCCACCCTGGGAGGGCTGCACGAGGCGCTGACCCAGCGCGAGCAGGCGGCCAGCGAGGTGGAAGCCCGGCTGCGCAACGCGCGCAACACCCTGCGCCATCTGGGCGAACAGGTCAGCATCAGCGAATCCATGATCCGGGAAGGCCTGTCCAACCGCTATACCCATCTCGCCCTGCTCCGCGAGCAATCAGCCCTGCGATCGCGAATCGACGAGGACGAGGCGGCCCTGAAGCGCAACCAGGCCGCCATCAAGGAAGCCCGAACCCTGATCGAGACCGGTCGCCAGTCCTATCGCCAGGAAGTGGTCGAGCAACTGGCCCAGGCCCGGCGTGATGTGGACGAACTGTCCCAAAGGTTCAGCAAGGTATCGGACAATCTGGACCGAACCACGATCCGTTCGCCGGTGGACGGGGTGGTGAAGACGCTCTACGTGGCGACCCGGGGCGGCGTGGTCAAAGCCGGCGGGACGGTTCTCGACATTGTTCCCGCCGGCGACCGCCTGATCGTCGAAGCCAAATTGCCGACCTACGACATCGGTTACGTCTCGCTCGGCCAACCCGCCCGGATCCGCCTGGCGTCCCAGGACGGAGTGCGCTTCGGATCCATCGACGGCAGCGTTGTCCACATTGGACCAGACACCAACGTGACCGAGAAGGGCGGAGCCTTCTACAAGGTGCGGATTGAAACGACCCGTGACCACTTCCAGCATGGCATCGAAACCTACCGGCTTTACCCGGGCATGCAGGTAACAGCCCATATCCGGACCGGAGAGCGGACTGTCCTCACCTACATTCTCGAGCCCTTCATGGGCTTGGCCAGTTCGGCGCTGAAAGAACGCTGACGGCGCCAATCGATTACGCACGTCCTCGTTGAACTCCTACGGAATTTTACGTATAGTCGGCCTATACGAAAGGCTTACTCACAGCCAAGCCGGCATATCCGTAGTGGGAGGTTCTGATGTTGGAGCGTTCGCTCCGCTCGTGGCATGGCGCCGTGTTGGCGCTGGTCGCCTTGCTGTGGTCCGCCAGCGCTCGGGCCGAGCCTCAACCCTTGAGCTTCGGCATCGTTCCCCAGGCGGCCTCGTCACGGTTAGCCGAGCAATGGGTGCCGCTTCTCAATGAGGTCAGCCAAAGGGCCGGCGTGCGAATTGCCTTCCGCACCACCAAGGACATTCCGACCTTCGAGGCCGAGCTTGGGGCGGGCGCCTACGACCTCGCCTACATGAACCCCTACCACTATTCGGTCTTCCACCGGCATTCGGGCTATCAGGCCTTCGCCAAGGAGAAGGACCGCCGCCTGATCGGCATCCTCGTCGTCCGCGTCGACAGCCCGTATCGGACGATCGGCAACCTCGCCGACAAGTCGGTCATCTTCCCGGCCCCGGCGGCCTTTGCCGCCAGTATCCTGACCCAGGCGGAGTTCGCGCGCCAAGGCGTCAAGATCACCCCCAGATACGTCTCGTCCCACGATTCGGTTTATCGGGGCGTTTCCACCGGCAATTTCGCCGCGGGTGGCGGCATCACCCGGACCCTGGATGCCCTGCCGGCCGAACAGCGCGCCGAACTGCGCGTGCTGGCGACAACCCGGGAATACACGCCCCATCCGTTTGCCGCCCACCCCCGCGTCTCCCCCGAGCTGATCGCGCGGATCATGGCCGCCATGAGATCGCTGCAGGACGACGAAATCGGCCGGCGCGTCCTCGAGGGGGTCGCCATGAAGGGCATCGAGGCAGGGCTCGACCAGGAATGGAACGATGTCCGGGCCTTGGACATTCACCTGTTGGAACAATGGCAGAAGCAGAAGGCCGAATGACATTCCGTTCCAGGACCATCGCGGGCATCGCCCTGCTTCAACTCGTGGTGCTCGGCGTCATTCTGTTCATAACGGTCGGCGCCATGAAGGAATCCGGCCGCTACGAGATCAATCGTCGCGCCGACGTGACCTTGCGCCTCATCACGGCGAGCGCCAAGGATGCGATGATCTCCAAGGACTTCGCGACGCTTGATGCGATCGTCTCGGAGGCGCGGGCCACCGGCAGCGTCGCCTATCTGCGCTTTGCCGATGAGAGCGGCAATGTTCTGTCGGAAGACAAGACGGGCGCCGCCGTCCCCGGTCTGGCGGAACGCCGCCAGCGGGTGATCGTTGCCGGCAATGACTTTGGCTCCGTACAGCTTGGCATCGATTACCAAAGCCTGGACAACGCCGTTTACAACACCAGTCGCCTGTCCACCGCCATCGCCGTGATCGGATTGGCCCTGACGGCCCTGTTCTCGTGGTTCCTGGGATCATACCTGACCAGGCAGCTTGAAGCGCTGCGACTGGCGGGCGCCCGCCTCGCGGCCGGCGAACTTGATACGCGTGTCCCGATCACCGGCAAGGATGAGCTGGCCGAAACCGCCATGGCATTCAACAGCATGGCGGAAAAGCTGCAGGAGGTGGTACGCACCCTATCCCAGAACGAGGCCAGCCTGAGAACCTTCTCCGAGGCATCCAGCGACTGGTATTGGGAAACGGACAAGGACCATCGCATCACCTGGCTTTCCCCCGGCTTTGCCGAGGCTGCGCGGATTGATCCCTGCCTGGCCATGGGCAAGCTTTACTGGGAGCTTTCGGCCCGCAGCACGGACAAGGACCTGTCCTCGTGGAAGGCCCATCGCGATGAATTGGCGTCCCACCGGAAATTCCGCGACTATCGCTATTGGATCGGCAAGGACAAGACCGCCCAGTGGATCAGCATCAGCGGCGCCCCGCGCTATGACGACAGCGGCATATTCGTCGGGTATTGCGGCAGCGGCACCAATATCACGGCCCAAGCCGAAATCGCCATGCAGCTCCGGCTGTTCTCCCGCATCGTCGACCAGTCGCCCGTATCCGTGGTGATCACCGATCCGGACGGAAAGATCCAGTACGTCAATCCGCGCTTTGCCGAGGTCACGGGCTATGATCAGGCCGAGGTCGTCGGCATGACCCCCCGGCTGGTGGCCTCGGGGGAAACGCCGTCCGCCCTGTACGACGAATTGTGGCGGACCATCAAGAACAAGCGGCACTGGCAGGGCGAACTTCGCAACAAACGAAAGACCGGCCAGCGCTATTGGGAGCAGGCGATCATCTTCCCCGTTCTGGACGATTCCGGGGATATCGTGCAATTCGTCGGCATCAAGGAGGACATCACCGCCCGCAAGGATGTCGAGATCGTTCTGGCCGAGCGGACACGCATGGTCCAGCGTCACTACGAAAGCCTTCGCGCGCTGAGCGACGTCGCGGCTCTCCCCCACATCAATGCCGCCGAGCAATTGACCGAGGCGCTTGTCCTGGGAGCCCGGCATCTGGCGCTGCCCATCGGCATCATCAGCCGAATAGAAGGCGATACCTACACCGTCCGCCACCACGACGCGCCCCCGTCGGCACCGCTTCATGACGGCCAGGTCTTCGAGCTGGGCAACACGTATTGCGCCCTGACCATCAGTACCAATGACGTGGTGGCGATTGCCCATATGGCCAAGTCCAGGCACGCAGGACACCCCTGCTACCAGGCCTTTGGACTTGAAGCATATATCGGAGCAACGATCACGGTGCGCGGGCAGACATTCGGCACGATCAACTTCAGTTCGCCCGATCCCTATGCACGCGAGTTCGACGACGGCGACATCGAGTTCGTCCGGTTGCTGGCCCGCTGGGCAGGCGCCGTCCTGGAGCGAGACCTCGCAAACCAGGACATCCTGGCGGCCAAGGACATTGCGGAGGCCGCGCGGGGCAACCTTGCCGTCCAGGCGCGCAAATTGGCCGAGATCAATGCCGAGCTGGAGCAGTTCGCCTACGTCGCCTCCCACGACCTGCGCCAGCCGCTGCGCATGGTCAGCAGCTATCTCGGCCTGATCAGCAAGCGGCTGGGCACCGAGACCGACGACGAGATCAAGGAGTTCTTCGCCTTCGCGATGAATGGCGCCAAGAGAATGGACCGGATGATTCTCGATCTGCTCGAATACTCCCGCACCGGGCGGCACGATTCCTCGTTCCAGCTGACGCCGCTGGCAGACGTGGTGTCCGCCGCCCTTGCCAACCTGGAGGTGGCGATCGCCGAGGCCGGCGCCGTGGTGGAAATCATCGATGAGATGCCCTCTGCCCAGGGATCGCCGACCGAGCTTGAACGCCTGTTCCAGAATCTGGTCGGCAATGCCATCAAGTACCGCGCCCCGGACCGGCCCGTCCGCGTGCAGATTACCTGCCGGCCAGATGGTCACGAGTGGCTCATCGCCATCCGTGACAACGGCATCGGCATCTCGCCGGAGGACCGCGAGCGGGCGTTCAAGATCTTCCAGAGACTGGTCGCCCAGGACGCCTACGAGGGAACCGGCATCGGGCTGGCGGTCTGCAGGAAGATCGTCGAAAGCCACGAGGGGCGCATTTGGATCGAGGACGGTCTAAACGGCGGCACGGCAGTCTGCTTCTCACTGCCCAAAAGCTGACGCGACGGGCAAGAAGCCCCCGGGCCGCCCGCCTGAAAACGCGCGCCCCACCACGCTCCCGGAACACAGCGCAGCCGGCAGGACTCGAACCTGCAACCGAGGCTTGAGGAGGACGGGGGGAAGAGCCAGTATGAACAAAACCCAGGTCATCGACGGTACGCCGAGGCAATGGAATGTCTCTTATCCTTGAATACCTTACCCAAATCCTGTCCGTGGCCGAGTGGCTTCCTTTATTGGCTCTCGGCTATTTTGCGTTCCATTTAGCCACGCGTCGCCTGCCCACGTCCCTGGCCCAGGAGGCTCTTGACTGCCTGCTGGCAGAACGGCGTAACGAGCAGCCAGGGGTTGAGGACGCGAAAATTCTTTCGGCGCTGCGATGCGATCCGGACTTGACCGCCCATGCGGTCGGGGCCTTTGCCAGACGCCACCCCGAACTGCCGCGTTTCTCCGGGGCGTGGAAATTTCGCCTCGCCCTGCGCAGGCGCCTCGATGCCTTGGAAAGACAGCACCGGCATCCTCTTGGGGAGCCCCCCTCGCGCGTCGGAGCGGCGGCGGGAATAGCAATGATCTTATTCGGATTGCCTGCCCTGGCCGGCGGGGCCCTGTTTGCCATGGAAAACGGCATGGGGGGCTTGGCTAATAACGACCGCAGCATCGCGGTCTTCTATACGGTATTTACGGGGATGGGAATTATCAGCGCCCTGGCGGGCGCCGCATTATGCTCGACGGGCGTCTGGCTGATTGCCCGTTATAGGAAAATGAAGCGCGCCGTGACCAATCCCGCGTGACCCGAGAGCCACGGCGGCCCGATCCGCCGTCACCACCGCGAGTGACAGGAAAAAGACCCACCGCACAAGAGCTCCAGGGCCGCCCAACTGACGATGACCGCGACGATCGACAGGACCGGCGCCGCCATGAGGAGCTTGGAGACCTTTGCCGCCCCGGCGACACGGGCGCCCCAGCTTGCCAGCGGCGACGCCGCCGCCAAGACGGGAAAGGACCAAAGCGACACGGCAAAGGCGATGTTCACCGGGTTCCCGTCGCTTCCGGGAGCGTCGAACATGAACATGGAGAACAGGGCCACGGGCACGGCAGACACCGCGCTGACCACCCACAAGATTGTCAGACCCACCATGGTGCGCTTTGTCCACTCGGTTCCGTTCACCATGGCAGCCAAGAACATTCCCCCATCAATTGGAGCCTCCCCTGTCCATAACCGGACGCCCCCGGAATAACCACCACAACACCGTACCGTCCGGACCAAGGGTCTGAAGACCCGGCGGTATCCTTCAATTCCTCTGTCGATGATGACAACAACCACAGGGGACGAGGACGATGGCGACGATCAGGCAGCTCCGTGGCAAGTGGCAGGCGACGGTACGGCGCAAGGGCTTCAGCCGAGTTCTGCCGTCGGAGGGCAGAGGTTGTTTCCCCCCTTCCCACCATCGCCCGCCTGCGCTATAACCCTCGCCTCTCGTTCACCCGAGACCCGCGCAGCCGTAGCTCAGCTGGATAGAGCGCTGCCCTCCGAAGGCAGAGGTCATAGGTTCGAATCCTATCGGTTGCGCCAATTTTCTATATTTTTCAATATGATATGTCGCGCCCCCAGGGGGCGGGGCCAAGCATTTTGTCTTGCGCCCCCAATGCGCCCCCAAAGTCTGCGTCCACGGTCACTTTGGTCGCCCGACGTGATAACTAAACTCAATCGCCTTGACCCAAGGGTAATCTCGTTCAACGGATCAACGCTGATCACTCGCAGTCCTGGTCATGCCGATCCAGCCAACAGCGAATCTCATCCGGCGCTTGGCGCGGACCCACTTGGCACAGCATGACTGGAACTTCGCCCCACTCGTCGGCGACATCAAGCAAATGATCG
Organism: Magnetospirillum sp. XM-1; assembly: GCF_001511835.1. Classification (NCBI taxonomy): domain Bacteria; kingdom Pseudomonadati; phylum Pseudomonadota; class Alphaproteobacteria; order Rhodospirillales; family Rhodospirillaceae; genus Magnetospirillum; species Magnetospirillum sp. XM-1. Next base: position 4,157,218 of record NZ_LN997848.1, read on the forward strand.
CCGTCTTGGATTTGGACGCCACCGACCATCACCGCATAAGTCGCGTTGTCAGTCATCTCAAAGCGGCACGCAAAATCCTCTATGTCGCCAGAGTCTATGTAGAACGTGACCTTGGCTGGAAATCGGTCTTCCAGTGCTCGTGGAGTGCTATCAGATGGATGCAGAGTTGCTCTAATTATCGAAATATCATCTTGTTCGGTTGTCCAGACCGTGAAAGCCCCATATCCAAGACTGCTATGAAACACCGCCTCCAAATGTTTGGAGGTAACCTCCCCCCCGCAATTGTCGGTGACCTCGATCCGGCCACGGCACCCTGCCAAGACGCTTTGTAGGAACTGGTAGCCCTCTGCATCTGCGGCTATGGTGATGTGCCAAGGGTATCGCTCCCGCAGCATTTTCAATCTCCTCTCAATGGCGGCTCCGGGGCTATTGCGCCAATGCCTAACAGATAATCTTCTGCTCATAATAAACCTCCTATTATATTCATAATTTACTATGTTATAGTGTCACGTATTCTTAAAAAGTGATGCGCTTTCTATCGCCGCACCTCATCAATGGTTATTTATGCAGTCGCGCAATTCCGTTGTCCGCAGCATAAACTTTTGACTCTTTAGGGCGTTTGACAGGAAGGCAGAATGTGGGGAGGCACATCCAAGTAGCCGACAAAGGCGGGGCTCAAAAATTGTTTCGGCAAAAAATCTGATTGCCTCCGTCTTATGGATTAACGAACCACCCATGCTATCGTTTCGTGCGGTGGATCGATCCAGACGGGGGTATGGGTATGTTCTTCACACGGAAGACGGTCGGGCTGGCGGTTGGCATTCTTGCCCTGAGTGGAATTGCCCTTGCTGCTCCTGAGTCCAAACCCATCCCCTCCATGGAACTGGCTCGGAGCTTGATCGACGCCGAACAGTTCGAGCAAGCGGTTGCTGTCCTCAAGCAACTCGATGCCAGTGACGCCAACACTTCCGCCCAGATCGACCTGCTGTTCGGACGCATCTACCTCGCCATCGGCAAACCGGCCAAGGCGTTGGGGTTCTTCGAGGAGGCGTCCTTCGCGTCCATGGATGGGGAAGCCGAAGCCTATCTGGGATTGGCCGAAGCCGATCTCGCTTTGGGCGATCTTGCCAAGGCCCGCCGCAATGCCGCCCTGGCGCTGAAAAGCGATCCCGATCTGATCGCCGCCCATCTGGTGCTAGCCCGCGCCGATCAGCGCATTGGCAAGGCTGCCGAAGCAGCCGCTCGTCTCCGCCAACTCCAACGGGACCGCGAGAACTCCGAGGATGTCGCCATTATCCTCGCCCGTTTCCTGGCCCAACAGGACGGTCCCACCGCCGGTATCGCGGAACTGGAGCGGTTCGTGCGCCAAGTCCCAACTTCCGCCGGGGCGTATGATGCCCTCGGGCAGTTGCTGTGGGCAACCGGGCGCAAGGTGGACGCCGTTCAAGCGCGGGACACTGCCCGCCAACTCTACCTGGATCGCGGCCAGACCGGTCGTTCCGAAGCCATGGCGGCATGGATCAAAGCGGTCGATCCCCAGGGCAAGTGGAAAGCCCAAGAGGCGACGGTCGAGGAACCGGTGAAGCCGATCCAACCGGAACTTCAAAGGCCAACTCCACCCAAAGAGGCCCCGCCCCCCAAGGCTCAACCTCGCCCACCGGTCGAAGCCGCCCCGGCACTGCCGCCGCCACCCCGCAAGGTCACCCAGGCGGTGGCCCTGGCCCAACCCGAGCCGTTCCCCTTCGCCCCCGGTAGTCCGATCATGACCGGCAGTGGAGTGGTCCTGGAAGGTGGCCGTCAGATCATCACCAATCGGCATGTGGTCGAGGGCATCACCACCCTCTATGTGCGCAACGGCACCGGCCATGTCCGCAAGGCCCGCATCGCCAAGGTCTCAAATGAGGATGACTTGGCCCTGCTGGAAATTGAAAAGCCCTTCCCCGAAGGGGCGGTCACCCCGATCTCCGATATCGTCCAGCCCACCGCCGGACGCGCCGCCATCGTCATGGGCTATCCCCTGATCAGTCTGTTGGGGGACGAGCAACCGGCCCTGACCGAAGGCATCGTCGCCAAGGCCGCCGGGTTGGGCAACGACCCCAACACCTTCCAGATGACCACCAAGATCAACAAGGGCAATTCCGGCGGCCCGGTGTTCGACAAGCGCGGGCATCTGCTGGGGGTGGCGGTCGGCAAGACCGATACCGCCGGGATCTACCAAAAGAGCGGCACCCTGATGGAAGACATGAACATCGGCATCAAGGGCGGCCGCATCCTGGCCTTCCTGGGCAAGACCGCCGCCGCCGAATCCGCTCCCCCGGAAATGAGCCTGGAAGACCTGTATCAGCAGATGCTTCCCCGCGCCGTTCTGATCGTCGGGCAGAAGTGAGATGAAGAAGAGCGTCCTCATCATCGGCCTGATCGCCCTTCCGCCTCAGTCGGCCTCCGCCGAATGGGTGCGGGCCTCCGGCAGCTACATCTTCCCGCCGGTGATGACCGAGGCCGAAGCCTGCCAGCAGGCGGAAACCCGCGCCCGCGCCGATGCCGTGCGTCAGGTAACCGGGGAAACCCTGTCGTCGGAAGAGGCCATGCGCTGCACCGAGCAGGGCGACGAAGCCGAATGCGCCCGCAATTCGACGGTCTGGACCATGGTGGGTGGCGACATCCGCTCCATCCGCGACCGCAAGGTCGAAACCATGGTCGAGGTTGAAACCTTCCGCAAATGCGTGGTGTCGTTCGAGGCCGATGTTCATGTGGCCGAGGGTAGGCCCGACCCCAATTTCGATGTCGGCGTGGCACTCAACAACACGGTCTATCGGGATGGCGAGAATCTGAACGTCACCCTGAAGCCGTCCCAGCCCATGGCGGTGCAGATTTTCCAATGGCTGCCCTATGAAAAGGGCGACACCCAGGTGGGGCGTATCTTCCCGAACCAATTCGACGCAGCCGACCGCATCGCCAAATCGGTCACCATTCCCACCGAGGCCGGTGCCAAACGCTACGATCTGAAGGTGAGCTTCCCCTCCGGTCAGCCATCGAGCCGCAAGATGGTGGACGAATACCTGATGGTGGTCGCCACCAAGAAGCCCATGGTGCTGCGCGACAGCTATTCCCTGGACGACTTCAACCGGGTGGTGGCCGAGATTCCCCAGGGGGATCGCCGCATTGTGCGTCGGCTCTACAATATCGTGCGGGGGGCCGAATGAGCGCCGCCCGCACCCTGCCGGTCGTTCTCGCCCTGGCCGCCGCCACCGGCTGCGCCAGTCCCACCTACGTCAACAAAGGTGCTGACGAAACGGGCTGGCTGGGCATGAACGAGGTCACCTTCCAGGTCCACGATTCCTACAAGGCCAATCCGCCCGATTGCGTCGCCATCCTGCCGCTGACCATCAAAACGCCGTCCCAGCCCATGGCAACCCCCGAGGATGCGGCGAGGGTTCGGCTGTCGCTCTATGCCCACCTCGCCACCCAATCCAAACGCGGGGTTCGGTTGGAGCGCATCGACCATGTGCTGAATCAGGTCAAGGGCGACCGCAAGGTGCTGGCCGAGCGGATCAAGTGCGGCACCATCCTGGAAGGTGAAATCACCGAATACGGCACCACCTTCCTCGCCCTGTATTCCCGCGTTGCTGTTGGGATCGATCTGAAGATGGTTCGCGCCGCCGATGGCGTGGTGTTGTGGGAGGGGCATCACACCGCCGCCAGCCATGGCGGCTCCATCCCCATCGATCCGGTCGGGGTCGCCATGGGGGTGCTTGATGCCGCCAGCAACATCCGCGACGAGCAGATTTTGCGGGTGACCGACGATCTTGCCCGCCGTCTGGTCTCCACCATTCCCGACAACAGGGTGGTGGCGCTGGACGACCCGGTGAACGAACCGCAGAAGCCGATTCAGCAAGCAGCCCCCTCCGACGATTTGGTGATGGCGGAAAAGCTATTAGCCGAAGGTGACCATGCCGGTGCCTTGGCCGCCGCTGATCGTGCCCTGGCCGCCGATCCCAACCGGTCGGGGGCTTGGTTTCTCAAGGGCCGCATCCTGATGCTGGACCGCGATTATGCCCAGGCCGAGCCTGCCATCCTGAAGGCGGTGGCGTTGGATCGTGGCAATGCCCGATACCTGAACGCTCTTGGGGCGGTCAATGCCGCCAAAGGGGCCAATGATCGGGCGTTGGCCGCCTATGACATGGCGATCTCCGCCGATTCCACCAACGGCTTCGCTTGGTACAACAGCGCCGTCATCCATTTCAACGCGGGTCATCCGACCGAGGCGGCGGACGCCTTTTACGGGGCTGGCCTCGCCTATCTCAAGACCGGTGATTACGCCAAGGCCGAACGCGCCCTGGCTGATCTCCGTGATCTCTCCCAATCCGGCATCCCGGTGCAGTCCAAGATCGAGACCATCCAGGATGCCCTTTCCGATCTGACCAGGAGGAAGACATGAACCGCTCCGCCCTTTGCGCCGTCCTGGGCGCTTTGACCCTCTCCGCTTGCGCCGGTCCCCAACCCGGCACTCCCGCCTGGACCGCCGATCAGGCTCAGAAGAAGCAGGAGGCCCGCATCGAGACGGTCAAGGCGTCGGTGGACGATCTGCCGTCCTGGTATGCCAGCCCGCCCGATGACGAGTTCTCCATCTATGCGCCGGGCACCGCCACCTCGACCGACCTTCAGTTCGCCGAAGACAAGGCGGTACTGGGGGCCAAACGGTCCTTGGCCGATCGCATCAACTCGCGCCTGTCGTCCAAGATGAAGGAGTTCCTGTCGGAATCCGGCGCGGGCGAGAACACCCAGGTCATGGCCGAGAGCGAGCGGATGACCAGCAACCTGATCACCGAGGTCAACCTGTCCGGCTACGCCGTCACCGAGAAGAAGTTCGTTCCCGCCGGGCAGCAGTACCGCGCCTATGTCCTGCTGCAATATCCGCTGGGCAGCGCCAACCGCATCCTGGTCGATCAGGTCAACAAAAACACCCTGTTGCAGGGCAAGGTGCGGGCGTCGAAGGCGTTCCAGGAGTTGGAGAAGGACATCCAGGATGCCAGGAAGGCCGGTGCTGGCGGCTGAGGCGGTCAAGGAGGTGTAAAGTGCGACGCTTGGGCGGAAATGGAATGGCGCAATGAGACAGGTGACGAAGTTGTCGGCGATGGCTGCCGCCGTGATCCTATGCCTGACCGCGATGGCATCGGCCCAGTCAGTTGAGGATGCAGTGGCTGCCTCCACGCGCGGCGATTATACGACGGCAGTCAGACTCCTGCGGTCACTGGCTGAACAGGGAAATGCTGAGGCGCAAGGTAGCCTTGGAGGCTACTACGCTAACGGTCTGGGAGTTTCCCAGGATTACTCCGAGGCTATGCGCTGGTATCGCAAGGCAGCTGAGCAGGGAAATACCATGGCGCAGGTCGGCCTTGGAAACGGGTACGCTAGCGGCTCAGGAGTCCCCAAAAATTTTACCGAGGCTTATAAGTGGTATCGGAGAGCAGCAGAACAAGGAATTGCGGCAGCCCAATTCAATCTCGGAATTTTGCTCGCCTGGGACCAAGGAACATCTAAAGAACATATCGAAGCAGTCAGTTGGTTCCGCAAAGCAGCCAACCAGGGGCTTGCTCATGCTCAATACAGCCTAGGTCAAATGTACGCCATTGGCCGAGGCGTTCCCCAGGACTTTGCCGAAACTGTTAAATGGTATCGCAAAGCCGCTGAACAGGGGCTTGTCGAGGCGCAAGGTAGCCTTGGAGCCATGTACTCCCTGGGTAACGGAACAACCCAGGATTACGCCGAAAGTATTAAATGGTACCGCAAAGCCGCTGAACAGGGGTTCGTGGACGCCCAACTCAGCCTCGGTCGAATGTACACCTTTGGCGGAGCCATTCCCCAAGATTTTGTGCAGGCTCATATGTGGTTCAACCTTGCCGCAGCTAATGGCAATCAAGAAGCGGTAAAGAATAGGGATCATACAGCCAAATTCATGACCCCAGCCCAGTTGACCGAGGCCCAGAAGCTGGCCCGTGAGTGGAAGCCCAAAACCCCATCTGGCCCTTGGGAAAAATTCGCCCAAACTGGAGCCGCCAATCCGTTCGATCAGTTCGATCCCCCGAAAGTTGCTGCCCCTCCCAAAGCCCACGCTGGAGCAGCCCCAACTCTATCGGTCAAGCCTGTTGCCACAACCCCATCCTCCACCATCGATGTGGCCGGGAACGTTTCCAGCAAGGGACGGATCACCTCCCTCCAGATCGATGGCACGGATGTGCCTCTTCAGTCCGGTGGCGGGTTCTCCGTGCGCCGGGGCATTCCTTTGGGGGAGAGCGTAATCCGACTGGTTGCGACTGACGAGTGGGGGCAGTCAGCCGAAGCCATGGTGAAGGTGACGCGTATCACCGCGTCCACTGAAACTACGCTGGCAAGCTTGTCTCCAGGTCACCTCAACGGCAAGTCTCGCCCCAACGCCATCGCCCTGATTATCGGCATCGAGCATTACAAGAGCGCCCCGCCCGCCGAATTCGCCGAGAACGACGCCCGCCGGTTCTACGACTACGCCACCAATGCCCTAGGCGTTCCGGCTTCACGGGTTAAATTGCTGACCGGGGCCGATGCCCAGCGGGTGGATGTGGAGGCCGCCATTCTGACATGGCTGAAGCCGCAGGTGGTCAAGGGGCAGAGTGAGGTCTTCGTGTTCTTCTCCGGCCATGGCCTTGCCTCCGACGATGGCAAGGATTTGTATCTGCTGCCCCAGGATGGCAATCGCGCACTTCTGGACCGCTCCGCCCTGCGGCGCAAGGAACTGATCGACATGATCGTGGACAGTGGGGCCAAATCGGCCACCCTGTTCCTCGACACCTGCTATTCCGGCGGGACACGGGGCAAAGACACCCTGATTTCCTCCGCCCGGCCAATCCTGGTGGCGGCGAAGGAACAGGCGGTGCCGCCCAATGTCACCATCCTGGCCGCTGCCGGAAACGACCAGCTATCCAGTTCCCTGCCCCAGGCCAAACATGGGTTGTTCAGCTACTTCCTGATGAAGGGGCTGGAGGGTGAAGCCGCCGGTTCCGACCGAACCATCACCGCCGCCAAGTTGGAAGCCTATCTTGCCGGAAAGATGCCCTCCGAGGCGGCAAAGCTGGGCCGCACCCAGACGCCGCAATTGATCGGCGACGGCAATCGGGTGATCTCATCATGGTGATTGGAAGGGAGAAGGAGGCTCGGATGACTACGAAGATCGTTCTGCTTCTTGCTGCGATCATGTCCGTTGTTACTCCAGCCCATGCCGGAATGAACTTCTGTACCGAGCCAACTGAGCCAGCATGCCTATCCATGCTCTCGATGAATCTGACGGAACTATCCTTTAGCTCCTGTAAGATACAAATTACAGCATATCTATCATCTGTTGACACATACAATGAATGTCTTATCAGAGATGCAAAAAAGAAAATACAGGATAAAACCAACGAAGCCAATAGAGTTGTCAATAAGTTTAACTACATCGTCAGCGGCAAATCATTCTGTTACTGACTGCAACCCACTTATTCTTTAGCGAATTGGAGCAGATTGCACAGGCATTAATGCCTCTGAAGCCGCCGGAGCCAGATAGGTCGGAGCCGTCTTCTCTTCGGCCACCACCGGGGGAGGGGTGCTTCCCCCTTGACGGGGCCGAGGTTGGGCAAGCCTGGGGCCGTCAGCGGGCGCAACAGGTATTGGAGCAGACTTGGCGGTAACCGGCTGGGTGGTGTCGGTCGGAGGGGCGGTGCGGCTGACGATAACCAACACGGCCAAGGCGGCAACCGTCACAGCCAGCGCGACGCCTGACCATTTCCAGATTGGGAATGACCGACGTGGTGACGACGGCAATATCGCCGCCGGTCGGCTCATGGCGATGGTGGATGCCACCAAGTCAGCAGGGGCAGCGTCCCGTGATGTCGCCACGTTTTCCAGGAACGCATCGGCGCTGGCAAGGTCGTGCAAGGCAGCAGCCGATTGCGACAGGCGAGCATGAAGGTCGTTCTGCTTGGCTTCGTCCAAGCCACCATCCATATAGGCGACCAGTTGGACAACATCCAGCGTGTCCGATTCGCCGTGATCCAGATCGGCGGCAAGGTGGGCGACTTGGCGTGGATGGGCAGCATTGTCCGCCACATTGTCGGCATCGCCGAAAAGCCGCTCGAACAGCGCATGAAGGGTGCCGGGGGTCACGGTCTGATGTCTCCTCGCTGAACCATTAGACGGACGCCTTCCACATTTTGACCGCTGGATGTTTGTCCAGGGTTTCCCGCAGCCGGGCCATGACCCGCTGCTTCAACTTGTAGACCTCCTCCACCGGGCGACGCATCTGACGCGCCACCTCCCGCGCCGGGATAGGTTCGCCGCTGCCCAATGCGATGTGCAGGTATAGGCGCTCCGTCTCGGAAAGGGCGGCGGCGGCCTCCCGCAGAACCTCGGATGCCAACGACAACAGGCGGTCCCCTTCCTGCTCCAACAGGGCATCTTCCGGCGATGGCTGGTCCGAGGGGATGTCCTCCCATTCCGTTGTCTGGGCCTCGGTTCTTTGCCGCCCCAGCGGCATGGTGCTGCGGATGAAGTCGATCAACAGCCGATCAACCATCTGCAACACGAAGCCGGTGAAGCTGCCAATGCCGCGATACGCCTTCAGCCGCCGGTAATCGTCGGCAATCAAGGCCACGCAGATGTCCTGGTAGGCATCCTGGCGTAAATCCGCACGATCTGCTCCGGGAAGGCGGCGGTTGATGATGCGGTTGATGTCGGCGGCGAAGAACCGCTCGAACGCGGTCCAGCCATCGGACACAGAATGGGCCTGGAACAGCCGCAACAACCGCTCGGCCAGCACATCCCTGGTCACCAGGGCGACAAAGGTCTCGATCCTGCTGGACCCGTTATAGGCCCGCAGCCGCCGAAATCCATCGGCGCGAAGGGCCTCCATGACATCCGAAAAGGCTGCACGGGAATCGGCGTCGTCACCACAGAGCAATCGGCAGGCAGCCCAGACCGTATCGGCAATGCGATGCACAAACCTGTCCCAAGCCAGCGGCTTGGCATCCAGGACATCACGGACAAGGGCGCGATTTTCGACGGTGTGAATGGTCATCAGGGATCAAAGAGCATCAAGACGTGCAGAAGGTTAGCCTGATCTGAACCATCCGTCTCGATCCTTGAGTATCTACGGACCTGAATGGCATCGCAGCCATGGACACTTCCATCAGGGAGATGTCGGACATTTCCCTCGCTGCCATCCTCAGGCTGCTTCCTCCGGCGTGGCAAACACGAACTGCCGAGCCGTTGACTTGCGGGGGACAAGCCACATCTCCACAGGTTTTTCTTTTCAACAAAACCCAGCAACGAGGGGTAAACATGAAGGTGACAAAATGGAAAAATTGAAAATGACCGTTAGGGCCGAGATAAGCGAAAAGGCCAGTCAGTGGCTTTTTGATAACCTCGGCCAGAAGGGCCACGATTCGTGGCTCGAAAGCAATTGCAGAAGAGTATACGACAGAAAAGATCCGCATTTAGCTGTCGATTACTTCCTGCCACTCGATAAGAGGCGTCACCTTACAATGTTTAGGATGAAGTTTGTCGACGAAACGCCACAATTGGTAACCATGACAAAATCAGACATAAAACGGTGCAATGTCGCCTTCGTCGAGGACCTTGAAAACGAAATTGGGAGAAAAATACAAAGGGATGATACCCTGGAATACTTTTTTAAGACGGTGCCTATATACAGCTATCATTTCAATGATCCAGGGAAATACATAAAAGCAATGGCAATATTGTGGGATGCGTTCCCGCAAAGCCTTAGAGTTGTTAAGGAAGTATCTTGGTATTTTAACCTTATAATCAGACCAAATCTTCTAACCGAAAAGGTTGCATCATCAATAATTCTTGATCTTGAAAAAGCATTATTTCGGTTCCTTCACGACGGCCAACCACTCCCCCTAATCTACAAGGTCGGGCGTATCTTGACAGATTACTATGTCTTCGACTGGATCAACGCTATGTCAACGATGCTGCATGTGGTGCAAATGGTCCATCCATTCGAGATTGGAGGGGGCATTGATCATTATGTCGCGGAATTTCAAAATCAGACCAAGATACCGCCAAGAAGCAGGGCACTTCCAGTCACAAACGCCGCCGAGTAACTACGCATAAATACCTCTGTTGAAACAAGAAATGGAGGAAAAATATGCGACTAAATGAGCTAACAGTTTCGGCAGCTGATGCCGTATCCGTCACCCCATCCAATAATGATGACATTTACTTTGTGGAAGACGGGACATTAGGTGCCGGTCTGATTGATATTCTCGATGCACTCAAATCGGCAACGCACCGAGCAGAGCGCCTGATCGATATCATCATCATGCGAGCAGATAGGCGGACAATAGACAGCAGGAAGGTCAAAGTGAAATGCGTATGATTATAAATAGAATTAGCGTTGTTCCAGCTATTTACGCAAAAGGTGGCAAAATTAGATTTTAATGAACTATTAGCAGCATGTGCTGAGCCACCTCCCTGCACATGTCTGCCCCCGGTGCGCTGGAACGCACCGGGGGCGTTTCTTGTAGAGGTGGGAAATTGTCGAAAGGTGAACAAAGGGAATATACAACAAAAAGCAAATCAATACCAAGGAGTTGGGGGTTTTTTAATCGGACAGATCGTTCAAAAATTGCTTTTGTTACTATAATTATATCGGGAATTAAGGTCGGACCAGACACGCCAGCCGAGTCAATTCGGAGCGATATATTGAACGAAATGGCGGCCTTCAAGAAAAAGTGGATCGGCCTAACTCGCGCTCGCCGCCTTCCTGGTCTTCGGATTCGCGGATTTTTTGAAATCGATCTGTGCCGATCATCGGATGTCCATGGTCATAGACAATCATTGTTTGAAGACATGCTGGTTCCCCCGATTTCGGATCACGAGCGGATCATAAACCTGCACATCCATTTTTTGGTGGCCTGCACCTGCTGTGCCGTGGAGAAGCTTGCCGAGGAATTAAAGCGAACATGGCTGGGCCGATGGAGGGTTGTTGTGAAGCCTGTATACGAAAATCAAGCAACCGAGGTGGCTGTCTCCAACCTGTATGGCTATATGACAAAGCAGATATTCAGGTATTCATGCGGCGGTATCGGCAATGAAGCTGTTGCTTTCAACAGAGAGTGGGAGGCGTTATGGGTGAGTAAGCTAAAAAGAATTGCTATAGAAACAAATGTTGAGTTTAGATCATCTGATAGATGGATATATACACATTAACTACATAAACATTAGTGCGGCACAAATGCGCGTAATTGCACGCTAACATGTCGTATATTTTATATGCATAATATACATCCATATGGCGCTTCAATCTTATATAAATAAGCCTGCAACATCATGCAGGAGATAGGGCTAATGCTTGAAATTGATGAAATATATAGGGAGTTAAGTAGCCTTGGGGCTGTTCAATCTGGCAGACGGCTCGGGGAGATCATGAACCGAAGCGAGAGCTATCTTAGTTCGTCGAAGTCACGGGGGCGACGACCATCTGTCGAAGCCCTATTGGCGCTGATTTTGAACATTGACGGCATCGTCGAAGCGACCATCGATGAGATCAAGAACTGTAACGAAAAAGGCCTGTTGTCTGAATACGAGCAGGGCATAAAGGGGTTGCGGGCTCTGGAGATCAAGGCATGGGCAGATGTCTGGGCGCGTGTTGAGGCAGGCCGGAATAGTTAACCGGCGGCGAGTAGCCGATAAACCGATGCCCGTCCGATCCCCAGACGCCTTGCGATCTCCGTGGCACCGATCCCGTCCGACTTAAGGCGCAGGACATCTTCTTCCTTGGCCCTCGCAGTCGGTTTCCGGCCTTTGTATTTGCCCTGGGACTTTGCCCTGGCGATGCCCTCTCTCTGGCGCTCCAGCATGATCTCCCTTTCGAACTCGGCGACCCCGCCCAGCACGGTCAGCATCAATTTGCCCGTGGGGGTGGCGGTGTCGATGCCCATGTTGAGAATGCGGAGGTCTGCGCCCTTGTCCTTGATGGTGTCCATGATGGACAGCAGGTGGCCGACCGAGCGGGCCAGTCGGTCCAGCTTGGTGACCACCAGAGCATCCCCCTCCCGGATGAAGTCCAGGGCCTGTGTAAGTTGTTCCCGGTTCCCGACATCGATTGAGGAGACCTGTTCGCTGAACAGCTTGCCGCACCCCGCCGCCGTCAGGTCACGGGCCTGGGCTTCGATGCTGGCCTTCTGATCCAGGGTGGATGTGCGGGCGTAGCCGACGAGCATGGGCTATCTCCAGGCAAAGCGTCTCAATGATATCTAAGATATTGTATCCGATATGTCCCAAAAAGGCAAATTGGACATCAATGAGACACATTCCGATGTCAACGGAAGGTGGCCGAGACATCCCGCTGAACCTTGCTCATGCGAGACGCGGGGTTCATGTCCCTGGCACAGGCGCAGCAGCGCCTTTGCCGCCTGAGCTTCGGTGGGCTTGGTCGAATTGATCAGGCTGCCGCAGAGGCATCGGTGGCGGGTAACCCGCTATAAGCCTGAACCAACCAAATCATTCACTCAATGGGCGTCGTCATGCCCATTGCGAACAGGAGAAATGTAGTCATGACAACCCAAAAACCATTCGCAACTATAACTGCCAACCTAATCCCGACCATATACTCCCAAGCCCACATGGTAGCGACATGTGAGATTGATGATATGTTCGAGACATGTGTTTGTGAATTGAATGACATCAAGGACACTTTTAAAAAACACCACATAAACGCCACAATGTGTATCTTCAAAAGCAATGAAATATACCTGGGGGAGACACCAACTCCAGATGGTCTCAATCGTTACTATGAGCTTCCTATTATATACCACTGCGTTGTATTCAAAAAAAGAAGCGATGCAGTTAAGTTTAGAATGGTTTGCGATGATGAGACGTGGGCCTTGAATAAAATATATGTTATTAAACGCGGCGACACATACCTTTCGGTAAAGAATAGGATGAGCACTATCGTCGATGATGGAGAAGACAGCGATATAGACGATTACTTCCCAGCTCCCGTTCCGGTTTGTGTTGAATGGGTGCGGGATATAAACAAAGCATATCGTTCATACACTACAAATAGTATTCTTCCGAGACTTGTTGGGGCAGAATATGTTGCATTTAACTGCACCAATGGCGATCTCCACACCCCAGTGGGCTGATGCCGAAAAGCCTCCCCGCTTTTGCAATTCGGGGACTTCCACTACCTGCTAAACGCTATCCAGGCAGCTCTCACGCTGATCTAAAACCCCAGAACGTCTGCTGAGTTACCCATCATCACGCGCCGGGCGAATCATCCCCGGCGCGAACAGGAGAGATTTGATCATGAAAATCCAAAAAAGCATCTCTAATATAACATCGACGTTAATACCAACTATCTATTCACAGGGATACATGCTGGCTACTGAGCTTTATGAAGATGAGTGCGAATATGAAAACATTACGGAGGCATTGACAAAACAAAATATAAATGCAGCGGTTTGTCATTTGACGAGCCATGAGATTGGTTTGTGGCGAATGGGTTTTGTTCGATATTTATATGATTATTATTGCATTGCGTTCAAACGCAAGAGTGATGCCGTTCGCTTTAAAATTGCTTATAGTGGAAACTGCTATCCCCTTGATATGATTTATGTGATCCGACGAGGAAGATGCTATCTAACGGTCTTGGATACAGATTTTAATACAGGTCACGTCACCGTCGGATGGACATGTGATGTCAACAAGGCGCATCGATCATATTCAAATAATAGCGATATTATAGATATATTTGGCGCCGAGTATGTTGCATTTCCATGCACTAATGGTAATCTTTACGGCCCAAGCCAAGGTGATGACATGCATTATGCTTGATAGCGGTGGCCGCTGATTGCCGCATCATCGATGCCCTGGCGTCGTAATACCCTGAAATCAGGACGACCGGGACGCAAACAGGATAGATGCTTGCTCAAACTGAGCTGTGGCATAATTCATGTTGTCGCCAGCCACATCCTTCCGGTTGCCGCCACCAGCGCCAGAGCCTCCACGGCACCGTCGGCCTCACCCTTCTCGAAGTCGCCCTCGCTTTGCGCCATGGTGTTGGTGACGTGGGCGAAGCAGACCATCGGGCAGCCTCGTGCACGTGAAAAGGCGTAGAGCGCCGCCGCTTCCATCTCGACGGCGAGGATTCCCGCCGCTCGGTGAGCCGCTATGGCGTCCTCGATTTCACGGTAAGGGGCGTCGGTGGTCCAGGTCGCCCCTTGGTGGATGGTGACGGTAGCCGATCCGGGTCGGCCGCCGCGCCTTCATGCATGCCCTCCATTCGGATCACGCCCTGGCCTATCGGATGCTGGCGGGGCTGGTGAAGTTGAATCGCCGACTGTCGGACGAGATCTATGACCTGAAGGGGCGCGAGCCCTGGCAAAGGGTTGCCGAATTCCTGCTGCTCCAAACCGGAAGCTCCGAAGGACGGGCCGATATCTCACTTCCCTACACCAGGGAAGTCTTGGCCAGTCGGGTTGGCATCCGCCGTGAAAGCCTGTCGCGGCTCCTTGGGCGACTTCGGGTGTTAGGCGTGAAAACTTCCGGCAATGCCATTCGGATAGAAGATGTAGGACTATTGCGCAGGGCCTGTATCGAAGCCAGAATTCCTCACAACAAATGAAGCAACTTGGTGCGCTACAGATTTTGACGAAGCCCTTTTCAAATCGGCAACTTTTGTACGTGCCAAAACCCGGAATAGGCACCAGCATCCCCGCCAGTGAGACCCCCAATTCTCACTCGTCCCCGCCGGAGAACACCGAGGCCCCAAGTACCACGCCCTTGGTCGTCAGCCTGTCAGTCTGTAGTAAGTTGACTTCATGGAGGATAGGAGAGCTTCGTGCCCGAGTATGTGTTGAATGGTCAGACCGCAAGCGTTCCGGTCCTGCTCCGGGATCGCCGCCGATGGTTGCTCCTATTGCTCGCCTGGGCGGGCGTGATGGGGATTGCCTTTCGTACTCAGGTTGCCGACATCCGCAGTCAAGGGCTCACGGTAGCAACCGAAGGTGCGCGAAACATGTTTCGGATGGTGGTCCTGACCCGCAGTTGGAACGCCCGTCATGGCGGCGTATACGTACCTGTCACCCCCACCACCCAACCGAATCCTTATCTGGTCCATCCTAGGCGGGATATCACGACAACGGATGGGTTGGAGCTTACCCTGGTGAATCCGGCCTACATGACCAGATTGATCGCTGAAATGGCAGCTTCGGATTCGGGAGCGATCTTCAGGCTGACCAGTCTGAAGCCCATACGGCCGCAAAACGCTCCCGATCCGTGGGAACGAACCGCCCTCGAGGCGTTCGAAGGCGGAATATCTGAACAATTCGGCGTCGAAACCGGCACGCAAGGCGCTTTCCTCAGATATATGGCGCCACTGCGTGTCGAAACCCCATGCCTCCAGTGCCATGAGATCCAAGGCTACAAGCTCGGAGATATCCGAGGCGGAATCAGCGTTTCGCAGCCATTCGAACCAATTGAAACAGCCACCAACGCCCATATTCGTCAGGCGATGGCAATGTATGCCGCGGTTTTCTTGATGGTTGCGGGCATGGGATGGGGGCTACTGGAATTACTGCGGCGCCGGTGGTTTGATCTGGCCAGAAAAATCAAGGAACTGGAAGATACCCGCACCGAGTTGGTGCAGAGCGAGAAGCTGGCATCACTGGGGCGAATGGTTGCTGGGTTCGCCCACGAAATCAACACGCCGGTGGGAGTTGCTGTTGGGGCCGTTTCCCAAACCGAAGAGGTTATCTTGCGGATAGAAACCTTGCTCGGCCAAGAAGAGGTTCAGGAGGCCGATTTGCGCGCCGAGTTGACCGGCCTGCGCCAGGCCGGAACCCTGGCCCTGGCCAATCTTCGCCGCGCGGCCGCTCTGGTTCAGAGCTTCAAGCGCACGTCTATTGATCAGGCAGGAGAAATCCGGCGCAATTACAGCATGCAGGAACTGATCAACGATGTTCTCTCGACCCTCAACAACAATCTTAAGCGCCTTCCGGTCAAGGTCGAGGTCGATTGTCCTGAATCACTCCGTCTTGAGGGGACGCCCGGTCTGATCGAACAATTGCTGACCAATCTGATCTTGAATGCGATTCAGCACGCTTTTGGCGACGGCGGGATCTCCGGAACTATTACAATCACGACGCGCCTCGAAAACGAAAAGGTTCATCTCATTTTCGCGGACAATGGTGCAGGCATGTCATCGGAAGCGGTTGCAAGGGCTTTTGAACCGTTTTTCACGACACGACGCGATAAAGGCGGATCGGGACTGGGCCTTTATATCTGCTACTCCATCGCGACAACTCAGCTAAAAGGCTCGATTCAACTTGAGAGCAAGCCGGGTGCTGGCTGCCGTTTCGATATTTGGTTTCCGGCTCACCCCGCCTCTCCCACAAAGAAGACCGCATCATGAAGCTTATCCGTACCCGCAGCGAGCCGCCCGTCACGGACATAACACCGCTTGGTCCGCGACATATATGGAAGTTGCTTGTTGTCGATGACGAATCCGATGTACGGCAATTGACCCGTATCAGCCTCAGGGGATTTCGATTTGTCGACCGGGATCTTGAAATCATCGAGGCCGCCTCGGCCTATGAGGCACGAGAGCAACTTGCCCAACATGATGATATCGCCGTCGCCCTAATTGATGTGGTGATGGAGACCGACGACGCAGGGCTGCAATTGGTGGAGTATATCCGCAAGAGCCTCAACAACCAGTTCATCCGCCTGATCATCCGTACCGGTCAACCGGGCCTCGCCCCGGAACGGTATGTCATCGATAGCTTCGACATCGATGACTACAAGGACAAAACCGAACTAACCGCCACGAGACTCTACACCACGGTCAGATCCGCCCTGAAATCATACCGGGATCTGAGGGCGATTGAGATGAATCGGATCGGATTGCAGCATGTGCTGGAAGCGGCACCGGATATTTACCGCATTAGCAACCGATCATTGAATCAGTTTTTTCAAGGCGTCCTGACCCAGATTGTCGGTCTTTGCAACCTGTCCGACACAAGCTTCATATCCACGATCGACGGTCTGATCGCCACGTTTGACGAGCAGGCGATCACCATCCAGGCGACATCCGGTGACCTGACCCGCCAGGATCGGTTCGGACAGATTCGAGAACTATGTGCCGAAGCCGTCCTGTCAGGCCAAATGCCCAGCGGATTACGCAAAGACTCGTACGTGGTTCCGTTGATCGTTCAGCAAAAGCCCGCAGGATTCATTTACGTCGAACCAACCCAAGACCTCAATGAGGCGGACCGGAATCTCATCAGTATGGTCGCTCAGCAGTGCTCGAATGCACTAGAGAATCTGAGGCTGCATATTAATCTTTCGGATTCCCACGACCACATGATCGATATTCTGGCAAAGGTGGCGGAGTTCAAAGACAGAACCACGGGAAGCCATATCCGCCGGATTGACCATTATACCCAGTTGGTCGCCACCGAATTGGGCCTTGCCAAAGATGAAGCGGTCCTCTTCGGCAAGGCGAGCCGTTTGCATGACGTGGGGAAAATCGGAGTGGCCGATGCCATTCTCCGCAAACCGGGGCGGTTGACCGACGAGGAATTCGCGGCCGTCAGCTTACATACGCATATTGGCAGCAGCATTCTTGAAAACGATGAGTTTCTGAGGATTGCCCGCGATGTCGCCCTGCATCACCACGAGCGATGGGATGGTAAAGGGTACCCATCAGGCCGCCCGTCGCGGGAATTCCATCTGGCGACCCGGATTGTCTCGGTGGTCGATGTGTTCGACGCACTCGTCAGCCGACGCAGCTACAAAGATCCCTGGGAACCCAAGAGGGCATTCGATGAAATCGTGAAGGGGGCGGGCACTCAATTCGATCCCACCGTGGTCTCCGCCTTTGCCAATCTTTACGAGGCGGGGAAGCTTGAGCCCATCATCGAAATGGCCAGGATCGAAAATGATTCCACCTAATAACCATTTTTCAATTCGCTGTTTATATCACCCGCTCAAATTTACATAAGTGAAGTCACGGACTTATGGAATCTTGATCGTGAGCCTTTTGCTATGGACCAGTTGGGCCAGCACCTACCGTTGATATTTGGAGCGCCAGCCTTTCAGTTTCGTCTACGCCGTCAGCGCCCGATGGAACACTCGGAAAGTGTCAATAGCGCCAAACTTAGCGGAGTCTAACGCCTCAGAATGCACGAGACACGTTTCCATCTCGGCAAGGAAATGCCGCCATCTCTCAGCGGTCTTCTCGCCGTGAGGGAGAAAAAAACCCAGAGCTTCCGGAGGATATTTGAAAATGAGATGACGATGGATCAGTTGCCCCCCCATGGTCGAGCCCTCGACTACATAAAGCGCGCCGATTCTTGAGGGGATGTCAGCCAATATGGGAGCGGGAATGTCATGTTGAGGAACCTCACATTTTAGCGCTTCCAAGCCCTTCAACAGCAACGGCAATCGCTGCATGTAATGAAGCGAGCGCGTCGGTTCTGCATTCATCAGTGTGGCTTCAAGGGGGCGATAGATCGTGACAAACCTCCCGAGCAATTCGCCAAGTTCTGCTGTGGAGAAATCATCCGAAAAAAGTCGCCGGTTGATCGGAACCGCTTCTAGTTCTGCATGCATGGGAGCGGTTGCGGCACGCAGGGCCCGCCAAACGCCGCCGATGCTCAAGATGCAGCTCCCACAGAAGGAAAGTGCAGGCTGACGGTCGTGCCCTTGCCCGGCTCACTCTCCAATTCAAACGACCCTCCATGTAATTCGATCAATGACTTGACGATGGGTAACCCCAAGCCGGTTCCGCTGCGGCTATGCGTCATGTCGGGGTCTGCCTGACGGAAAGGTTCCAGAACATGGGCGTGCTTTTCCTTCGGGATTCCAATCCCGGTATCGGCCACAGCCAGGGTCAGCCCTCCGTCGTGCCGACGGAGGGTCATGACCGTGACGGCGCCCTTTTCTGGCGTGAACTTGATCGCGTTGGACAATAGATTCATTAGCATCTGCTTGGCGAATCGCTCATCGAGCATCAGTGAGGGAAGGTTGGATTCGTAACGGGTTTCGACTGTAATCTTTTTTTCCGTGGCCATACCAATCAGTAAGGAAACGACCCGATCCGCCAACTGGGACAAGTCACCCTGTACCAATGACAACTCCAGTTTCCCAGCCTCAATCTTAGACAGATCAAGCACGTCATTGATCATCGTTAGGAGGTGAGTACTCGCCTCACGGATCAGACCGAGACATTCTTGCTGTTTGGCCTCCATGTTTCCGTAGAGACCCAATTCAAGCATCTCCGTAAACCCCAGCACAGCGTTCAGCGGCGTGCGCAGTTCGTGGCTCATATGAGCCAGGAAACGTGATTTTGCTTGATCGCTTTCCTCTAGGCGGACATTCAGGCTCCGAATGGTCCGCATTTGTCGAAGGATTACGTCGTTAAGCGCAGTGCGAAGCGACCGGGCTATTTCAATCTTCCATGGCGTCCAAGGACGTGAGTGCCCTCTCTGCTCTTCAACCCAGCGGGCAAATGATCGTCGAGGCAGATGGTTCCCTGACACCTTTTCCAGCGCCACCTGTGCCGGCGACGCGCCACCCCAGACGGTAGTGCGCAAGGTCTCGGATCGAAACCACATGATCATGTGGCGGCCGTCCTCACCAACCGTAATGGCAAGAACCCCTGACGCATACTCGGTATGAACAGAGAAGGGAGGCAGAATCGAGGCCGTGTGGTCGGTGGCGAAGACACCGTCTCTCAGATGTTCACGGCAGGCCCGAGCCAGGGCCAGCACCGATTCATTGTCGGGGGCGCGACCAACAGTTCGGACTTCCAGATGCTCCTCGGGATCGCGGTCGCCGCGATAAACCACCGCCGCTCCCGACGATGCAAAAAACAAGTCGGTGAGTTTGATGTCGCCGTTGATCAGCGGTGAAACAAAATCGTCCGCTCCCGCGATCTGCTCGAGCAGCTTGGCATGCAGCACCACATGTTTAGCACGGGCGTCGCGTTCCTCTGCTGTTTCGGTCGCAGAAAGGCGCATGGACAAGCCTGTCGTGATACAGAGAACTTCCCTGCGAGCGGGGATGGGCACCCGATGGGGGCGACGATGGTGGCCCACAACCAGTCCCCAAAGCCGCCCTTCATTGATGATCGACACTGACATCGCTCCATCAACCCCCAGGTTCTCCTGATAGAGCCGGTGCACTGGGGACAGGCTTCTCAGTTGGCAGGGTCCCAGGTCAAAGGGTTGCCCGTCACGTGGGTCCAATCCAGGGATGATGGGAACTGGCTCATAATCACGGCTCTGCATGAACCGGCAGCGACTAGTGAGGTAGAGAGCCCGTGCCTGAGCCGGAATGTCGGCGGCCGGAAAGTGGAAGCCGATGAAGCTCTCATTCCAGTCGTCCACTTTGGACTCAGCGACTACCTCGCCGTGCCCCTCCTCAGTGAACCGATAGATCAGTATCCTTTCCATGCCGGTGATCTGCCTGATTGCCCTAGCAGCAGTGTCCGAAAGCGACTCAAGCGTATCGGACGCGTTCAGCGAACTCAGCACCTCGTCCAAACTGATCACATGCCGGGGATCAGGGTGGTCGTCATCCGTCAATGGCTCAATCTCAACCAGGAGCGTCCGCTCCTGCGCATAACTACGCACCATGTAGGCTTCATCGATCAGGAAAGCGGACGAACCGCACAACGCCGCCAACTCGGGCCATACATCATTGATGCGCTGGCCGATCAACAATCCCGATAGCGAAGGAACCAACCCGTGGTTGGCGCTGGCGGCCAATATGAGACGGGTTTGGGGATCAATGCAGAGCAATACGCCGTGAGGCTGAATGCCTCCTGGAAAGCGAATGGGCTCGCGCTCGCAATCATCCGTCTGAGCAACCAACACGTCGGCTTGATTTCTCAACTTCAGTCTCCCGCTTGACACCACCCTGCCGCACCAGACCCGCAAGTTTCAAAACCCGACTGACAGAAGTGGGACATGGCCACGCCCGGATCCCGTCGGTGACCAGCCTATCGAGATGCTTCTGCCATGACCTTGGCGATGCCAATGTTCAACTGCTTAAGCGAGAACGGCTTGCCCATGAACAAATTCGCTCCTGCTGCGTAAGCAGCCTCTTTCGCCTCCTCACTGACCATCGCTGTGAGCAGAATGATAGGAAGCTTGGGATCGACCCCATCAATACCCGCACGAATTTGGCGAGTGCACTCCATGCCGTCCATTACGTCCATTTGCCAATCCATGATGACAATGTTTGCGCCATGTGCCTTCAACGCTGAAATAGCCTCTGCCCCATTCTCAGCCTCAATACAGTGACTAATTCCAAGGGATTCTAATGCCAGTTTGATCAGATGCCGCATCGGCTGCGAATCTTCCACCACTACGCCATATTTCTTGTTGCTGCTCATAATCCATCCCTTACGGATTTGGAGTTTTTGTCTGGCTGCCATCGACTGGAAGCCTAATTGTAAAAACGGAACCTTCTGTTGGGCCATCTTTCACTGAGATGGTCCCTCCCAGTTTGGTGATGGTGTCGTACACAATAGCCAAACCCAGTCCCTGCCCGGATCCAACATCGCGGGTTGTGAAAAAAGGATCAAAAATATGGTCTCGAATCTCTGGCGGTATACCTGCGCCGTTGTCCGTGACATGGATTTCTGCCCAGTCTCCGTGGCGCATGGTCAAGATACGAATATCGCCATTACGCTCCGGGAGAACAGCCTGAATGGCGTTCCGAATCAAACTAATGATAACTTCACTCATTTTACCAGGGTGGCAGAAAATTGGCGGCAGATCTGGATCAAGGCACACGTCCATGTGATGATTATTTCTTATTAACCTGGCGCACATCATAAGAACATTATTGATTAAATTATTTAAGTCTACGGCTTGCATCTCAGAGTCATTCTGTGAACAAAAAACTTTTGTTGCCAAAACAATGTCAGATATCTGGGAAACACCGCGTCTTAAATCAATGATTGCCTCTTGCAGCTCCGATTCCGCGCAGGCGGCTTGCAAGTCTATTGATTTGCTTTCCCTAATGGTATTAAACAAGCCACTTACCTCATTTTGAATGTACCCAATATTTGCCGTAATATATTGAAGGGGCGTATTGATTTCGTGTGCAATGCCTGCTGCCAACTGGCCCGCAGCTGCAAATCGGGCAGCCCGTATCGCATCAAACCGCGCTTGCTTGAGTTGGACATGGGTCTGTAGCCGACTTCGAACTATGGGGAGTGAATAGGGCTTTGTGATATAATCAACAGCCCCAAGCTCCAGGCCCTTAATCTCATCAGTTAACTCGGCCATTGCGGACATAAAAATAATAGGAATATTCGTAGTAGCTTTATCTGCCTTTAGTCTCCGGCAAACCTCATAGCCGTCCATGTCAGGCATCATAATATCGAGCAATATTGCATCAGGCTGCGGTATCGCGTTTGCTCGAAAAAGTGATTCCTCTCCATTGGTGGCCGCAATGATGCGAAATTCATTTTTTAGGAATTCAGATAGAACCCTGATATTCTGAATTCCATCATCAATAATGAGTATAGTTGGCTTTTCCAAGGTCATATCGATCCATCCTTGGTGTGCAAAATTTTATCCAGAATGTTATCAATTATTGCTTCTGCTTTCTTGAAATCAAAGCATTTAATAGAACGGTCAAGCCCTTCGCACATGCCTAATAAATCAGATTCAGCCAATATGCTTGTCAGATCATCTATCGCTTCGAGGGAGCTGGTGTCAGCTTGACAAATCAGCTGCTTCAGCTTTGATGCCTTTTCTAAGGCGGAGTCGAGGTTTATGTCCGTATGCAATGCAGTGTTTTCACTGCAACAATCAATATCATTAGGCTCGTTATTTTTAGCTCTGACATTTTTGCTTGTGTGCGCTAATATGGACCCAATTAGAGGTGCAAGTGCAGCATCTAACTTGTCCAGTAGCGCCAAGCCAGCCTCTACATCACTGTTGGAAAAAGCGGCTTCAACGTATTCGGCATGTTTCTGCACATCGTAAGCATCAATGATCCCGGCGAGCCCCTTCAGGGTATGGGCATCCCGTTCAGCCCTTTTGACGTCGCCTTCACTAAGGGCTACGCGGATTCGAGAGACTGAATCGCCTTGCTGTTCAGCGAAGCTCCGAAGGGTATTGAGGTAAAGCCCCTTCATCCCTGCAACCCGGCGTAAACCTGCACGGATGTCTAAGCCAGGAATCTGGCCCGGCAACTGAATGTCGCCGTCATCGAAGTTAAGCGCACCAAACATCTCGGCGTCGCTCTCCCCCGTTACCCACTTCCATATGGTCCGGAATAAATCGTCTGGGTTGAATGGCTTGCTGATGAAATCGTTCATCCCCGCGTCGATGCATTGAGACCGATGCTCCGCCATGGCGTTTGCGGTCATGGCGATAATCGGAAGATCGGCATACTTTTCGTGTTCGCGAATTTTCCTGGTGGCAGTCAGCCCATCCATGACTGGCATCTGCAAATCCATCAGGATGATTTCGTAATCGTTCACTTCAATTTTTGAAATGGCCTCAGCGCCATTGCCTGCGATGTCGACGGATATTCCGCCGGCACCTAGGATGCCCAACGCAACCTTTTGATTAACGTCGTTGTCCTCCACCAGTAGCAGGCGCGTCCCTCTCAGAATCTCGTAGTTCTGGGCACTTTTGGCGCCAGAACGCTTGGGGCGGTTTTCCTCATGTTTTCCACCTCCAGTGGCGGAACGCCTGAGATTCACAGTGAAATGGAATGTGCTGCCTTTGCCGAGTGCGCTCTCAACGCTGACATACCCTCCCATCAACTCAGCCAATTCCTTGCAGATCGATAATCCTAGCCCAGTGCCGCCATATCGTCGGGATATAGAGGATTCCGCTTGGACGAACGGCGAAAACAGCATGGCCTTCTGTTCGTCACTCAACCCGATGCCGGTATCCGATACCGAGACAGTTAGAGCCAGATCGTCATCTCCGGCGGATGCCTGCGAAACCTTGACCACGACGGAGCCCGTATCGGTGAACTTGATGGCGTTGCCGAGATAGTTCATGACGATCTGGCCAATTCTGAACGGGTCGCCGATCAGAATCGGCGGGATGTCATTGTCAATTTCGACGGCAAGATTGATCCCCTTGGCGTCGGCAGCGTGATTAACCAGTGCGAGTTGATCTTGGATCAGTGTGCGGATATCGAACGGTTCCGTCTCAATCGAAAGTCCTCCCGCCTGGATTTTGGAGAAATCAAGAATGTCGTTTACGACGCCCAGCAGGCGCTTGGTGGACTGCTCTATGGTCTCTATATGGTTATGCACATCCTTTGGCAGATCTTGGCTGAGTGCGAGATGTGCCATGCCCAATATCCCGTTCATTGGAGTTCGTAACTCGTGGCTCATATTGGCGAGAAAATGTGATTTGAACTGGTTTGCTTTTTCGGCATCAAGGCGCGCTAGTTGAAGGTCGGTGACGTCCACCCGAACGCCGACGATATAATTATGCGGCGTGATCCGTTCTTCAATTCGAATGTATCTTCCGTTGCCAAGTTTCTGGATGATGCGCTTTCCACCACGTCGATGGGCATCAAGACGCTCTTGCACCCATTCATCGATGCGTCCTTCCGCTTCAGCGTACTGGCCGCGTTCGGCCCCGGTCCGGATAATCTCCTCGAACGTCGTCCCGGCCTGAAACAGATCGGCTGATTCAGCATAAATCTCACGGTACTTCTCGTTGCACATCAGCAATCTGTCTTGATCATCATAGATTACGAACCCTTCACCAATCGCATCGATTGCCGCGTTCAGGATCTCGGTCGCATTCTTATGCCTCTCGGCGACATATTCATTAACTTGAAAAAGCTCGGCGTTGAGTATCAGTGTTTCTCTGAACTTCTCGATGTTGCGCGTAATTTCTCCGATCTCATTTGGGTGACTGGAAACAGTGATATTCTGATCAAGTTTCCCACTTGCTAAAGCCTGCATGTCTCTGCTGATGGTGGCAAGAGACTTGGATAAAGAGAGGGATTGCCGTAACGCAATCACGACGGCAGTGGTGATTAAAATGCCCATGACCGTGAGGTCAAGTATGATGGAGATCAAGTTGTCCCTGATCAACGTCCCGGCATGCGACCGCAGATCGTTCTCAAGGATAGTCTCGACGTCACGCAGAAGGGCTATCCGTTCGGAGGTCGCCTTGATCCATTCATCTGCATTGACAGAGCCTGTGTCTTTATTCAGACGATCGGTCATCTGATTTATGGTGGCCGACAGGCTCTTGAACTCGCTGCTTTTCATCTGAGATGCGAGCGGCTTGATGCCCTGATGTCTGGCGAATGTCTCCAGCACAGAAATGGCATCTTCCCCTTTGCGCGCCAGTGTCAGCGCATCTCTTCTCCTTTCTTCCGAACTACCCTTGCCCCAAAAGGCATTAACCCCCGTACCCCGAGACCTTCCAAGTGTCTCGGTTACATCGGCTATCAGGAACAGAGCGGACAAATCCAATGCGGATTGTGCATCCGCCGCATGGGTCCTGCCGATAGACGACCACGACATGAGCCTTGAAATGATGTTGGTATAATTAGCGAATACCGTGGTGTGGTCGATGCGGGTATCCTCCGACAAGCCTCGGAGGGTGCCCACGGCGGCGGACAAACCGTCGATGATGGCATAATTTGAGCTGTGATCGTCTATGAACAGAAGGCTTTGCTTGGTGCCATCGACAGCCAATTGCAGCGCCTTGATTGTAGAGGAAGTCTTCTCCCGCTGATCCTCTAACCGCACCTTAGCATTCTGAAAATCTTGTGATCCCGTAGAGACAGTGAGGCCACGCTCTAGTTGAAGTTCGTGAATGGTGTCATTGACTAAATTGGAGATGTCGATAAATTTTTCAAATCTCAAAGTAGATCGTATTGAACTAATCCGATTCAATGAATCATGAATCGCATAGACAGCAATGCCAAAGATTGGAAGAATCAGAATCAGTGCAATTTGTTGTTTTATCTTAAGACCGGACAGCACGTCATCGTTCCCATAAATTAGTATTGGCCCAAGCTTTGGCCTGTAGCCTGAAAATAAGGAGGATCGCTCGACATTTAACATGTAGGGCGTCTGCTCCTTATAATGTGCCAGCACGCAGTGCCACTACCCCCAAATGGGATGGGGCAAATTTATCTGGCCTCATTGGGTCAGGTAGGGGCGTCGCTGACAAGCGGCCAGACGGCCGCTTTCTCAGTTAGCGGACATTCGGATCGTCAGTCATAATGCCAGTATTGGGCCGCCGCTTGTTCTCTACCGCTGAAAAATGGGTGCTTCCTTTAGGATTTCGCGTCCTTTGATATTTCGACATCATCACACGGGCTGATTGCATCTAAAATGGCCCGAAAGCGTTCAAGGTCTTGACGTAACGCCACCCGCTGCGGTTCCGCCAGTCGCTTTTCCCGAAGCATGTCTTCGGCATCGGCTGCAGCCCGGGTCCAAGCTGGCCTGTGACGTTCGGTGATGCAGGCATTCGGGCAGCGGATCGGCTGGCACAAGGAGATCAGTGGTGCTTGTCGTTTCGCAGCCGTTGAATCCTGAAGACACAACGCGGTCGACGGATCGAAGAAGCAGTCAGCTAGGACACCAACATGTAGCGTGCGGGCAAGGTGGAGAGCAACGCGCGCACCCGTCCACGATCTGCGATTATGACAGGAGACGAGCCTAATTCGGCGGCCGCGTCCAGGGCGCCGACAATCCTTGGTCCTGCCGGTCCCGAGGGAGAGTTCCCAGCGTGATGGTCATCGAAATAGACTAGCAGATCATCGAGTTGGCCGAGGTGACGCTCCGCTTCAACCTCAGCCAGGAAACCGGAGCGGCTGGAACCGGCATAGCCCTCGAAGGCGGCGACCGACGCATGCTTGGCCGTGAGGGGAATCTTGTTCCAGGGTGACCCAAGCGGTCGGCGACTGCGCTCCCATGTTGGCTGATTTATGTGATGTGACGTCACAGATATGTCTAACTTAAATGCGCGTTAAAGTATTATCGACAATGGGCTTTCAGCGTGCCATTCTGACCATGTTATCGCTATTTGACATCGTGAATCTCTTGGAACTGGCCGCGGCTTTGGCTGCGGCCAGTTCCAAATCGTTTTCCTCAGAATTGAGGGGCTTCGCGACAGGGTTCGGCGCAAATACTATTCATGGTTGTTATCTCTGTGGCTGTTCAGGACCGCAAAAATGCTGATGCCCGGCCCTTGAACCGACGCCCCTAAAGAACGGCGCTGGACTCGTCCTCAAGAACTTCGATCACCAGAACCAAAAAATCGTTTGCTTCCACAGAATTAAAGCCGTGCTCCCCCACAAAGTTGTGGATTTCGCCCAGCTTTTGATCGACTGGGAGATTGACGAACCTATCGCCATAGACATCCCGCATGATCCGCAAGAACTCCCTCACGTCGCCGCCCCATTCTTTCCTGCGTCGATCCAGGTCAAATGCAGGCTCAATCGCCTTTGCTGTATTGAAAATGGTCGGCCCTTCTTCCGTTGGATCGACATCGGCCTTCCCCAGCAGATACTCTAAGCTATGGGGTAGCACGACAACGGTGTTCGGCGGTCGAGGCTCCTGATGTTCCATCTCGTTCAGAACGTGGCTGTAATGCCGATCGATCATCTCGATGGATGTTCCTGTCCAGCGCGAGACAAAACCCAAATCTTGGCGTTCATAGAGCCTGTCCGTGATAAAGGTGTGGCGAAACGATCCCAATGCATAATGGCTTTTGTAACGCACCCCCCTGGAAAACTTCGCGGCATCCAGCAGTTCAATAAATGGCTTCGCTGTGTTGCGATTCATTGTTCCATCTTTGTCATGGAACACAAAATCGTCCTCGGTCACCTCATATTTATCAAAGTGGGCGTAAGCCTTCTTGAGGTTGTCCACGATTGACTTGAATCCTGACTGTGGCGTCACCGTCCGCAGGTGTTTTCTGACATCAGCCTTTTTCAAATGCTCGGGCCGCAGCCGGACGAGGTATGAGATTTCCCCCGCCTTATCTACCCCAGAAATGAGATCGCGAAATCTAAGGCGCGACGCCTCAACGGTGCGCAAGCCTGATAAGTATAACACCATCATGCGGTAGTGGTTAATTACCATGGCACGGCGCTGGATGGCGTGAAGGTGTTTACGACATCGCGATGCTGATACCTTTTGCAGGCGCTCGATTTCGTCGGGAGAAAAGGCCAAGCGGACACTGCCAGTGCCGGAAAGTCGCTTAAAACGAGGAATGGCCTCCGCACGCAAATATCCCCTGGACGCCGAGAACTCCATGAACTGGTAGAACTGTTGGCGCTCCTTCCTGATCGTGGCGGGGCTTGGGGTGACCGGGGTGAAGGGGCGAACCAGTTCCTTGCCATTACGTTCATATTTAATGAACGTCTTACCTTTGTAGGCGATGGCATAGCTCTCGCGCCATTCATGATATCGCACGAGATCAGCGGCGGTGATGGTGTCGATCAACTTGTCGTCGAAGAATGGAACGAAATACCGTTCCAAGGTGGTGCTGACGCGGGCACGGACGTATGGTTTGACGAAGCCAAGATTGACCCGCTCATCGAGCCATCGCAGATATTCCGACACCAACCCGTTGAAGCTCTTGGGGTGAAGGCTCTCGCCTCGTTCCGCCCGATAATTCAGGGCCGCGTAAAGCTGCCGGGCCTTGTCTTTAGCCCTTTCAAGGTCGCTTTCGCCGGTGGTGCGTTCCAGCCGATTGCCATCATTGTTGATGGCGAACATCCCTGGAGCGGGAGCCATGGTGACGCGGGCGGTCCAAATGGATCGACCTTGTTTCCGGCGCAGAATTACTGGGATATCTATAAACCGGAACTCGTTGAGCGATTCCGTTGCCAGATCTGAAACCCCTGCCTTACGGCCCTTGGAGTGGTTGCCTTTGCGGGTCAATGGTTTGGCTGCGTTCATAAGCGTCCCCGGATCGTCCCCAAAACCTGCCACCAAGCTATGGTAGAAAGTATGGCATAGGTCTGTCAATTCCAGGAACGATGAAAGTCGCAGTTTTCCTATATTTAAACCATCAAAGATATCGATTTATAGTCGCAATATGATGAAGTCAATAGGAGAACAGGAAACTCTCCGAAGGCAGAGGTCGTAGGTTCGAATCCTACCGGTTGCGCCAAATCTTTCTCAATGAAATCAAACGATTGACACCAACTCCAGGCTGACACCTCTGGACGCAAAGTGGTTTTGCGCGGCACTTGGGCTGTAAAGCGTCGTGTAAGCCGCCCATGGCGGCGGCACCTACACGTCCAGATCGGTGGCGAACTTGGCGCGCTCCTGGATGAACTGGAACCGCAGTTCGGCCTTCTTGCCCATCAGGCTCTCCACCAGGCGGGCCACATCCTTGGCCTCCTCGTGGTCCTCCTCGGTGCGGCCCGAGGGGATGGTGACCCGGAGAAGCGTGCGCTTCGTGGGGTCCATGGTGGTTTCCTTGAGCTGGGCGGGGGGCATTTCGCCCAGGCCCTTGAAGCGGCTGATCTCGACGTTCTTCTTGCCGGCGAACAGGGTCTTCAGCAGCTCTTCCTTGTGGGCGTCGTCGCGGCCGTAGATGACGGTCTGGCCGTGGGCCAGGCGATAGAGCGGCGGTAAAGCGAGGTAGAGGTGCCCGTTCCGGATCAGGTCGGGCATCTCCTGGTAGAAGAAAGTCATCAGCAGCGAGGCGATGTGGGCGCCGTCCACGTCGGCGTCCGTCATGATGATGATCTTCTCGTACCTGAGCTTCTCGTCGTCGTAATTGTCGCGCGCGCCGCAGCCCAGGGCCTCCATCAGGTCCTTGAGTTCCTGGTTGCCGCGCAGCTTGTCGGTGGACGCCGAGGCGACGTTGAGGATCTTGCCGCGCAGCGGCAGGATGGCCTGGGTCTCGCGGTTGCGGCCCGACTTGGCGGAACCGCCGGCCGAATCGCCCTCCACCAGGAACAGTTCGGTGCCGACATTGACCGAGCGCGAGCAATCGGCCAGCTTGCCCGGCAGACGCAGACGCTTGGTGGGCGTCTTGCGATTGGTTTCCTTGGCGGCGCGGCGGCGCGCCCGGTCCTCGGCCCGCTCGATCAGGCGGGTGAGCAGGGCGCCGGCCGAGGCCTTGTCGCCACTCAGCCAGTGGTCGAAATGGTCCTTGACCGCGTTCTCCACCAGCCTTGTGGCCTCGGCGCTGGCCAGCTTGTCCTTGGTCTGGCCCTGGAACTGCGGGTCGCGGATGAACAGGCTGACCATGACACAGGCGCCGCCCATGACGTCCTCGGCGGTGATCTGGCCGGCCTTCTTGTTGCCGGCCATCTCGCCGTAGGAGCGCAGGCCCCGGGTCAGCGCATTCCGAAAACCCGCCTCGTGGGTGCCGCCCTCAGGGGTCGGCACCGTGTTGCAATAGGTGTTGGTGAAGCCTTCCTCGTCGTCGTCGGGCCAGGCCACCGCCCATTCCACCTGCCCCATGTCGTCGGAAAGCGGCGCGGTGCCGTTGAAGACGTCGCGGGTGACCAGCGGGCGGTCCTTCAGCACCGCTTTCAGGAAGTCGGTGAGGCCGCCGGGGAAGTGCAGCGTGTCCTCGACCGGGATCTCGTCGCCCTCCTTGATCAGGAGCGGATCGCACTTCCAGCGGATCTGCACGCCCCTGAACAGATAGGCCTTGGAGCGGGCCATGCGGTAGAGCGGGCCGGGACGCAGATGGGCGCGCTCGCCGAAGATCTGGGCGTCGGGATGGAAGATCACGGTGGTGCCGCGCCGGTTCTGCACCGGCCCCACCTTCTCCAGCGGTCCCAGCGGAAGCCCGCGCGAGAAGCGCTGGCACCACAGCACCCGGTCGCGGGCCACCTCGACGGTCAGCGCATCGGACAGGGCGTTGACCACCGAGACGCCGACGCCGTGCAAGCCGCCCGACACCTTGTAGGCGTCGCCGCCGAACTTGCCGCCCGAGTGCAGCGTGGTGAGGATCACCTCCAGCGCGCTCTTGTCCGGATATTTGGGGTGGGGATCGATGGGAATGCCGCGGCCGTTGTCCCTGACCGTGCAGGTGCCGTCCACCGCCAGTTCCAGCTCGATCCAGCCGGCATGGCCGGCCACCGCCTCGTCCATGGAATTGTCCAGGACCTCGGCCACCAGATGGTGGAGCGCACGGTCGTCCGTGCCGCCGATATACATGCCTGGGCGGCGGCGGACGGGCTCTAACCCCTCAAGGACCTCGATGTCCTTGGCGGAGTATTCGGTCGCCTTGGGGGCGAGTTGCTGGAACAGGTCGGACATGGCTGGCATTATAGAAATGCGAGCCCGATGCGCAAGCGCATGCTGTAGCGTCATCGGAGTTAACCACAAGATATTGTGAGATTGGGACTTTCATGAGCGAGAGCATCGAAATCAGCGGCGCGCCGCGCGGCCGCCTGTCCACCCGGGCCATCGCCATGCCCGCCGACACCAACCCGTTCGGCCACGTGTTCGGCGGCTGGCTGATGAGCCAGATGGATCTGGCCGGCGGGACGCATTCCTATCGCCGGGCGCGGGGCCACACCCCCACCGTGGCGGTCGAAGGCATGGAATTCCACCAGCCGGTCTATGTGGGCGACGAGGTCAGTTGCTACACCGAGATCATCCGGGTGGGCCGGACCTCGCTGTCGGTGCGGGTCGAGGCCTGGGTGCGCCGCCACGGCGGTTCCGACGCCCTGGTCAAGGTGACCAGCGCGGTGTTCACCTATGTGGCGGTGGACGACAAGGGAAAGAAGCGCCCCGTACCGCCCGAGGAATGACCCCCAATAAGAAAGGGCCCCGGATGGGGCCCTTTCCACGAAAACGCACTGGAAGGAAGGCTTACTTGGCCTTGTTCCAGGAGCAGTTTTCCCTGGTCGCACGCGGGGTGCCCAGGTTGCCCTTGTCGTCGGCCTGCTGGTAGAACGAGACCGAGCCGTCGGGCATGCACACCGGATCGTTGAAGGCG
This sequence comes from Magnetospirillum sp. XM-1, assembly GCF_001511835.1. Taxonomy (NCBI): domain Bacteria; kingdom Pseudomonadati; phylum Pseudomonadota; class Alphaproteobacteria; order Rhodospirillales; family Rhodospirillaceae; genus Magnetospirillum; species Magnetospirillum sp. XM-1. The sequence continues at coordinate 4,189,197 of NZ_LN997848.1, forward strand.
CCGAAGGGCTCCCAACGGCCCGGGCCACAGGCGGTCAGCAGCATCGCGGTGCCCACGACGAGAATGATCTTCTTCATACCCCAATCTCCTCTCTTATGACCAAAGCAACTGTAGAAACGATACAAGCGGTTGGGAACGGAGTCCACCGGTCTAAACGATTTCCTCCGCCTGATGGCCGGCGAAATCGGCGTCGATCACCGCCACCCGGTCGGAATGCATGCCGTTGTAGCGGGCCGCCATCTCGCGGCCATAGGCGCCGATCAGGTTGAACTCGATGTAGTCGCCCTCGGCCGCATCCTGAGGCAGGTCCAGCGGCCAGGGCAGCTTGTCGTTGCCGTCGCAGGTGGGGCCGAAGGCGGCAAACGACCCCGCCGGGCCGTTCTTCAGCCTGCCTTGGGCGTCCAGCAGCCGGAAAGGCAGGGACAGCTGGTCCTTGCCCCAATAGGTCTCGGTCAGGCCGCCGAAGATGCCGTCGTTGAGATAGACCGCGTCCGGCTTCCTTAAATTGATGCGGACCAGCAGCGAGCCGCCCTCGGCCATCAGGGCGCGCCCCGGCTCGCAGGCCAGGCGGATGCCGCGGGGCGCGGTCAGCTCGTGGTGCGCCTGGGCGATCACCTCGAAATAGGCGGAAAGCGGCGGGGCCTGGGTCAGGCGGTAATAGGCGGGAAAGCCGCCGCCGACATCCATCCAGTCGATGGCGATGCCGGTCCGGTCGAGGGAGGCGCAGGCCATCTCGATCCCTAGGCGGAAGGCCGCCGGGTCCAGGCATTGCGAACCCACATGGAAGGTCACGGCGGGTTTCAGCCCCATCTGGGCCGCCCGGCGAAGCGTGGCCTCGAACACGTCGGGTACCGCGCCGAACTTGGTGGACAGGTCGTAGACGGCGCCAGAGCCCTTGGGGATGGCCAGGCGCACCACCGGCCGCATGGTGGCATCGGTCAGCGCCGCCACCTTCTCCAGCTCGGGGACGCAATCCACGGCGAAGAAGCGCACCCCGCATTCCCAGGCCAGACGGATCTGGCCCGGCGTCTTGGCGGGATGGTGGTAGAACATGGTGCCGTCGGGCACGCATTCCACCACCCGGGCGATCTCCATGGGCGAGGCCACGTCGAAATGGCGGATGCCGGCGCGGTGCATGGTCCACAGCACCAGGGGATGGGCGTTGCACTTGACGGCGTAGAGGGTGTCGCCGGGAAAGCCGGCCACGAAGTCCCGCGCCAGCGCTTCCAGGCGGCGGGGCCGCAGCAGATGGACGGGAGATTCGGGGCGCTCGGCCGCCACGAAGGCGGCGACCGACGGGAAGGAGTCCGTCACCCCGCGCGCAGGCGCGTGCCCGGTCACCTCGCACCCCGATGAACGCGGGGAAGCTTGCCGGCCAGCCCGGCGAGGTAGGCCCGGCCCTCCTCGTTGACCGCCTCGCGCCGTCCGGTGATCCAGCGGCGGCAATGGGACGAGCCGCAATTGCAGGGAAATTGCCGGTAAAGGGTATCTTCCGTCACCGCGTAGTCGATGGTCAGCAGCTCGCCCGGCTCGATATCCAGCAGGGCCAGGATTTCCAGGCGCTGCATGTCCAGCACGCAATTGGGCGCGCAGGAATGGGACAGCAGGCCGACGAAATAAGGGTCGTGCAGGTGGGTCTCGGGCGAGACCTGCAGGCTGTGCTGGAAGACGGTGTTGGACAGGGTACCGGCGAACTTGGCGACCCGCGTGCCCCGCTCGAACGGGATTTTTGCCCGGATACCCCTGCCGACCCGGCCATTCACCGCGGTCACGGCGAACTGATCGGAATCGGGCAGAGCGGCATCGACGATCAGGTCGCGGGGGTAGATCTCGGTCATGGCGGTCAGCGCACCTCGATCCGGGAGCCAAAGGAGAGTATTCCCCTATCAAGGTAGTCTTGAGCCCAGGCCCCGTCAACGGAGGATACCCCATCTGGGCAGCCGAATTAGCCGATTGATTTAATTAGATAATAACATTTGCCGCCTACCATGGGCGCGGGCGGTTCCCCGCGATGGTTCCTGCGGACCTTTCGGGGCGGGCCGGCTCATGGTACACAGGTATTCAGACCCATTGGAAAGGTTTGGCCCACCTTGGCGGATTCGAGCCCGATCAGTGCCGGAGCAAGCGCGCCCCGCAGCCTGTCCGAGTGGGAACGGATCACCCGCGAGCTGTTGGAGGAGGGCCAGAACTTCCTGGCCCACGACACGGCGCGGGAAGGCCTGAGGCAGTATCCCGACAGTTTCAAGCTGGCCATCTTCGGCGCGGTGGCACTGTCGCAGACCGGCGCGGTGGACGAGGCGCGCAAGCTGCTGCAGCCGGTGCTCGACGTCATCCTGATCGACGAGGGCCCCTTCCATCGCCTGCACAACTCCTTGCGCCGCGCCGTCGAGGGGCTGGACGAAGCCGACAGCCAGGACACCCTGGCCTCCATGGCCGAACTGGCCGAGGCGCTGGAACTGGTGCGCGGCAAGAAGCTGGTGGCCAGCGCCGACGCCGAGACCTACACCGCGCTGGCCGGCGTGTTCCGCGAGGCCTGGCTGGCCTCGGGATCCAGGGGCGATCTCGAGCATTGCCGCGAATTGTTCCTGCGCGCCTTCCACATCAGCGGCGCGCCCAGGGACGGCATCGACGCGGCGGTGACCTCGTGGCTGCTGGGCGACCACGACGGGGCGCGGGAACTGGCGCGCCGGGTCCGCGACCGGGTCAGCCATGCCGAGACCGATCTCTCGCTGTCGCCGGAAGAACGCTACCAGATGCTGGCCACGGTGGCCGAGGCGCATCTGCTGCTGGGCGAGGTGCAGGACGCGCTGGCCTCCTTCGCCTGGGCCAGCACGCTGGAAGGCATCCATTACGGCAGCACGGTGGCGGCCTTGAAGCAGCTGGCCCTGCTGCAGGAAGGCGGGCTTTCCGTCCCGGCGGCCGTCTTCGACATCATCAAGCCGCCCACCGTGGTGGTGTTCACCGGCCACGCCCTGGACCGGCCGGGCGAGGGCCCCCACTTCCCGCCCGAGCTGGAAAGCGCGGTGCGCGCCGAGATCGCCAAGTCCCTGGACGAACTGGGGGCCCAGGTGGGCTATTCCACCGCGGCTTGCGGCTCGGACCTCCTGTTCATCGAGGCCATGCTGGAGCGCGGCGCCGAGGTCAACGTGGTGATGCCCTACGCCATCGACGATTTCATCGCCGAGAACGTGCGCTATGGCGGATCGCGCTGGGAAATGCGCTTCAGGAACGCGCTGAAGCTGGCCAACACCGTGACCTACGCCACCGAGGAGCGGTTCCTCGGCCATGGCATGCTTTATCGCTTCGCCAACCAGTGCCTGCACGGCCTGGCGACGCTCAGGGCCAATTTCCTGCGCACCGCTCCTTATCTGCTGGCGGTGTGGGACATGATGCCCGGCTCGCTGGCCGGCGGCGCCGCCGACTTCATCGACCAGTGGGAGGATATCTCCCAGCTGCGCATCATCGACCTGGACGGTTTGCTGCAACAGCACCCCGAACTGGCCGGCGACGCCATGCCCATGATGCCGGACCTGGACGGCGAGGCCGACGAGGAGCAGGGCGAGGGCCGGGTCATCCGCTCCATGATGTTCTGCGACATCGCCGGCTATTCCAAGCTGAAGGAGGAGCACACGCCGGTGTTCCTCGACTTCCTGCGCCTCATTTCCGAGGGCATGGCGGGGCTCGAGCACCAGCCGCTGGCCATCAACACCTGGGGCGACGCCATCTTCGCGGTGATGGACAAGGCCACCCCCATGGCCGAATACGCCCAGACCCTGCAGGAGATGGTGCTGAAGGCTGACGAGGAGCTGGCCGACCGCCTGCCCCATCCCCTTTCCCTGCGCATCTCGCTGCATGCCGGCCCGGTGTTCCAGGCCATCGACCCCATCTGCGGCCGCCAGAACTTCTACGGCAGCCACATCAACCGCGCCGCCCGGCTCGAGCCGGTGACGGTGATCGGTCACGTCTACGCCACCCAGCAATTCGTCGCCGTGCTGACCGCCGAGCAGAGCGCCATGCGCTCGGAGGCCCAGAACCGGGGCGAGGATTTCGTCGAACGCTTCGCCTGCGAATACGTGGGCGTGCTGTCGCTGGCCAAGGATTTCGGCAAGCAGACCGTCTACCACATGCGCCGCCGGGTGACGCCCGAGGCGATGGAGCCCGAAGCGGCCGAGCCGCCGCTGCCGCCGCCTGAACCCAACCCCCAGGCGATGCTGTCCACCGAATTGCTGGCGGTGCTGCGCGACATCCCCGCCGAGGAGGGGGGCACTTCTCCGCCGGAAGAGCCCTTCGTCACGGAGGAAGAGCCCTTTGTCGCCGAGGAGGAACCCTTCGCGGCCGAGGAAGAGCCCGTCGCCGTCGAGGAGGAGGCTTCGCCGCCGGCCGTGGCCGAGGGCGCCATTTCCGACGACGATCTGGCCGCCATCCTGGCCATGGGCGACGTGGAGGAACTGGGGGACGACGAGGAGCCCGCGCCTTGCGCGCCGGCCGATCTGGGCGATCTGGGCTCGCCCATCCTGTCCGACGACGACATGGCCGCCCTGCTGGGCGAGGCCGCGCCGCCGCTGTCGGAAGGCACCCTGTCCGACGACGATCTGGCCGCCATCCTGGCCATGGGCGAGGTGGAGGAGCTGGGAGACGACGAGGAGCCCGCGCCCTGCGCGCCGGCCGATCTCGGCGATCTGGCCTCCACCATCCTGTCCGACGACGACATGGCCGCCCTGCTCGACGAAGCCCTGCCGCTCGACGAGACGGGGGAGCCCGAGCCGCCGCTTTCGGAAGGCACGATCCCCGACGACGATCTGGCCGCCATCCTGGCCATGGGCGAGGTCGAGGAACTGGCGGACGACGAGGAGCCGGCTCCTTGCGCCCCGGCCGATCTGGGCGATCTGGGCTCGACCATCCTGTCGGAAGAAGACATGGTCGCCCTGCTGGAGGAAGCCGCGCCGCTGGACGATGCCGCGGAGCCCGAAACGTCCGGGGGAACCCTCTCCGACGAGGATCTGGCCGCCATTCTCGCCATGGGCGACGTGGAGGAGGAGGAGAAGGGCGAGATGCCGGCGGAGGCCGCCGATCTCACCTCCACCACCCTGTCCGACGCCGATCTGTCCACCTTGTTGGCCGAGGCCACCGAGGAAGAGGAATTCAACGCCCAATTGGCCGCCGACGAGAGCGTGCCGAAGCCCGATTTCTCCTTCCGCACCGCCATGAGCGACGACGAAATCGCCGCCCTGCTGGAGGAAAGTGAGGACGAGGAGGCCATTCCCGCCGGCGACCTGCCCGAAATAGGCTCGTCGACCGGCTTTTCCGACGCCGATCTGGCCGCCCTGTCACAGCAGGCGGAGCCCTGCGCCCCCGACGGTCCGCCGCATTCGCCGTTCGATCTGGGGGGCGCCATGAGCGACGATGAAATCGCCGCCCTGCTGGAGGAAGGCGAGCGCGGCGAGGACTTCGCCCCCGCCGGGGATCTGCCGGAGATCGGCTCCGCCACCGGCTTTTCCGATGACGACATGCAGGCCCTGCTGGCCGAGGCCGGCGAGGCGCCCGCCGAATCTTCCGACGACGACCTGGCCGAGGTGGCCGCCGCCGTCGAGGCGGCCATGGCCAAGATGGAAGCCGAGGAGGACGGCATCGCCCTGGCGCCGCCCCGGCCCAAGCCGGTCGTGCGGCCCTTCACCGGCAAGGTGGAGATTTCCCTGGCGCCGCCCAGGAAGTAGAGGGCGGGGGATTGGGGCGGCCTTTTGCCCGCCGTCTCCCCCCACACATTCACCGCATGGCGAACAGTTCCTGGTGAAAGCGCCGCTTCACCGGCAGCCCCTGCTTGTGGAAGTCATGCCGCAGGGCGGTGCCGAATCCGGCTGGGCCGCAGAACCACAGGCTGGCTTGGCGCCAGTCCGGCACCAATTCCCGGATGCGATCTCCGCCGAGGCGGCCGTCGCGGGCATCGATCAGGATGTGCAGACGCACCCCGGCGGCGGCGGCGTCGGCCTTCAGGCGGTCCAGGGCGCCTTCGTCCACGTCGGTGGTGGTGTGGAACAGGTCGATGATCTGCTCGGGCAGCCGGCCGGTCGCTTCCCGCTGCAAGATGCGATGATGCATGCGGGCGATGAACGGCGTGATGCCGATTCCGCCGCCGACCCAAATCTGGCGCGGGCAGTCGTCGTCGAAGGTGAAGCAGCCATAGGGGCCTTCCACCGTCACCGTCTGGCCGGCATGCAGCTTTTCCCGCAGGCGCCGCGTGTGGTCGCCCAGTTCCTTGATGACGAAGGTGATGCGGCGTTCGGCATCGTTCCAGGCGGAGGCGATGGTGTAGGGATGGGCGCCCTCGGAGGCGTCCGAGGTGACGAAGGCGAACTGGCCGCTCTGGTGGCCGGGCCAGCCTTCCGGGATGCGGATGCCGGTTTCCAGCACCCGTACCCCGGGATAGTAGTGGATGGAGACGATTTCCCCCCCGACCCGCCGATGGGCTGCGACGCGCCGCCGCAGCACGACCACCGCCGCCCAGGTGCCGCAGGCCAGCAATAGCGCCACCGCCAGCCCCAGGGGGGACATCCAGTCGGCGAAGTTCAGCAAGATCAAGGAATGAAAGACCAGCACCAGGAACGCCGCCGCCAGGATGCGGTGGGTCTTGAAGAACTGCCGGTACGGAATGCGGGGCAGCAGCGCCGCCAAGATCAGCAGGGCGGCGGCGTAGAAGGCCCATTCCCCCACATCCTCGGCGAAGCCTCGCGATGTCCTGAAAAGCTGCTCGACCATGTTGTCGGGAACCGGCTTGGGGCCGCGCTCCGGCCGGTCCAGCCAGCCCCAGCCCACCGCCCATTTGGGGCCCTTGGCCCACAGCCAGTGGATCACGCCGGTGACCAGCGCGGCGATGCCGAACCATTTGTGCAGGCGGTACATCTTGTCCAGTCCGCCCAGCCGCTTTTCCGGCCAGCGCGGCCGCAAGGCCAGGATCATGCACAGGCTCATGCAGCCCACGGCGAGGATGCCGGTGTATTGGACCATGATGGCGCGGAACTGGAAGAAGTTGGCCGACGCAGCCGCGAAGGGAGAGGTGGCGAGCCACAGGACGCTCAGCAGCGCGAGAGTGGCCCAGAATGAGACGGCGATCCGCTGCATGGCGGCCCCCTTGTTCAGTCGATACGCCCTAGTTTTCCAATCCCGGCAGGCTGACCGTCACCCGCAGACCGCCGCCCGTGTTGTCGGCCCTGGGGCGATCGGCCAGGGTGATGTCGCCGCCGTGCGCGCGGATGGCGGCCCGCGCCACGGCAAGGCCCAGGCCGGTGCCGCCGGTATCCCTCGACCGCGACGTCTCCAGCCGCACGAAGGGGGCGAACACCCGTTCGCGGGCTTCCAGGGGGATGCCGGGCCCCTGGTCGTCGATGGTGACCAGGGCGTTGCCGCCGCCCGACGCCAGGGTCACGTCGGCGCAACCGCCATACTTGATGGCATTGTCGATCAGATTGGCCAGCGCCCGCTTCAGCGCCGCCGGGCGGGCCTCGATCACCAGGGCGGCGGGACCGTCATAGGTGCAGTGCGCCCCCAGGTCGTCCAGATCCTCGACCATGCCCTGAAGCATGGAGGCGAGGTCGAGGCGGATGCGCGGCTCGCTGGCGGCGTCGTCGCGGGCGAAGGCCAGGGTGGCGGCGATCATCGCCTCCATCTCCGCCAGATCGGCCAGCATCTTGGTGCGCTGGTCGTCGTCCTCCATGAACTCGGCCCTGAGACGCAGCCGGGTGATGGGGGTCTTCAGGTCGTGGCTGATGGCCGCCAGCATCTGGGTGCGGTCCTGGACAAAGCGGGTGATGCGGCCTTGCATGACGTTGAAGGCCTGGGCCGCCTGGCGCACCTCGCGCGGGCCGGTTTCGGCCAGCGGCGGCGCCGAAACGTCGACGCCCAGACGCTCGGCCGCCTGGGCGAAGGTGGCGAAGGGTTTGGTGGCGCTGCGCACCGCCCGCAGGGCGACCAGGGTGACCAGGACCAGGGCGATGATCAGCGGAGCGACGAAGCGCGGCCGCCACAGGGGATCGCCCAGGTCCAGCGGCGCCAGCACGTTCAGCCAGGTCCCGTCCGTCAGCGGGACCGAGACGCGGAGCGCCGGGCCGATCACCCGGCCGCCCCCACCACCGGGGCCGCCGCCCGGGCCGCCGCCGGGACCAATTCCGGGGCCGCCCGGCCCATGCATGTGGCGGCCGCCGCGTCCGATGCCGGTGACGGGCCCACCCAGCAAGGGGCCGGGGCGGGTGGAAACCTTGATGTCGCGCCCGTCCAGCCCCTCTTCCAGGGCCGAGCGCACATAGGCGGCCAGTCCGAAATCCTCGTTGTCCAGGGCGATGGACTGGGGGCCCCAGCCGACGCGGAAATTGGGAGTGTCCTGACTGGAAAGGGTGTCCTGGCGCAGGTTCGGCGGCAATTGCTCGGCCAGGGAGACCAGGGCGGACACCCGTTCGGCGGCATTGCGCCCGCCGATGGTTTCCAGCGCTTCCTGGCGCTGGATGGTGAACAGCGCCGCAGCAGCAGCAGCCGAGATCATCAGCGCCGCCACCAGGACCAGGGCGGTGCGCCCGACCACGCTGTCGGGCAGCAGGCGGAAGCGGGCGGCGGGGCAAGGGCTCATAGGCGCTCCACCTCGGGCGTGAAGAGATAGCCGCCGCCCCGCACCGTCTTGATGATCTGCGGGTCGCGGGCGTCGTCGCCGATGCGGCGCCGCAGACGGCTGACCTGGATGTCGATGGAGCGGTCGAAGGGCACCGCCGAGCGGCCGCGGGCGAAGTCCAGCAACTGGTCGCGCGACAGCACCCGGCGCGGATGCTCGACGAACACCTGCAGCAGCCCGAACTCGCCCGCCGACAGCGCCACCATCACGCCGTCGGGCGACAGCAGGTCGCGGCTGGCCAGGTCCAGAATCCAGCCCAGGAAGCGGACCTTGGTTCCGCCGCGCTCGGGCGGCGTTTCCTCCGGGGTCTGGGTCCGGCGCAGCACCGCCTTGATGCGGGCCAGCAATTCGCGGGGGTTGAAGGGCTTGGCCACGTAATCGTCGGCGCCCATCTCCAGGCCGACGATGCGGTCGGTGTCCTCGCCCATGGCGGTCAGCATGATGACCGCCGTGCCCGAGCGGGTCTCGCGCAGGCGGCGGCAGAGCGAAAGACCGTCCTCGCCCGGCAGCATCAGGTCGAGAACCACCAGATCGATGCGGCGCTCGTCCAGCGTCTTCATCATCTCGACGCCGTCCTTGGCGACGCTGACCCGAAGGCCGTGGCGCACCATGAACTTGGCCAGCAGGTCGCGGATTTCGCGGTCGTCGTCGACGACCAGAATATGTGGATTGGTGTTGTCCATGGCTTCCGTTATACCCCGCCCCGCTCCCCGCGTCGGTTGGTTTTCGGTAACCGATGGTAACAGGCGAAAGATTGTTTCTCAGTACTGGAATGGGGGCGCGAAACCGGGTAAACAGGGCTCCCCGGATTCTATGAGTTTCAAGTGACGTGAGCCCGCAAGACAAACTGGTCATCGCCCTGCCCAAGGGCCGCATCCTCGACGAGGCCATGCCCCTGGTCCGCGCCGCCGGCATCGAGCCCGAGCCCGCCTTCGACGATCCCAAGTCGCGGCTGTTGCGATTCGCCACCAACCATCCCCATATCGACATCATCCGGGTGCGCTCGTTCGACGTCGCCACGTTCGTGGCCTTCGGAGCCGCCCATCTGGGAGTGGCCGGCAACGACGTGCTGATGGAATTCGACTATCCCGAGATCTACGCGCCGCTCGACCTCGGCATCGGCGCCTGCCGCCTGTCGGTGGCCGAGCCCGACGACCTGGCCGCCTCGGACGATCCGAAGCGCTGGAGCCACGTGCGCATCGCCACCAAGTATCCGGAAGTGACCAAGCGCCATTTCGCGGCGCGCGGCGTCCAGGCCGAATGCGTCAAGCTCAACGGCGCCATGGAACTGGCCCCCTCGCTGGGCCTTTGCACCCGCATCGTCGACCTGGTGTCGTCGGGCGCGACGCTGAAGGCCAACGGCCTGAAGGAGGTCGAGGTGCTGGCCGAGGTGACGAGCCGCCTGATCGTCAACCGCGCCGCGCTGAAGACCCGCCCCGACGAGATCGGCGGCTGGATCGACGCTTTCCGTAAGGCCTGCGGAGGCTGATGGTGCAAAGCCTCGATTCCCGCGACCCTGGCTTCGAAACCGCCTTCCTGGCCCTGTTGGCCATGAAGCGCGAGGTGGACGAGGACGTGGATCAGGCGGTGTCGGCCATCCTGGCCGAGGTGCGGACCAAGGGCGACGCGGCGCTGATCGAGTACACCAACCGCTTCGACCGCCTCGAGCTTACGCCCGCCGGCTTGCGCATCACCGCCGCCGAGGTGGAGGCCGCCTATGCGTCCTGCGATCCCGGGCTGATCGAGGCCCTGGAACTGGCCGCGACGCGCATCCGCGACTTCCATGCCCGTCAGGTACCGGCCGACGATGCCTTCACCGACGCCGCCGGGGTGCGGCTGGGCCTGCGCTGGAGCCCGGTTTCCGCCGCCGGCCTTTATGTCCCGGGCGGCACCGCCGCCTATCCCTCGTCGGTTCTGATGAACGCCATTCCCGCCAAGGCCGCCGGCGTGCCGCGTCTGGTGATGGTGGTGCCCACCCCCGACGGCAGGCTGAACCCGCTGGTCCTGGCCGCCGCCAAGGTGGCCGGCGTGGACGAGATCTACCGCGTGGGCGGGGCCCAGGCGGTGGGCGCGCTAGCCTACGGCACCGCCACCATCCGCCCGGTGGACAAGATCGTCGGGCCCGGCAACGCCTGGGTCGCCGCCGCCAAGCGCCGGGTGTTCGGCACAGTGGGCATCGACATGATCGCCGGTCCCTCCGAGATCCTGGTGGTGGCCGACCGCTTCAACGATCCCGCCTGGATCGCCGCCGATTTGCTGTCCCAGGCCGAGCACGACACCGCCGCGCAATCCATCCTGATCACCGACGACGCCCAATTCGGCCAAAGGGTGGCCGAGGCGGTGGAGTCCCACCTGAAGACCTTGCCCCGCGCCAAGATCGCCCGGGAAAGCTGGGACGGCCACGGCGCCATCATCGTGGTGCCCGATCTGGAGGCCGCGCTGCCGCTGATCGACCGCATTGCGCCCGAGCATCTGGAACTGGCGGTGGAAGACCCCGATGCCCTGGCCGCCAAGGTCCGGCACGCCGGCGCCATCTTCCTCGGCCGCTACACCCCCGAGGCGGTGGGCGACTATATCGGCGGCCCCAACCACGTGCTGCCCACGGCGCGCTCGGCGCGCTTCTCGTCGGGCCTCGGCGTGCTGGACTTCATGAAGCGCACCACGCTCTTGGGGTGCGACGCCCAGTCCCTGCGGGCTATCGGCCCGGCGGCGGTGCGTCTGGCCGAGGCGGAGGGGCTGGGGGCGCACGGCTTGTCGGTGGCGCTCAGGCTCAATATGGGGGCCGGCTGATGCCGCACCGCCAGAAGCTGGCCAAGATCGAGCTGGTGGAGAAGTATCAGGTGCGCCGCGCCGCCGAGGTCGAGCACGAGCGCGCCGTCGCCGTCTACGACCTGCTGGAGGAGAATTACTTCGCCCCCAACGGCGATTTCGTCGGCCCCTACGCGCTGTACATCAAGCTGGAGGACACGCGGCTGATCTTCGACGTGCGCAAGGAGGACGAAACCCCCCTGGTGCAGGTGCCGCTGCCGCTCAAAACCTTCCAGTCCATCGTCAAGGACTACTTCCTGATCTGCGAAAGCTATTTCGCCGCCATCAAGAAATCGACGCCCAGCCAGATCGAAGCCATCGACATGGGCCGCCGCGGCCTGCACAACGAAGGCTCGGAACTGCTGCGCGAGCGCCTGGGGGGAAAGATCGACGTGGATTTCGACACCGCGAGACGCCTGTTCACCCTCATCTGCGTATTGCACATCCGAGGCTAGGCCGGGATGGGGGACCTGCCCTCCGCCGTACTGTTCTGCTGCACCATGAACGCGGTGCGCTCGCCCATGGCGGAAGGCATCATGAAGCGCATCCACGGCAAGCGCATCTATGTTTATTCCGTGGGCGTGCGCCGGGGCGAGCCCGACCCCTTCGTGGTCCAGGTGATGGACGAGATCGGCATCGACGTCTCCAAGCACAAGCCGCGCCTGTTCGAGGAGCTCGAGGACGACAGCTTCGACGTGGTGGTGTCGCTGTCGCCCGAGGCCCAGCACAAGGCGGTGGACCTGACCCGCCACAATGCCTGCGAGGTGGAGTTCTGGCCCACCTTCGACCCCACGTTGATCGAGGGCAGCCGCGAGGTCCGCCTCGACGCCTACCGCGCGGTCCGGGACGAATTGGAGCGCCATATCCGCAAGCGCTTCCCGCCCCACGGCATGGCAAGGGAATAATAACCCCGCCGACGCTCGAAAAGGCTTGACCAAAACCCTGGCTGCGCTCACTTATCTTCGCGCGCGCAAAACCCTGTTCGGAGGCCAAATGGCGAAAGAGGATGTGATCGAGTTTTCGGGAACGGTGACGGAATTGCTTCCGAACGCCATGTTTCGCGTCAAGCTCGACAATGACCATGAGATTCTTGCCCATACCTCCGGCAAGATGCGCAAGAACCGCATTCGCGTGCTGGCCGGTGACCGGGTGAACGTCGAGATGACGCCCTACGACCTGACCAAGGGCCGCATCACCTTCCGCTATAAGTAATCCCATGGCCGTTCTGGTGCTGGCGTCGGCATCGCCCAGGCGCCTCGACCTGCTTCGCCAGATCGCCATCACGCCCGGTCTCGTCGACCCCGCCCATATCGACGAGACGCCCCTCAAAGGCGAATTGCCGGTTCCCCACGCCCGCCGTCTGGCCGAGGCGAAAGCCCTGGCGGTGGCCGAACGCCATCCGGGAGCCTTCGTGCTGGCCGCCGACACGGTGGTGGCCTGCGGAAGGCGCATCCTGCCCAAGGCCGAGGACGCCGCCACGGCGCGCAAATGCCTGGAACTGCTGTCGGGACGCCGCCACCGCGTGGTGGGCGGCATCTGCCTGATCGCCCCCGACGGACGGGTGGGACGGCGCACCGTGACCACCTCGGTGACCTTCAAGCGCCTGTCCCATGACGAGGAAGCCGCCTACGTCGCCTCGGGCGAGTGGGAGGGCAAGGCCGGCGGCTACGCCATCCAGGGCCTCGCCGCGCGCTATGTGCGCGACATCCAGGGCTCCTATTCCAACATCGTCGGCCTGTCGCTGTTCGAGACGGCGCAGCTGCTGGACGGGTTCGGCTTTCGGCCGTGAGCCGGGAAAGCATCGACATCCTCATTTCCGCCGGTCCGGGCGAGGCCCGCTATCTGGTGCTGGCCGACGGCCGCCCCCTTGACCTGATCGTCGACCGTCCCACCCTGCTGCAAGATTGCGTCTTCAGCGGCCGGGTGACGGCGCTGGACAAGGGCCTGGACGCCGCCTTCGTGGAATTGGGCCGGGGCGGACGCGCCGGCTTCCTGCCCGGCGCCAAGGCTCTGGGCCTGTCCGAGGGCGCCGCCATCGTCGTCCGGGTACGGGCGGAAGCCAGGGGCGGCAAGGGGCCGCTGCTGAGCCCCCAGGAAGGCTTTGCCGCCCTGGGCGAGGCCCCGACCCTGCTACACCGTCCCGACCCGCTGGAACGCCTGCGCACCGCCTTTCCTGAAGCCCGTACGGTGCCGGACGCCCACCACGAGGTGGACGAGGCGCTCGACGCCGCGCTGGACCCGGTGGCGCCTCTGCCGGGCGGCGGGCGGCTGGTCATCGAGCAGGCCGCCGCGCTCACCGCCATCGACGTGGATTCGGCCGGCGCCCGTCCCGCCGAGACCAACGCGGCGGCCGTGGCCGAAATCGCCCGCCAGCTGCGCCTGCGCAATATCGGCGGACAGGTGGTGGTGGACTTCGTCTCGGGCCGCGATAGGAAGCCGCTGTTCCGCCTGGCCGAGGCCTTGAAACAGGCGGTGGGCGCCGACCCCACCCCCACCCATGTGTTCGGCGTGTCGCCGCTGGGGCTGGTGGAGCTGACCCGCGAGCGGCGCGGGCCGTCCTTGGGCGAACTGCTGTGCCGCCGGGCCCTGGCCGCCACCCCCGAAACCCTGGCCCTGGCGGCCTTGCGCCGGCTGCTGGCCGAGGCCCTGGCGGCGCCTGGCCGGATACTCGCCATCCGCGCCGCGCCCGGCGTGGCCGCAGCCCTAATGGGCCTTGGCCCCGAGCGGGCCGAGGCCGAACGCCTGCTGGGCCATTCCCTGTCCATCAGCGAGGATGCCGCCCGCGCGCCTGAGGACGTGCTGATCGAGGAAGCGACCCGATGACCGAGCCAACCGTGCCCGCCTGCCCCATCTGCGGCAAGCCCGCCGAGCCCAGGTACAAGCCCTTCTGCTCCACCCGCTGCGCCGACGTGGACCTGCATCGCTGGATGAACGAATCCTACCGGGCCCCGGCGGTGGAAGACCCGGAAGGGCTTCCCGAAGACGAATGAACTTTTTTGCCTTGAGGGGGCTTGACCGAGGCGGCGAAAGTCGCCTATAAGCGCCTCCTCTTCGCCGCGAGGCGTGCGAGGCCCAGGTAGCTCAGTTGGTAGAGCATGCGACTGAAAATCGCAGTGTCGGTGGTTCGATTCCGCCCCTGGGCACCATTTAAGCCCCCGGAGCCTGACGGCTTTCGGGGGCTTTCCATTTGCGTGGTCCGGTTCGCGTTGCCGTCCGGGTTGGGGACGTGTAGTTTGTCCTCAGGGGTGCCTGCGCAAATGTCGTGACCATGCAGGCAGGTTTCGTGCTGGTCGGGCCGCCGCACGGGAGCCGTCACGCCCGTGTTCTCCCCATCCGCCCGCTCTCTGTTTCCATCATACGCTCCGTCCACCGGCCGTTCACGCCGGGCGCCGGCCCTTGTTTCCATCCATCGTCGGAGGCTCGCCGCATGCTGACCGCGCTCGTCGTCATTTTCATCCTCGCCTATGCGGCGATCGCTCTCGAGCATCCCATCCGGATCAACAAGGCGGCGTCCGCCCTGGTCGGCGCCGGACTGCTGTGGACCGTCTACGCCGTGTCGCAGGGCAATCCGCCCAAGGTCGGCGCCCAATTGGGCGAAACGATCATGGCCACGGCGCAGATCATCTTCTTCCTGATGGGGGCCATGACCATCGTCGAAGTGGTGGACGCCCATGACGGCTTCGACGTGGTGACAAGGCGGATCCGCACGTCGAGCCTGTCCACCCTGCTGTGGCTGGTGGGCGGCGTGACCTTCTTTCTCAGCGCCATTCTCGACAACCTGACCACCACCATCGTCATGGTGTCGCTGATGCGCAAGCTCCTGGCCCGGCAGGACGACCGGCTGTTCTTCGCCGGCATCATCATCATCGCCGCCAATTCGGGCGGCGCCTGGTCGCCCATCGGCGATGTGACCACCACCATGCTGTGGATCGGCGGCCAGATCACCACGCTCGCCATCGTCACCGGCGTGTTCCTGCCTTCGGCGGTCAGCCTGCTGGTCCCCCTGGCCATCACCGCCTATACCCTGCGCGGACGCGAGGTGACGGCCCGCGCGGCCGCCGAAGGCGATGCCGGACCCGATCCCCGGACCACCGAATTCGAGCGCAACCTGATGTTCTTCCTGGGGCTCGGCACCCTGGTGGCGGTGCCGGTGTTCAAGACCGTGACCCATCTGCCGCCCTTCCTCGGCATCCTGTTCGGCCTGGGCGTCGTCTGGCTGGTGGGCGACCTGCTTCACCGCAACAAGGACGATGTCTTCCGGGCCCGCCTGACGCTCACCCATGCACTTTCGCGCATCGACATGAGTTCCATCGTGTTCTTCATCGGCATCCTGCTGGCGGTAGCGACGCTGGAGCACACCCATATCCTGACCAATCTGGCCCAGTGGCTGGACCAGGTGGTCGGCCGCCAGGACGTCATCGTCATGATCATCGGGGTCGCCAGCGCCATCGTCGACAACGTGCCCCTGGTGGCGGCCTCCATGGGCATGTACAGCCTGGAACAGTATCCGCCGGACCACTTCCTGTGGGAGTTCCTGGCCTATTGCGCCGGCACCGGCGGCTCGATCCTGGTGATCGGCTCGGCCGCCGGCGTCGCCGCCATGGGATTGGAGAAGATCCACTTCTTCTGGTACGTGCGCAAAATCAGCGGATTGGCGCTGGCCGGCTACCTGGCCGGGGCGGCGGTCTACCTGATCGAGCACGGCCTGCGAGGCTGACCGCCGCGGCATCGCGACAATTGGGAAGAGATTGCGGCAAGGGCCAGCCGGACCGGTCTCTTCCCCGTCGCGGCCGAATGATGGCTGCCAGGGCAGGTCAGCCGTCTTTTCGCAACGTCCGCCATGCCTTTGACCAAAATCAGGATTGGCCGACTCATTAAAATCATGGCAGACCTATTCTGACCTCATGCCCAAACCGACACAGGCGCCGGATTGTCCGACACATTCCTCATCTGCCAGACTCCCAAGGCGCTGCTGAAGCCCGGCCTGATTTTCGCGGTCTGCGCCTCCCTGGCTTGGTGCGTGGTCTTCCATCCCGATGGGTCGCCCACGGAATGGGATGGCGAATGGCTGCCTTTCCTGATCCTGGTCATTCCCGTGCTGGCGTCGCTGTGGATGTTCGTCCGATATGCCCGGAACAAGCCGGTGGCCGAATTGTCGCCCCGGGGGCTGCGTGCGGAGGCCCTGGGAGACGCGTTGGTGCCCTGGAATCTGGTGACATCGGTCACCCTGACCAGCCGCACCATGACCGTGATAACGCCGGGCGGCTCGCCCGAGATCGAGGCCGCCCTGGAGGCCAAGACCCGCCAGAAGGTGTTCGAGGTGCTGCTGGACCTCAAGGCCGCCAAGGTCGGGGTCAAGCATTCGGAGAACCTGCTGACCCTGGGATTTTCCCTGGTTCCGTACGAGCTCAACCGGTCGGCCGACGCCATCGGACAGGCCTTCCTGGCCCATCTGCCCCCCGAGCGCTGCCTGGGGTTCGGCCCCTGAGCCCAATGGCCACGGCATTGGGCGCGTCTCGGCCTTTCTGGGCTTACGGCCATGTTTTAGTATCTTATGGTTAAAATCGATTTGCCCAACCTATTGAAATCATGGCAAACCGGTTCTCGTCAGATGCCCCCGCCGACAGCCGGCCGAGCGGTGAATCTTTTGTGTCACCTCGACCGCGCCATGGAAGCCGCCGCCAACCCTGATTAGGCTGCGGCAGAGTTAGCCGACCACACCGCCACCCCATATTGGAGCGCCCCATGGAGTTCTTTCGCCGCCTGACCTTCCTGGTCTGCGCTCCCGCTTTCGACACCGACGACCTGGAAGGCGTGCGGGTGCAGCAGATCATCACCGAGGTGGAGCGCCTGGGCTTCGAGGTGGTCCGCGCCCGGCGCATCGAGGACGCGGAGATCGCGGTGCAGACCGACGCCGCCATCGGCTGCGTGCTGGTGGACTGGGAAAAGGGCGGCAAGGGGGCGGAAGCCACCGAGCTGATCAACCTGATGCGCCGGCGCGGCCTGGAGATGCCCATCGTCATCCTGGTCCGCGGCGAGCGGTTCGAGGACATTCCGGTGGACGTGCTGGACTATATCGACGGCTACGTCTTCCTGGCCGAGGAAACCCCCGACTTCATCGCCAAGAATCTGGTCAGCCGCTTGAAGCAGTTCGCCGAGACCCTGAAGACCCCGTTCTTCGGCGCCCTGGTGGATTACGCCGAGGAAGGCAACCAGCTGTGGACCTGTCCCGGCCATAACGGCGGCATCTTCTACAACCGCAGCCCCATCGGGCGGATCTTCGTCGAGCATCTGGGCGAGGCGGTGTTCAGAGACGATCTCGACAATTCCGTGCTCGAGCTGGGCGACCTTCTGACCCATGAAGGCCCGGCGCTGCAGGCCCAGAAGGAAGCCGCCAAGATCTTCGGGGCGGAAAAGACCTATTTCGTGCTGAACGGCACCTCGGCCTCCAACAAGATCGTGCTGTCGGCCCTGGTGGCCGAGGATGATCTGGTGCTGTTCGACCGCAACAACCACAAGGCGGCCCATCACGGCGCCCTGCTGCTGGGCGGCGGCATTCCCATCTTCCTGGAAACCGACCGCAACGCCATGGGTATGATCGGCCCCATCTTCGCCGACGCCTTCGACGAGCAGGCCATCCGCGCCAAGATCCGGGACAATCCCCTGGTCAAGGACCCCGACGCCTGGAAGAAGCCCCGCCCCTTCCGGGTGGCGGTGATCGAGCAGTGCACCTATGACGGCACCATCTACAACGCCGAGCGCATCCTCGAACGCATCGGCCATCTGTGCGACTACATCCTGTTCGACGAGGCCTGGGCCGGCTTCCTCAAGTTCCACCCCCTGTTCCGCGGCTGCTACGGCATGGGGCTGAAGGACCGTCTGGACGAGAACTCGCCCGGCATCATCTCGACCCAGTCCACCCACAAGCAGATGGCCGGCTTCTCCCAGGCGTCGCAGATCCACGTACGCGACCGCCACATCAAGGGCCAGAGCCGCCGCATCGAGCATCGCCGCTTCAACGAGACCTTCCTGCTGCACGCCTCGACCTCGCCGTTCTATCCGCTGTTCGCCTCGCTGGACGTGGGCGCCCAGATGATGCGCGGCCGCTCGGGCGAGGTGCTGTGGGACGACACCATCGATCTCGGCATCGAGCTGCGCAAGAAGGTCCGCGCCATCAAGCGGGAATTCGGCGAGAAGGAGAAGGACCCGGCGCGCCACTGGTTCTTCGAGCCCTTCGTCCCCGACGTGGTGGCCGAACCCGGCGGCGGCAAGACCCTGGTGGCCTGGGAGGACCTGCCCACCGAGACCATCGCGTCCGACGCCCGTTTCTGGGAATTCACCCCCGGCGCCCAGTGGCACGGCTTCAAGCACGTGACCCGGCCCGGCTACGCCATGACCGATCCCAACAAGCTGACCCTGATCACGCCCGGCTTCGACCGCAAGACCGGGGCCTATGCCGATTACGGCATCCCCGCCCCCGTCGTCGCCCAGTACCTGCGCGAGAACCGGGTGGTGCCGGAGAAGAACGACCTCAATTCCATGCTGTTCCTGCTGACGCCGGGCATCGAATCCAGCAAGGCCGGCACCCTGCTCAGCACCCTGGTGGCCTTCAAGCGCCGCCATGACGACAACGCCCTGCTGGACGACGCCATCCCGGAATTCGTCCGGCGCCGCCCGCACCGCTATCGCGGCCTGCGCATCCAGGAATTGTGCGCCGAGATGCACGCCTTCTTCCGCGACCGCAACGTCAGCTCGCTGCAGCGCGCCCAGTTCGCGCCCGAACATCGCCCCAACATGGTGATGCGCCCCAACGACGCGGTGCGCATGCTGACCCGTAATCAGGTGGACTACCTGCCCATCGACCAGATCGAGGGCCGCATCGCCACCACGCTGTGGGTGGTCTATCCGCCGGGCATCGCCACCATCATCCCCGGCGAGCGCCTGTGCGAGCGGGCCAAGCCCATGCTCGACTACCTCAAGATGTTCGAGCGAAGCGCCAACCTGTTCCCCGGCTTCGAGGCCGAGATCCAGGGGCTCTACCGCGAGATCGAGCCGGACGGGTCGATCCGCTTCTACACCTACGTGGCCAAGGAGTAAGCCCCTCGACTCAAGGGTTGGTTTCTCGCATCATCGCCGCCGCCACATTCACATTGGAGTAATTCATCATGGCCGACGAGAATTTGAGCCCCGGCAACATCGCCAAGGCGCTGGGCGTTTCCGACGGCAAGGTGAAGAAGGCCATCAAGGATCTGGGCCTGGAGCCCGCCGCCAAGCGCGGAGTGTGCAGCTTCTACGCCCCCGATCAGGTGGCCAGGATCAAGGCGGCGGTCGGGGCTTAAGGGGCCATGGCCGTTCCCGGCTCCGAGGACTGGACCCGCTCGGTTCCCGCCCTTTCGGACCTGGACGAGGCGACCCGCGAGCGGCTGCGGGCCATCAGCCGCCGCGCCGCCCTGCCCGCCGGCACCAAGGTGTTCGGCGAGGGCAATCCCTGCCAGGCCTATCTGATCGTGCTGGCGGGCGAGGTGCGGGTGCAGAAGGTGGCGGAATCGGGCCGCGAAATCGTCCTTTACCGCGTCGGCGCGGGCGAGACCTGCATCGTCACCACCGCCTGCCTGATGAGCGGCGTGGATTACGACGCCGAGGGCATCGCCGAAAGCGACATCACCGCCCAGATCCTGCCCGCCCCG
This sequence comes from Magnetospirillum sp. XM-1, assembly GCF_001511835.1. NCBI lineage: Bacteria > Pseudomonadati > Pseudomonadota > Alphaproteobacteria > Rhodospirillales > Rhodospirillaceae > Magnetospirillum > Magnetospirillum sp. XM-1. The sequence continues at coordinate 4,209,345 of NZ_LN997848.1, forward strand.
GCCTTCCGAGAGTTGCTGGGCCGCTCGGAATCCTTCCGCGACTTCGTGTTCCGCGCCTACGGCACCCGCATTTCCAGCCTCTTGATGCTGATCGACGAGGTGGCGTTCGGGCGCATGGACCGCCGCCTCGCCGCCTGCCTGCTGGCGCGGGCCAAGGGAACCGGCACGGTCGCCGCCACCCACCAGGATCTGGCGGTGGAACTGGGCAGCGCCCGCGAGGTGGTCAGCCGCCTGCTCAAGGATTTCGAACGCCGGGGCTGGGTCACCCTGTCCCGGGGCAGCGTGACGCTGCTCGACGCCGCTGCCCTGGGTGAAAATTAGCAAAGTGTGTGACTAGGTCACCGACACGCCCGCCCCTCCTTCCTATTCTGCCGTCCAGTTCCCTTGGCTGAATCTTTCGAGGAGTGGATGACATGAACAAGAACGTCGGCGGCATCGACCGCATCCTGCGCATCGTGGTGGGCCTGGTCCTGATCGGCCTGACCCTTGCCGGGCTCATCGGCCTGTGGGGCTGGATCGGCGTGGTGCCGCTGGCCACCGCCGCCATCGGCTGGTGCCCGGCCTACCTGCCGTTCGGCATCAAGACCTGCAAGACCGGCTGATTTCTTCCGGTCGGGCGGCCGGCGGCTTCCACCGCCGGCCGGTCCCGCCCGTCACGCCGTGATCTCGAAGGTGTCGCCGGCCTCGGTGAGTTCCAGCAGGCGCTTCACCCCGCTTTGCGGCCGGGCCAGACTCATGGAGGCTCCGGCGCGGTCCAGTTCCTCCTGGGCGATGTAAAGCAGTCCCAGACCCACCGAATCGATGTGGCTCAAGGCCGACAGGTCGAACACCACCTTGGCCTTGCCGACTCCGTCCAGATCCCGCAGCAGGACCGCGAAGGTGTCGTTGGCCGCGAAGTTCAGCTGTCCCTGCAGGGCGACGGTGACCGCCTGACCGTTTCTGGCGACGTTGTACTGCATGATCTTCCTCCCCAATGGAAAGTCGTAGGTTACTGCCGGACCCGGACCAGGAAGCGGTCGGTCTCGGCGGTCAGGGTTTCCACCACCTGGCTCAGGCTCTTGGCGCTCCAGATCACGCGGACCGTGCCGGCGCAGGTCTGGGCGGACGAGCGCGACAGGTCACCCACATTGGCCGAGACGGACTGGGCCTGACGGGCCACCTCGTCGATGTCGTCGGCGATCTCGCGGGTGGCCGCCTCCTGCTCCTGCACCGCGCCGGCGATGGCCGCCGAAACCTCGTCCAGCGACTTGATGATGTCGACCACCGCAGTGATGGCGTCGGCCATGCTGTGCGACGAGGCCTGGATCTCGCCCACCTGGCGGGCGATCTCGTCGGTGGCCCGGGCGGTCTGGTTGGCCAGGGTCTTCACCTCGCCCGCCACCACGGCGAAGCCCTTGCCCGCCTCGCCGGCACGCGCCGCCTCGATGGTGGCGTTCAGGGCCAGCAGGTTGGTCTGGGACGCGATGTCGTTGATCAGCCTGACCACCTCGCCGATGGACTGCACCGAATTAGCCAGCCCGCCCATCTGCCGGGCGGTGGCGTTGACGTCCTCCACCGTGCGCCGCGCGATGTCGGTGGAATTGGCCACCTGCCGGGCGATCTCGTTGATGGCCAGGGCCAGCTGGCGGGTCGCCTCGGCGGCGCCGGTGGCGCGTTCGGTGGTGATGCGCACCGCGTCGCCCACGTCGAGCGAGCGCGAGCCGCTGCGTTCCGAACGCCCGGCCATGACCTGGGCGGTCTGGCGGATGCCGCCGGTGGCGCGCTCGACCTCGGCGACCTTGCTCTTGACGCTGGCCTCGAAATCGTCGGCCATGGCCATCAGGGCGGCGGCCTTCTCCTCCTCGGAACGGATGCGTTCGGCCTCGCGCGCCTCGCGCAGCCGGTCGGCCTCGACCATGACGTCGTGGAAGACCTGGACGGCACGCGCCATCTCGCCCACCTCGTCGTGACGGTCCTGGGCGGGAATGGCGGCGGCCTTGTCGCCGTCGGCCAGGGCCTTCATCACCTCGGCCATGCGCTTGATCGGCCGCTCGATGGAAGCCCCCAGCCACAGCCCCAGGGTCAGGATCAGGGCGAAGCCGCCGCCCATCACCGCCTGCAGGGTCAGCTGGGCGGCTCGCCCGACCTCGACGGCCCTGGTCTCGGCGGCGACGGCGGCGTTCCGGGCGTCGGCCACCATGGAGGCCAGCACGCCCTCGAGCCAATCCTTGTGGACGGCGATCATCTCGCGTTCCAGGCCGGCGACGGCGTCGATGCCATCGGCGGCGGCGCTAAAATCGCGGTGATAGCGGTCCAGGCTTTCCCCCAGCTGCGCCCGCTCCGCGGCGCCGAGACCGCCCGTCGGCAAGGCCTTGGCGAACGCCGCCACCAGGCCGTCCAGCTCGGCCCGATCCGCCGGCTGGCGACGCAGCAGGAAGTTCTTTTCCGCCCGGCGCATCTGCAGCACCAGGATGGTCAAATCGGACAGGTCGCGGGCCTTCAGCACCTTTTCCATATCGAGCGCCGAGCCCCTGAGCGCGCCCAGCAGCCCGACCTGATCGGTGAATCCCACCTTGCGCTGGGTCTCGACCATGGCGGCGAAGGCGCGGCCGTAACGCTCGGCGCCGTCCTTGACCTTGGCGATCAGCTCGCGCCGGGGCGGCCCGTCACCGGGCAGCACGGCGGCCATACGGTCGAGGGCCTCGCGGGCCTCGGCCACATGGCGGGGCTGCTTGGAGGCCGAATCCTCGTCATGGCGCAGCAGGAAGTTCTTTTCCTGGCGCCGGGCCTGCAGCAGGGCGATGTCCACCTGATCGGTCTGGGTCATCACCGTCCGGAAGGAATCGGCTTCGCGGCGGGCGGCGTCCTCGCGCTGGCGGCTGTTCCACAGCAGCAGCGCCGCCGCCAGAAACACCAGACCGGCCATGACCACCAGGGAAGCAACCTGGCGCCGCAGCGCCAATCGAGAGAGAAGGCGTTCCATCATGCCTCTCTTGCCGGTTCGCCGGCCCATATCGTAGGTGTTTTCCACTATAGCCCTACAGGGTATCCGCCTCAACCATCGGATATATACTTTTGTAAAAGCCCCCCTCACCCACCGCCGGACGAAATTTCCTCCGGGCTGCGAATTGTCAATGCGGCCGGGCCCGGGCTTGCCTAGCCTGATGAGACCTCCCGGGCGGAAAACGGCAGAAGGCTTAAGCCCCCATCCACCCTCTCCGCCGCTTCCGTCCCGGATGACCGGCTGACGCCTCGCCCTCCCTTGGCGTCATTATGACAAGGCCGCTGAGCGCTCCCCGTCGGCGGCCTTGTTCATTTCTATAAAAATTCCAGACCAGCTCTGCGAATTGTCAATGCGGGCGCACCGTCGCTCCCCCTAGGTTGGTTCCGCCCAATCCAAGAGGAGAGCCTCCCCCATGTCGATGATCGGCAAGACGCCCGAGCCGTCCACGGCCTGCCCATCGAGCCCGGCCTACGCCGCCTCGGCCAAGGTCCAGCCGCGCGGCGTGAAGGGGCGTTACCGCAGCCTGAAGTGGTGGGCCAGCGCCCTGTTGCTGGCCTATTGGCATCTGGCGCCGTTCATCCGCTGGGATCGCGGCCCCGGCGCGCCATCCCAGGCCATCCTGGCCGACATGGCGGGACGGCGGGGCTATTTCTTCTCCATCGAGATCTGGCCGCAGGAGGTCTACTTCCTGACCGGCCTGCTGTTCATGGCGGCCATCGCCCTGTTCCTGATGACCTCGCTGGTGGGGCGCGTCTGGTGCGGCTTCTTGTGCTGGCAGACGGTCTACACCGACCTGTTCGTGGCGGTGGAGCGCCTGGTGATCGGCGAGCGCAACCAGCGCATCGCCTTCGAGCGCGCCCCGCTTTCCGCCGGCAAACTGGCCAAGAAGGCGGTGGTCAACGCCCTGTGGCTGGCCATCGCGGGCGCCTGCGGCATCGGCTTCACGCTGTATTTCGGCGACGCCTTCGAGCAGTTGCGCGACATCTTCACCGGCCAGGCCAGCACCGCCACCTATGGCGCCATCGCCGTGGTGGGGGGCCTTTGCTTCCTGCTGGCCGGCTATGCCCGCGAGCAGGTGTGCATCTATATGTGCCCCTATGCCCGCTTCCAGTCGGCCATGTTCGACGAGCATTCGCTGATCATCTCCTACGAGGCGTGGCGGGGCGAGGCCCGCGGCCCGGCGCCGGCCGACCGCGATTTCAGCGGGCGCGGCCATTGCGTCGATTGTCTGGCCTGCGTCCAGGCCTGCCCTACCGGCATCGACATCAGGAACGGCAACCAGCTGGCCTGCATCGGCTGCGGGCTGTGCATCGACGCCTGCAACCAGGTGATGGACCGCTTCAAGCTGCCGCGCGGGCTGGTGTCCTACGATTCCTCGGCCAATCTGGCGGCCAGGGGCGAGAACCGCCAGGGCGGGCTGCGCCTGTTGCGCCCGCGCACCCTGGCCTATGGCGGCATCCTGGCCCTGGTCGCCGCGGTGATGCTGTTCCGCCTCACCACGCGCCCCGACGTGGACGTCAACGTGCTGCACGAACGCTCGCCGCTGTTCGTGCAGATGTCGGACGGCAGCATCCGCAACGGCTATGCCTACAAGGTGCTGAACATGAAGGGCGAGGACCGCAGCTTCACGCTCCGGCTCGATGGTGAGACCGGCGGCACCATCTCGGTGGTGGGCGGGGCCAGCGACGCGGCTTCGGCCGAGTTGCGGGTGCCGCGCGATTCCGTGGGCGATTTCCGCCTCTACGTCACCCTGCCGGCCGACAAGGTGGCGTCGCGGAAGATGCCGCTCGTCTTCGTGCTGTCCGGCCAGGGCCGCGAGGTCAGGACCGAGACCCTGTTCGCCGGGCCGGAGAAGTAGGAGGCTTATCCCTCGCCGGCGATGGCGTCCAATTGGCCAAGGTCGCGCCGGAACACGTTCGGCGCGGTCTCGGTCACCACGCCCAGCCGCTTGAACTCCGCCACCACCCGGCTGGCGGTTTCGGGCGTGATGCCCAGCAGGGCGCCCAGGTCTTCGCGCCCGAACAGGCGGCAATCGGGGGCCGCCTCGGGGGCCAGCAGGCGGAACAGCCGGGCGATCCGCTGCCGGGCGCTGCCGGTGGACAATTCGCGGGTGCATTCGTGCGAGCGCTGCACCGCGTCGTGCCACTTCTTCATGAGCTGGCGGTGCAACTTGGGCGTCAGACGGCTGACCACGTCGCGGGGAATGCGGCAGACCTTGGCCGGCGACAGCGCCACCGCCGTGTGCTCGTAGGACTCGGCCACCGTGGCCTCCAGCCCGGCCACGTCGCCCTGGCCCAGCAGGCTGACGATGCGGTGGCTGCCGTCGGGCAGGTACTGTTCCAGCTTGAACAGGCCTTCGCGCACGGTGAAGACGTGCCCGGCCGCCTGGCCCGCCTGATAGAGCGCGGCCCCGGCGGCGAGGCGGATATCCTCGATGGGCAGGTGGATGATGCCGAAATCCTCGCCCTTGAGGTCGGCGAACAGCACAAGGTCGCGGATGGAGCATTGCTCGCACGAGGCCAGCCCGCGCCAGGCCGCCTCGATCTCATGGTCACGCATATGGGGTCCGGCCGCAATCCGAGTTGGAGCGGCAAGGATAGCCCGGCAGGCCCCCGGGGCGGAAACAGTTTATCCTTTGCCGCCCAGCCGGGAGATTCCCAGCAATCCGGCGACGAAGCCCGCCACGAACAGCAGGGCCAGCGGATTTTGCGCCGACACCGCCAGGGCCGGCGCCGGGCACAGCCCCGCCAGCCCCCAGCCCGCGCCAAAGATGACCGACCCGGCCACCAGCCGGAGATCGATGCGCGTAGGCGGCGGCGCCGGACTCTCGGCACACAGCAGGGGACGGCCCCAGCGGCGGATCAGCCCCTGCCCCAGGGCGGCGACGGCCACCGCGCCGCCCATGGTGGCGGTCAGCCGGGGGTCCCAGCGTCCGAAGAAATCCAGGAAGCCGACCACCTTGGCGGGGTCGGTCATGCCCGACAGCGCCAGCCCGGCGCCGAACACCAGACCGCAGAGCAGGAAGACCAGCGCCCGGCTCATGATCCCGGCACTCCCACCAGGGCGACCATTCCGGCGCCGACCGCGATGAACAGCATGGTGGCGACCAGCGAACGCGGCGACAGGCGGGCGATGCCGCACACCGAGTGGCCGCTGGTGCAGCCGTTGGCCAGCCCGGCGCCGATCCCCACCAGCAGCCCGGCCAGAACCAGCCGCCCGGGCGAGGCCAGCGAAACCGCGCCGCCGGCGCCGGTCAGGCCCTGCACCAGAAGGGCGCCGAGCGGCAGGCCGACGACGAAGGCGATGGCCTCGAACCGCCCGGCCAGGGCGCCCCGCACCAATCCGCTGACCCCGGCCACCCGGCCGAAGGCCAGCATCAATCCGGCCGCCGCCAGCCCGATCAGGGCCCCGCCCGCCAGGGCGAGGCTCCAATCGGCGGCGGAAAGCGCCACGATCATTCGGCGGCCTGCTTCTTGGCGGCGAACTGGTCGTAGGCTTCCAGCGCCAGGGCGCCGTACATCAGGGACGGGCCGCCGCCCATGTAGACCGACATGGCGATGGTCTCCATCACCTCGTCGCGCGAGCCGCCCAGGTCCACCACCGCCTTGGCGTGAAAGGCCAGGCAGCCGTCGCAGCGCGCCGCAATGCCCAGCGCCAGCGCGATCAGCTCCTTGGTCTTGGCGTCCAGCGCGCCGTCGGCGGTGGCCGCCTTGGCCATGGCGGAAAAGCCCTTCATCACCTCGGGCACCCCGCCGCGCACCTGGCCGACCATCTTCGACAGGCCGTTGGCCAGTTCGTTCCAATCCTTGAGCATCACGCACCTCGTCCTTAGAATCAGCACAATATGTTAGATTGCGCTAATATATAAGGACCGCGGCGGATTTCAAGGCCCGAGCGGGCCACAGCCCCGCATGGGGGCATGCGGGGAACGAAGGGGCGGAACGCGGCGGGCGGGCGGCGGGCGTCAGTGACCGCCCGAGCGGGCCGGCGGACGGGAGCTGGGCGGCGGCGGCGCGCTGGGCGCCGGGCGGCGGGGCGGCATGTCGTCGGATTCCTCCTCCGCCGCCTTCTGGCGGATGATGAAGCCCTGAAGCGCCCAGCCGATCACATAGAAGGTCCCGACGAAGAACCAGAGGCCCGCCAGGGTGAAGATGACCGTCCGGTGCAGGGCGTCGTCGCCGTTGCCGAAGACGCCCAGCGCCCACAGCATGGGGCCGCCGAACAAAACCGCCACGGCCCCGGCCAATCCCAGCCGGGTCCACCCTGCTGAACGTATGTACGATATCCTGTAGGTCGACATCGCCTTGTGTCCTCCCCCGGCCCGGTCCCCTTGGATCACCTTGGATTCTGGACGTTTCTGCGGCGGTTCGCAACCCGCCAGAAGGACATGGCGCCCTGGCGGACATTTGAATAATTCCGTGACACGATGTGTCGCCAATGGTTATTTTTCTCGGATGCGCTCGGAACTTGGGGGGTCGGAGCGGCAAACCAAGTTGTGGCGGGCGAGGACCAGAATGGTCTCCAGTCGGGAAAACTTTGAAGTCCAGGTCAACAAGGGCGGCCGCTGGGCGACCGAAACGGTGGTCGCCAAGGAAGACGAGGCGCGGGCGCTCGCCAAGAAATTCCTGGCCGACAAGAAATGCGAGGGTGCGCGAATCGTCCGTAACTGGATGCGCTCCGACGGCACCATGGACGAGTCGGAGATCTTCTCCCAGACCCGTTCGGGCGTCGATGATGGCCCGATCCGCATCTCTCCCATCGAGGACGTGCCTCCCGAAAAGTGCGAGACCCCGGACGAGCTGATGGCTCCGTCGGGCCGCAACGTGGTCAACCGGGTGTTCCGCTCCTATCTCGACAAGGCGATCCTGACGCCCACCGAGCTGATGCACAATTACAAGGAGCTGAAGCGGCTTCAGGAAAAGGACACCCTGGTCCCCAACGCCGTCGATCGCGTCGCCCAGCTTCAGACCAAGGATACCGAGCAGGATTCCAAGTCGCGCAGCGCCGAGCTGTTCAAGACCATCGACGAGATGTCGGCCCGCGCCAAACGGGTAGAGAACGTCAAGCTGCCCAAGCTGGACGGGCGCTTCTCCGACGCCATCCGGTCGATCCGCGCCCAGGCCGGGGCCGAGGACGTCGATTACCTGGCCATGGTGCTGCTGTCGCGCGACCTGATCAATGCGCGCTCGTGGGTGGGCAAGCTGGAATTCCTGTGCAAGCTGGCTGTCGAAGACACCGACCCCCACGCGGTCGAGATGCTGGACGGTGTCATCGCCGACGTGCTGGGCTCATCCGTGGTGCAGGAGATCCTGGGCTGGCAGCCGGGGCTGGGCGCCGCCATCTGCCGCATGTTCGACCTGGCCGACGGCAAGTTCCCCACCGAGAAGAGCGAGGCCGGCGAATCCGCCGAAATCCTCAATCGGCTGTTCGCCGAGAAGAAGCTGCCCATCAGCCGCGCCTGCCTGCTCGACCGGGCCCACCGCCAGATCAAGTCGCCCAACCCGCTGTACCGCAGCGAGGACGGCAAGGAGCTGGAGGAGCTGAAGAAGCTGGTGGAGCGCACCATGACGCCCACCGGCTTCGTCTCGGGCCCCGAGACGGCCGAGGCGCTGACCATCCGCTATTCCCGCCAGATCGAGCAGGGCGGCGCGCCCGGCCGCAAGGCCACCGTCAACGGCCTGTACCGCATGCTGCCCGACCGGGCCCTGGGCTTGATCTACATCCTGGACCTGGCAGGCACGCCCTGGGGCGCCACCGCCACCCCCGACATCGCCGAACTGGTGGATTACTGCCTGTCGGCCCGCCATCTGGGCGATTTCTGCCTGCGCTCGCTTCCCCCTAAGGAAAAGATGCTGCGCGCCACCCTGGCCCACAAGACGGCGGCGGCCAACACCGCCCTGCCGCAGGTGGTGCGCGACAAGATCTGCGGCTTCATCGACACCATGCTGGAAGCCTATCTGGTCACCGAGCAGATCGTCGAGAAGCTGGACCACCAGGATTCGCCGCTGCGCGACCGCGCCGTGCGGCTGGTGCAGTTCTGCGCCGCCGGCGTGCTGCCCGAGGGCAAGGCCATGACGAGGGCGCGCCAGCGCATCCTGGCCCTGCTGCGCCAGCCCAATTTCGACGCCCATTTCATCGACGGCTTCACCGATCCGGTGCGGGCCCAGAAGGCGCTGCGCGACTTCCACGTCCTGCTGGTCAAGGCCGGGTTCGGCTGATGCGGCCGGGACGGCCGCGCTCCTGACAAAGGCTTTCCATGGAGCGCGGGCATCTTGCCCCCACGCCGTGCCCTCAGTCTTCCTCGGGATGGGCATGGGCACCGCGCAACGGCTTGGCGCAGTGGGGACACAGATGCCCGGTCTCCACCGACTGACGCAGAATCAGCGACGCCTCTTCCTCGGAGAGCTGCAGGGTGCGCCGCGTGCGTTCCAGCAACCGGCGTTCGGAGCGGTTGATGGAGCCGTCCTCCAGCGCCTTTTCCACCGCCTCGCGGTATTCCTCGCGGCGGATGCGCATCTGCTCGGAGAAGCCCGAGGCCAGCACACCGGCGGGCAGCGCGATCATGCCCACACCCAGGATGGCGGTCAGCGCCCCCAATAATCGGCCCAGGGGGGTGATGGGCACCATGTCGCCATAGCCCAGCGTGGTCAGCGTCACCACCGCCCACCACATGGAGGTGGGGATGTCGCTGAACACATGCGGCTGGGCGCGGTGCTCGAACAGGTAGATCAGGCTGGACGTCAGCACCAGGATCACCACCATGACGAACAGCACGGCCGAGATGGACCGCGCCTCCTGGCGGGCCACCGCCGCCATCACCGTCATGGCCATGGAATAGCGGCCCAGCTTGAAGACGCGCAGCACGCGCAGCACGCGGATGGCCCGCAGGTCCAGCTCGACGAACATGCCCAGATAGAACGGCAGCACCGCCAGCAGGTCGACGATGGCCATGGGCGACACCGCCCAGCGCAGCCGCCCCCAGACAGGATGGCGGAATTTTGGATCGTCGATCTCCACCGCCGTCCACAGCCGCAGCAGGTATTCCAGGCTGAAGATCGCTACCGAGGCCAGGTCGAAGGCGTGGAAGGCCGGTCCGTGGGCGATGGACAGGTGCTCGATGGATTCAAGCACCACCGCCAGCACGTTCAGCACGATCAGCGCGATCAGGAAGGCGTCGACCACCTTGACCAGCAGGTCGGAATGGCCTTCGCCGCCCAGCATGTGGTAGACCGTGCGCCGCAACGTGCGCCGGCGGCGCACGTGCCGCTGCCCCGGATGCGGATGTCCCGGATGCGGGGAGGTCGGATGCGGATGGGCGGAATGGCTATTGGTCACAAAACGGCCGATGTCAAAGACGCTTATTTGCGCCACCATATCCGACCGCCCCCCGTAAGGGGAAGGGGCGGACGGTGACGGAAAGTCATGGCGCGGAGCACGCCATGTACTTTAGTGTGTTTTAATATACTGGAGCGGGAGAGGCCATGAGCACGGCCGGGTCGAATGCCAAGGCGGGGCGGGTGTTTCTGATCGGGGCGGGGCCGGGCGATCCGGACCTGTTGACGGTCAAAGCGTTGCGCCTGATTCAGGGCGCCGCCCTGGTGGTGTATGACCGACTGGTCAGTCAGGAGATCATGGAGCTGATCCCCCCCGCCGCCGAGCGCGTCTACGCCGGCAAGGCGCTGGGCAACCATCATCTGGTGCAGGACGAGATCAACGACCTGCTGCTGCGCCTCGCCCGCTCGGGCCGCGACGTGGTGCGCCTCAAGGGCGGCGACCCCTTCGTCTTCGGACGCGGCAGCGAGGAGGCGCTTCATCTGGCGCGCCACCACATCGCCTTCGAGGTGGTGCCGGGCATCAGCGCCGCCGCCGGCTGCTCCACCTATGCCGGCATTCCGCTCACCCATCGCGGGCTGGCCACCGGCGTGCGCTTCGTCACCGGCCATCTGCGCGACGACCGCTCGCTGGACCTGGACTGGACCAAGCTGGCCGACCCCGACGTCACCCTGGCGGTCTATATGGGCCTGCAGGCCCTGCCGGAAATCGCCGCCCAGCTGATGGCCGCCGGCCTGTCCGCCGACACGCCGGCCGCCGCCGTCGAAAGCGGCACCACGCCGCGCCAGCGCCGGGTGGTCGGCACCCTGGCCACCTTGCTGGACCTGACGCGGGACGCCGGGCTGCAGGCTCCCACCCTGCTGATCATCGGCAAGGTCGTCGGGCTGGCCGACGAGCTGGACTGGTTCGGCAAGCATGCTTGAGAATTCCGCCCTGGTCCTGGTCGGCCATGGCTCGGGACGATATCCCGACGCCGCCAAGCCCGTCCTGGCCCTGGCGGAGTCCATCCGGCGCCGCAATCTGTTCACCGAGGTGGCGGCGGTGTTCATGAAGCAGGACCCGCCGCTGTCGGCCGCCCTGTCCCTGGTCGGCGCCGCCACCGTCTACGTGGTTCCGGTCTTCGCCGGGCGCGGCTTTTATACCGGCACCCTGATCCCGCGTGAAATTGGACTGACCGGTCAGGTAACCGAGCGCGACGGTCGCCGCGTGGTCTATACCGAGCCGGCGGGGACCCATCCCCGCCTGCCCGGCCTGTTGGCCTGCCGCGCCGACGGCGTGGCGCGGTCCTGCGGCTGGGAACCGGGGCAAACCAGCCTGCTGCTCATCGCCCACGGCTCGGCCCGGCCGGGCGGCGCGGGCGAGACGCCGCGGGCCATCGCCCGCGCCTTAACCGCCATGAACCACTTCGCCGAGGTGGAACTGGTCTTCCTGGAACAAGAGCCCCTGGCCCAGACCTGGCCGGAACGGGTCAAGGGCGAGAGGGTCGTGGCGCTGCCCCTGCTGGTGGCGCAAGGTCTGCACGCCGGCCAGGACATCCCGCCGCTGTTCGGCCTGATCCAGGGCCAGACCGGCCCGGTGGACAGCCACGGGCGGCAGGTGGCCCTGGCCACCGGCCTGGGCGCCGAGCCGGAGTTGGAGGAGATCATCCTCGATCTGGTGCGGGGCTCCCCTTAGAGCAATTCGCGATCACACTGGTTCATATCCGGCAGCCTTGAAGAAATTTCGGCACTCTTGAGGTTCGTAGAGATCGCAGATTCGGCCGATGGCGTCCCATAGGTCCTGAATGGTCCTGGCAGCCGTTTTTCTGAGGTGTGCCTTGAGCTTCGAGAAGGCCATTTCGATGGGATTGAGGTCGGGGGAATACGGCGGCAAGAACAGCATGAAGGCACCACGATCTTGGATGATCCGTTCTGCCCGAGGACTTTTGTGAGCTGAGAGATTGTCGAGGATCACGACGTCGCCCGGCTCCAGGGTTGGGGCCAGTTGGGTCTCGATATAGGCCTCGAACATCTTCCGGTTCATCGGGCAATTGATGACAAAGGGCGCCACCAAGCCATCATGACGCAGCCCGGCGATGAATGTTTCCGTCTTCCAATGTCCGAAGGGCACAGCGGCTTTCAACCGCGCCCCTTTGGGTGAGCGGCCCCGCAGACGGGTCATTTTGGTATTGGTTCCGGTCTCGTCGAGGAACACCAGGCGATGGGCCTGACGCCGCATCAGCGGTTGGCGGCCTTTAATCCACTCCTCGCGCAGCAACCGGACGTCCGGCCTCATCTGCTCGGACGCGACCAAAGTTTTTTTTATAGGTCAGCCCCTGTGCCCGGAGAAACCGGGCAAGGTTGGAAAGATGGATTTGAACGCCCCGCTCGGCCAGTTCTTTGGTTAAATCGGCCAGCGAGATATCCGGAACCTGCTTAACACGCAGCAGCACATAGGCCCGATGGTCGCCCAATTTACTGCGCCGATCACCGCCTTGCCGCTTTGGCGCCACCGTCCCACTCGACAGATATTGCGCCACATAGCGTACCGCCGAGCTCACCGAGATATTGAAGACACTGGCCGCCTGTCGGCGCGAATGGCCAGCCAGAACATATCGCGCAACACGGTCGCGCAGATCTACGGATAAAGGTCGAGTCATCGTGGGCCACCTCCACAGGAAGTGAATCACGATTAGCCGCGCCTGTGAATCCCCTGCGATTCCGTTAGATCGCGAACCGCTCTAGCCCACTCCCCCATCACCGCCATCATCTCGCCGACCGTCTTCTCGTCCAGATCGACGATGGTGAAGCGGGCGCGGCCTTCCTTGATGCGCATCCTTAAGATTCGCATGCCGCTTTCGTGATCCACGGCGGAAAAGCTGATCTCGCGGCTCCACGGCGCGGCCAGGGTGGCGATGGGGGTGACGTCTTCCTTGGCGAAGTCGGGAGTGTCGGTGGTCATGAAATCCTCTCGTGATAGCGCGCCCGGTAGAGCAGGCGGGGCGATCGGGGATCGTCCCTGAACGGCTCGCGGGTATGCAGCGGGTTGTTGGAGACCAGTCCCTGGCCTTCCTCCAGCACATGCTCGAAGATATGGGGCGACGGCCCGTCCAGCAGGCGCCTGATGGCCGCCGCCGCCGGTGCAGCCTCGTCCGACCAGACGGCGTTGCGGGTGCGCGCCGTGTAGCGCATGTGCAAGCTTCCGTCGGCATTGAACGAGAACACCGGCCCCACCGTCTCGGGCCGTGTCATCCCCTCCTCCTCGTTGCCGGGAATGGTCAGCGCGTCGGGCCGCATCAGCGCCCGGATCAGCTCCGGGTCCTCGTCACGCAGCTGGATATAGAGCATCTCGTGGTCCATCAGCCGGTTGGCCCCGCCCTCGGCCGCCTTTCCGGCGCAATGGAGCAGCAGGGCGCGCACCGTCCTGTCCGGCGGATTGTAATAGCCGTCGGTATGCCAGGTGATGGGCCGCTCGGTATAGGGGATGTAGCGCGACCGCGTGCCCTCGCGATGCACGGACAGCGGCGTGATGCCGTCGTCGTCGGCCAGGGCGTTGGAATCCAGCGAGGCGAGGCCCAATTGGGCGGCCAGGGCCTTCAGCGCCGCCTTGTGGTCGCGGCCCGGCTTCGGCCCCTCGGCATAGACCGCCGTGTTGGCGCGGCCCAGACGGTGGTGCAGCGCCTGCCTTTCACCAGGGGTCAGTGCGGCGATGTCGCCCACCTCCACCACCAGATCGCAGGTCGCGACAGGCGCCCGCGCCAGTCTTCCGCCCCGCCAGCGGGCATAGGACTCGGTATCGTCGAGGCGGAAACAGGCTGGAATCATTGGAATTTTTCCTCCCACCTCATTTTCATGCGAATTTCCTAAAGAATCCACTTGGATCGTAGGGTTCTGCAATATTATCATCCTCGAATGTAACGAGCCGCATAGAACGGCCGGACGAATCAGGAGAGGTCCGGGAGCAGAGCTTCCCAACGGATCGGATATTCATCCAGCGTATTGCCGCGCCCGGCTGAAGGCGCGCGTGCGAACGCTTCGTGACGAATGCGAGGGAGCGAGAAGCAATGTCGAAGAAGATGCCGCCCACCCCCATGCTCGACCAGCTGGAAAGCGGTCCGTGGCCCAGCTTCGTGACGGGCCTGAAGCGCCTGGCCGAGGTGGAGGGCAAAGCCCATTCCGGCATCATGAAGAGCCTCCTGGGCCAGCTGGAGCACAGCTACCAGACCCGCAAGGGCTATTGGAAAGGCGGCACGGTCGGCGTGTTCGGCTATGGCGCCGGCGTCATCCCGCGCTTTTCCGAGGTGGCCGACCAGTACCCGGAAAGCTCGGAATTCCACACGCTGCGCATCATGCCGGCCCCGGGCTTCTTCTACGACACCAAGACGCTGCGCCAGATGTGCGACATCTGGGAGGAGCACGGCTCGGGCCTGATCGCGCTGCACGGCCAATCGGGCGACATCATGTTCCAGGGCTGCCGCACCGAGCAGGTCCAGGCCGCCTGGGACAAGATCAACGAGATGGGCTTCGACATGGGTGGCGCGGGTGCGGGCGTGCGCACCTCGGCGTCCTGCGTCGGCCCGGCGCGCTGCGAGCAGGCCTGCTTCGACACCCTGGCCGCGCACCGCGCCATCATCAACGACTTCGTCGATGACATCCACCGCCCCTCGCTGCCCTACAAGCTGAAGTTCAAGTTCTCGGGCTGCGCCAACGACTGCGCCAACGCCACCCAGCGCGCCGACGTGGCGATCTTAGGGACCTGGAAGGACGACATGCAGGTCGACCAGAAGGAGGTGCAGGCCAAGGTCAAGCAACTGGGCCGCAAGGAATTCATCAACCAGGTGATCCGCATGTGCCCGACCCAGGCGCTGGGGCTCAACGACGACGACACGCTGGACGTGGACAACAAGTCCTGCGTGCGCTGTATGCACTGCATCAACGTCTGCACCAAGGCGCTCAAGCCCGGTAAGGAGCGTGGCATCTGCATCCTGGTGGGCGGCAAGCGCACGCTCAAGATCGGCGACCTGATGGGCACCGTGGTGGTCCCCTTCATGAAGCTGGAGACCGAAGAGGACTACGAGAAGCTGCTGGAGCTGGCCCACAACATGCTCGACTTCTTCGCCGACAACGCGCTGGAGCACGAGCGCACCGGCGAGATGATCGAGCGCATCGGGCTGGTCAACTACCTCGACGCCCTGGGCCTCGACCTCGACGTCAACATGATCAACCAGCCGCGCACCAATTCCTACATCCGCACCGACGGATGGGAAGAGGAGGCCCGCAAGTGGGCCGAGCGCAAGACCAACAACGCCGCCGAGTAAGGGAGACAGGACCCATGAGCGAACTTCGTCGTCCCGTTGAAAGCGGCGTGCCGGATTCCAAGCAATTCATGCACCCCGCCTTGGTGCGCAATTACGGCAAGTGGACCCACCATGACCGCCCGCGTCCCGGCGTGCTGCGCCACGTCGCCGAAAGCGGCGAGGCGGTGTACACCGTCAAGGCCGGCACCCAGCGCCAGCTGGACGTGTTCACCATCCGCCGGCTGTGCGACATCGCCGATGCCTTCTGCGACGGCCACATCCGCTTCACCGTGCGGTCCTCGGCCGAGTTCATGACCACCGACGAGTCCAAGGTTCCGGCCCTGATCCAGCGCCTGGAGGACGAGGGCTTCCCGGTGGGCGGCACCGGCAACTCGGTGGGCTTCATCAGCCACACCCAGGGCTGGCTGCACTGCGACATCCCCGGCACCGATGCGTCCGGCGTGGTCAAGGCGCTGATGGACGAACTCGTCGACGAGTTCAAGTCCGAGGAGATGCCCAACCGCGTCAAGATCACCACCAGCTGCTGCCAGATCAATTGCGGCGGCCAGGGCGACATCGCCATCAACGTCCAGCACACCAAGCCGCCGGTGATCAACCACGCCTTGGTGGCCGGCATCTGCGAACGCCCGACGGTGATCGCGCGCTGCCCCGTGGCGGCCATCCGGCCCGCTTTGGTGGACGGCAAGCCGTCGCTGGAAGTGGACGAGAAGAAGTGCGTGTGCTGTGGCGCCTGCTATCCGCCCTGCCCGCCCATGCAGATCAACGACCCGGTCCATTCCAAGATCGCCATCTGGGTGGGCGGCAAGCATTCATCGACCCGCTCCAAGCCCATGTTCCACAAGCTGGTGGCCGCCGGTCTGCCCAACAACGCGCCGCGCTGGCCGGAAGTGGCCGAGGTGGTGAAGAAGATCCTGTCGGTCTACAAGGCCGACGCCCGGGCCTGGGAGCGCATGGGCGAGTGGATCGAGCGCATCGGCTGGCCCCGCTTCTTCGAGCTGACCGAGCTGCCCTTCACCAAGTACCACGTGGACAACTGGCGGGGCGGCCGGGCCAATCTCAACGCCTCGGCGCATCTGCACTTCTAAGGGAGGGGATTGGACATGAAGTTCGCCATCCTCGTCAACGAAGGCCCCTACAACCATCAGGCCGCCGACTCAGCCTTCCAGTTCTGCAAGGCCGCCTTGGAGAAGGGCCACGAGATTTTCCGGGTGTTCTTCTATTACGACGGCGTCAACAACGCGACCAAACTGGGCGAGCCGCCCTCGGACGACCGCAACGTGACCAAGAACTGGCAGAAGCTGGCGGACGATCACAAGGTCGATCTGGTGGTCTGCGTCGCCGCCGGTCTGCGCCGCGGCATCACCGAGGCCAATCTCGCCCCGGGCTTCCGCATCTCGGGCCTGGGCCAGCTGATCGAGGCCGGCATCCATGCCGACCGTCTCGTGACTTTCGGGGATTAAAGCCATGGACGATATGGAAAGCGGCATCGTCAAGAAGTTCATGTTCATCAACCGCAAGGCCCCCCACGGCACGGTCTACGCCCTGGAAGTGCTGGAAATGGTGCTGATCTCGGCGGCCTTCGACCAGGATGTGCATCTGGCCTTCCTGGACGACGGCGTGCTGCAGATCAAGAAGGGCCAGACGCCCGCCGGCATCGGGGTCAAGAACTTCTCGCCCACCTACCGGGCGTTGGAGGGCTACGACATAGAGAAGCTGTACGTGGAGGCGGAAAGCCTGGCCGAACGCGGCCTGACCGAGGACGACCTGCTGGTCGACGTCGAGGTCCTGAGCCGCGCCGAGATGGGCAAGCTGATGGCCGAGATGGACGTGGTTCTGACGGCGTAACTCCGAGGGGCGCAAGCCCCGAGGCAAGGGCAAGGCCCGCCGCGGCTTATGCCGCGAAAGCCAAGGGTTTCGAAGAAACCCGCCCGGCGATTGAGGGACAAAAGGAATCATGCAATGAGCATTCTGCACACCGTCAACAAATCCCCCTTCGAGCGGTCCTGCCTCGATTCCTGCCTGGGCCACGCCCAGCCGGGCGATAGCGTCCTGCTGATGGAGGACGCGGTCATCGCCGCGCTGTCCGGCACCGCCTTCGAGGGCAAGATGGCCGATGCGGCCAAGACCATGAAGCTGCATGTCCTCGGCCCCGATCTGGCGGCCAGGGGACTGGACCCCGCAAAGGTGGTAAAAGACATTACCGTCGTGGATTACGCCGGATTCGTGGATCTGGCGGCCGGGACCAAGGCGACCAACGCCTGGCTGTAATTCAAGAAAAGACCTGAGGAGAGAAACACATGGCTTATACCAGCAACGGCGCCACCATCGAGGCCGATGAAGAGGGCTACCTCACCGACATCAACCAGTGGAACGAGGACTTGGCCGGCCAGATCGCCAAGGACGAGGGCATCACCATGAGCCCCGAGCACTGGGAAGTGGTCAACTTCCTGCGCGAGTACTACGCCGAGTACCAGATCGCCCCGGCGGTGCGCGTGCTGACCAAGGCCATCGCCAAGAAGATGGGGCCCGACAAGGGCAACAACAAATACCTCTACGAGCTGTTCCCCTACGGCCCCGGCAAGCAGGCGTGCAAGATCGCCGGCCTGCCCAAGCCCACCGGCTGCGTGTAGCGGATACTGTCCGCAGCCGTCATGGCCGGGCTTGACCCGGCCATCCATGGACCCCCGGGCCACGCCCGGGGGTGACGAGGAAGGGTGCCGTCGTGACGATCTTTTTCGCCATTCTCTTCAGCGTCTCGAGCCTGGTCCTGGTGGCCGGGCTGGCCATGAAGATCGCCCAATACGCCAAGACGCCGGCGCCCTTGAAGATTCCCACCACCCCGGCGCCGCTCACCAAGGGCGGCGTGGCCCTGCGCCTGGGCCGCGAGGCGGTGCTGTTCGAAAGCCTCTATCGCGCCAACCGGCTGCTGTGGCTGTTCGCCATTGTCTTCCACTTAGGCCTGGCCGTGGTGCTGATCCGCCACGGCCGCTATTTCCAGGCGGAAATCGGCTTTCTCACCGGGCTGGTCCAGCCCCTGGCCCAGCCGGCCGGGCTGGCCATGGTGGCGGGCCTTAGCCTGCTGCTGGCCCGGCGCCTCGTCTCCGAACGGGTGCGCTACGTCACCCGGCCCTCGGACATCCTGATGCTGGTCCTGCTGCTGGGCATCGGGGTGACCGGCATGGCCATGAAATGCGTCGTCCACACCGACATCGTCACGGTGAAGGCCTTCTTCACCGGCCTGATGGGGTTCGAGCTGCGGCCGCTGCCCGCCGACCCGCTGCTGGGTCTTCACCTCCTGCTGGTCTGCCTGCTGATGATCGTCTTCCCGTTCTCCAAGCTGCTGCACGCGCCGGGCCTGTTCTTCAGCCCGACCCGCAACCAGACCGATAATCCGCGCGAAGTGCGCCATCTGGCGCCCTGGGCCGCCAAGCTGGAAGAGAGGGGCTAGACCATGGCCGCCGCCCCCTTCGACATTCCCGCCTTGGGCGATCCCGCCGAGCGCCCGGTTCCGGCCATCAAGGCCAATGCCATGGCCGCCTCCAAGCCCTATGTGGCCGCCGAGGCGCACCAGCAGCCGCTGGGCTTTCCCGGCGAACTGACCGAGGGCTGGGAAAAGCGCGCCATCGACCACATGGGCGGGCTGCTCTCCAAATACCGCAGCTTGCAGGTGTTCATGGACATCTGCGTCAAGTGCGGCGCCTGTACCGACAAGTGCCACTACTTCCTAGGGACCGGCGACCCCAAGAACATGCCGGTGGCGAGAGCCGACCTGTTCCGCAGCGTCTACCGCCGCTATTTCACACCGGCCGGCAAGATCGCCCCCGGCCTGGTGGGCGCGCGCGACATGACCAAAGAAGTGCTGGACGAGTGGTACAGCTACTTCCACCAGTGTTCCCAGTGCCGCCGCTGCTCGGTGTTCTGCCCCTACGGCATCGACACCGCCGAGATTTCCATGGCGGCCCGCGACATCATGGATTCCATCGGCCAGGGCCAGAAGTACTGCAACGAGATCATCGGCAAGGTCCATAAGATCGGCAACAACCTGGGCCTGCCCGCCCCGGCCCTGATCGACACGCTGGAGGGTCTCGAGGAGGACATGCTGGACGACACCGGCGTGGCGGTGAAGATGCCCATCGACGTGGAAGGGGCCGAGGTTCTCCTCGTCACGCCGTCCGCCGACTTCTTCGCCGAGCCGCACGTGCTGGGCCTGATGGGCTACGCCAAGGTGTTCCATGCCGCCGGCGTGTCGTGGACCCTGTCCACCAAGGCGTCGGAAGCCGGCAATTTCGGCATGTTCATCGGCAATTACGAGCAGATGAGGAAGATCTCCATGCGCATCCGCGAGGCGGCGCGGGAGCTGGGCGTCAAGCGCATCATCTTCGGCGAGTGCGGCCACGCCTGGCGCGTCGCCTACTCGTTCCTCAACACCCTGGCCGGGCCCTGGGACTTCCTCGATCCCCGCTATCCCGTGCCCCAGCACATCCTGGAATTCACCTCCGACCTGATCCGCCGCAAGGGCATCAAGCTCGACAAGTCAGGCAACGACGGCATGGTGCTGACCGTCCACGATTCCTGCAACGTGGCCAGAGGCGCGCGCATGGGCGACAGGCCCGGCGGCCAGTTTAGCATCCCGCGCGAAGTGATCACGGCGGCCGTACCGAAATTCGTCGACATGCACCCCGACACCATCTGCGACAAGACCTATTGCTGCGGCGGCGGCGGCGGGTTGCTGACCGACGAGCTGATCGAGCTGCGCGTCAAGGGAGCAAGCCCCCGCATGGAAGCGCTGAAAGACGTGGTGGACAAGGAAGGCGTCACCCACATGGCCGCCATGTGCGCCATCTGCAAGGCGCAGTTCACCAAGATCCTGCCCTATTACGACTTCGACCGGGAAATGGTGGTCAGCGTTCACCAACTGGTGAGCAACGCCATCGTCCTCGGCGACAACGACTGACAACAACGAGAAGGACCGTCCCAACAGAAGAACCCATCCCCTGTTCATCGTCATGCCCGGGCTTGACCCGGGCATCCATGGACCCCCGGATCAAGTCCGGGGGTGACGGGAAAGGGAAACGGTCAAAAGGGACGGAACAACGAGAGGGAGAGCCCGCATGGCCGCCAAAGCCGAGACCACCACCGAGGGACGGAATTACCGCCGCTACAAGGATGGCGATTCCCAGCCCCAGCACTGGCAGGAAGAGATCTTCAAGGCCGGCTGGTCGCACAAATGCCCGACCTATGTGCTGAGGACGCCGCCCTGCTCGGGCTCGTGCCCCTCGGGTCACGACATCCGCGGCTGGCTGGACATCGTGCGCGGCGTGGAAAAGCCCCCGGCGGGCATGGCCTGGCAGGAATACGCCTTCCGCCGCATGACCGAGGCCAACCCCTTCCCCGCCATCATGGGCCGCGTCTGCCCGGCGCCGTGCGAAAGCGGCTGCAACCGCAACATGGTCGAGGAACACGTCGGCATCAATTCGGTCGAACACCATATCGGCGACTGGGCCATCGCCAACAAGCTCACCTTCCCCAAGCCCGAGCGCGAGACGGGCAAGCACGTCGCCGTGGTGGGCGGCGGCCCGGCCGGCCTGTCGGCGGCCTATCACCTGCGCCGCGCCGGCCATGCGGTGACGGTGTTCGAGGAAAAGGCCGAGCTGGGCGGCTATGTCCGCTACGGCATCCCCGGCTACCGCACGCCGCGTGAAGTGCTGGACGCCGAGATCAACCGCATCCTGAACATGGGCATCACCGTGCGCGCCAAGTGCCGCATCGGCACCGACATCACCGTGTCGGAACTGGAAGAGAAGTTCGACGCCATCTTCTGGGGCATCGGCACCCATGCGGGCCGCGGCCTGCCCATTCCCGGCTGGAAGGACACCGTCAACTGCGTGTCGGGCGTCGCCTTCCTGAAGGCCTTCAACGAAGGGCGCCTGCAGCACGTTCCCGGACGCATCATCGTGGTGGGCGGCGGCGACACCTCCATCGACGTGGCCTCGGTGGCGCGCCGCCTGGGTCATATCGACAAGGTCTCCGAGCAGGACCGCGCCGACAACGTCATCTTAGGCCACGTGGCCCACGACGTGGCGGCCACGGCGCGCCGCGAAGGCGCGACTGTCACGCTGACCTCGCTGTTCCCGGTGGAGAAGATGTTTGCCGCCCAGCGCGAGATCGACGACGCCAAGCGTGAAGGCGTCGACATCCGGGGCGGCATCATGCCGCTGGAAGTGATCAAGGGGCCGGACGGCCGCGCCGTGGGCCTCAAGCTCTGCCAATGCACCATGGAGGGCACCACCCCCAAGCCGGTCGAGGGCACCGAGTTCACCCTGGACGCCGATCTGGTGGTCTCCGCCATCGGCCAGGCGGGCGACCTGGCCGACCTGCCCGAGATGGACAACGGCAAGGGCTTCATCAACGCCGACAAGGCCTATCGCGTGCCGGGCAAGCCCAAGCACTTCGTGGGCGGCGACGTGGTCAAGCCGCATCTGCTCACCACCGCCATCGGCCATGGCCGCGTGGCCTCGGCCGGCATCGGCGAGTTCCTGGAAACCGGCGACGTGGCGAAAAGGCCCAAGGTGGACGTGCATCACTTCAACCTGCTGGCCAAGCTGCACGAAAGCAACCTGGACCCGGCCCATTACGAGCCCGGCCCGGTGCGCGGCACCTTCGAGGCCAAGTTCGCCGTCCACAATTTCGAGAACCGGGCGGCGGCCGAGATCATCCCCCACGACGACCTGTATCTGGGGCACTTCACCCGCACGGCGCGCCACCACCGCCACGAGGTGCATATCGACGCCGACAAGGTGATCGGCAATTTCGACGAGCGCCTGCTGCTGCTCACCGATGCCGAGGTGGTGGACGAGGCCAAGCGCTGCATGTCCTGCGGCCTATGCTTCGAATGCGACAATTGCGTGGTGTTCTGCCCGCAGACCGCCGTCAGCCGGGTCAAGAAGAGCGAGCGCACCACCGGCCGCTATGTGGAAACCGACTATTCCAAGTGCATCGGCTGCCACATCTGCAAGGACGTCTGCCCCACCGGCTACATCCAGATGGGGCTGGGGGAATAGGGATGCTGGCTCGGCTGCTGTTGGGAGTGCTGTTGATGGTGAGCGCGGCGGCGGCTTCGGCCTTCGCCGCCGACCTGCCCCACTGGCCCAAACCCAAGGGCGAGGCCTGCATCGCCCCCAACGAGGTGATGCGGCGCGACCACGCGGACATGCTGAAGCACCAGCGTGACGACACGCTGCGGCTTGGTATCCGGGGCGCCAAGGCGTCGCTGAAGGCCTGCGTCGAGTGCCACGCCGCCACCGATTCTGCGGGCAAGGTACTGCCGGTCAACGATCCCGGCCAGTTCTGCCAGTCGTGCCATTCTTACGTGGCGGCCAAGCCCGATTGCTTCGAATGCCACGCCGCCACGCCCAAATCCCCGGTCAGGGAGGCGTCGCGATGACCGAACTGTCCCGCCGCCAGGTGATCCTTGCCTCGGGCGCGGTGCTGGTCGCCGCCCCTGCTCTTGCCCGCGCACCGGGCGAGCCGGCGTCGGCGCGGAACCGCTGGGCAATGCTGATCGACACCGCCAAATGCGGCGCCGAATGCACCGTTTGCGTCGAAGCCTGCAAGACGGAAATGGGTCTCGCCGGCCATGACCGGCCGCTGACCGACGCCCAGTACGTGCGCAAGGTCAACCTGCGCGACCCCGCCACCGGGGCGGCCCACTCGCTGCCGGTCATGTGCCAGCACTGCGCCAAGCCGGCTTGCGTCGACGTCTGCCCCACCGGCGCCTCCATGAAGCGGGCCGACGGCATCGTGCTGGTGGACCGTCACATCTGCATCGGCTGCCGCTATTGCATGATGGCGTGCCCCTACAAGGCGCGCTCCTTCGCCCACGAGGACCAGAAGGGCCAGCAGCCCCACCTGCCCCGCGGCAAGGGCACGGTGGAGGGCTGCACGCTGTGCGTCCACCGCATCGACGAGGGACGCCCGCCGGCCTGCGTCGAGGCCTGCGCGGCAAAGGCCAAGGGCGCCATGCTGTTCGGGGATTTGAACGACCCCAAGTCCGAGATTGCGCAACGGGTGGCGCGCGAGGCCACCACCCGCATCCGCGCCGATCTGGGGCTGGAGCCCGCCATCCGGTACCAGGGGATCTGAGCCATGAGCACCACCACCACCTACACCCAGGTGCGCCCCTACACGCGGGGCTGGCTGGCCCTGATGGCGGGCCTTGGCGCCGTGATCTTGGTGGCGCTGGGCGCCGTCTTCCACATGGAGCACCAGGGCCATTGGGTCACCGGCATGACCAATCAGGTGGTGTGGGGCGTGCCCCACGTCTTCGCCGTGTTCCTGATCGTCGCGGCTTCCGGCGCGCTCAACGTCGCCTCCATGGGTTCGGTGTTCGGGCGGGGTGATTACCAGCCGCTGGGCCGCCTGTCGGCCCTGCTGGCGGTGGCGCTGCTGGGGGGCGGCCTCGCCGTGCTGGTCCTCGATCTCGGGCGGCCCGACCGCCTGTTCGTCGCCATGACCCATTTCAATTTCAAGTCCATCTTCGCCTGGAACGTCATCCTCTATTCCGGCTTCATGGCCGTGGTGGGCGTCTATCTGTGGACCATG
Source organism: Magnetospirillum sp. XM-1 (assembly GCF_001511835.1). Taxonomy (NCBI): domain Bacteria; kingdom Pseudomonadati; phylum Pseudomonadota; class Alphaproteobacteria; order Rhodospirillales; family Rhodospirillaceae; genus Magnetospirillum; species Magnetospirillum sp. XM-1. Next base: position 4,233,557 of record NZ_LN997848.1, read on the forward strand.
ATGGACTGGCGGGCCAAGCGCTTCTACAAGCCGGCCGCCCTGGCCGCCTTTCTCTGGCGGCTGGTCCTGACCACCGGCACCGGGTGCATCTTCGGCTTCCTGGCGGCGCGCGAGGCCTATGGCGCGGCGGTGATGGCGCCGCTCTTCATCGCCATGTCCTTCGCCTACGGCCTGGCGGCGTTCATCCTGGTCCTGTCGGTGTCGTTCAAGATGACCCGGCGCCCGCTGGGCGACGATTTGTCCGCCCGGCTGGTGCGCCTGCTGGGCCTGTTCGTCGCCGCCAATCTCTATTTCACCGCGCTCCATCACGTCACCCAGCTGTATTTCGCCGGACGCGGCGGGGTGGAAGCCTTCATCCTGTGGAACGGCGGCCTTCACACCACCCTGTTCTGGGTGGGTCAGGTGGGCCTGGGCGGCATCGCCCCCCTGGCCATCGCCTATGGCGGCTGCGGCCATGCGGCCCGCAAGCGCGCCATGATGGCCTCGATCCTGGTGGTGCTGGGCGGACTGGCTCAGGTCTGGGTGATCATCATCGGCGGCCAGGTCTGGCCGCTGGACCTGTTTCCCGGCATGGAGGCGTCGTCCACCTTCGCCGACGGCCACGTCCACGCCTATGCCCCCAGCGCCTGGGAAGTGATGCTGGGCCTGGGCGGCATGGCCATCGCCCTGGCCATCGCCACCCTGGGCATGACGGCGCTTCGTCTGCTGCCGCAACAATTGGGGACGACAACCGAATCGGGCTGTCGTCACAACTAGGCATATATGGCGAACCACAAACTGAAGTATGGATTTATTAACAATTTATTGATGTTTGCGCCAATCCATGACCATTCTGATCGTAGGGTTATGGGCATAATCATCACTTCCCGGGGGGGAGAGTGTGAGCGCAAGCATCAAAGCCCGCAAAGGGCCAGAGCCGCAGAAGGACGACGGGCTGGACGTAGTGCGCGATACCTTGCGCACCCAGGTCGCGGACATCCTCCGAGTCAATATCGGACAGCTTTCCACCGTTGCGCCGCACGAGGTCTACGACCACGTGCTGAACACGCCTGGGCTGCTGCACGAATGCTTCCAGGTGTTCCGCAACCAGCCTGACCTGTTCCGCAAGATCGTCATGCGCAGGGACAAGCGTCCCATCACCGCCGGCGACGAGGAAATGTGGTGCGGCCGCACCCTGGACCACGTGGTGGCGCTGGTGGTGCGGGCCTCGGCCAAGCGCTATTTCCGCGAGGCCATGCCGGCCCCCGAGGCGCCGCCCATCGTGGTCCAGGCGCCGTCGCTGCTGCACAAGACCGCCATCAAGCTGGGCATCAAGAAGCCCGTCCACCGCGCCCCCGTCGCGGCGCCCAAGGGACCGGGCGACAAGCTCTACGAGGTCTTCCGCGACAATTTGCGCTACGAATGGCAGGCCCAGCTGATCCCCAGCTATTCGACCCTGCATCCCAGCACGGTGCGCGTCCTGGGGCCGCGCATCCTGAAGCTGCGCGAATCGGCGCAGATCGACATCCTGGCGGCCGAGGGGCTGGGGCCCGACGGGCGCCTGCCGCTGCTGCTGGAAGACGCCAGACGCCTGCGCGCCGTGGACGGCAGCATCGATTCCAACGCCCTGATGGAAGCCTTCACCAAGCAGGGCCTGGACGCCGTGTTCACCGACATGGACGAGGTGGCGCTGCGCAAGGCGGTGTCGCAGATCGCCGTCATGGAGAACAAGGCGGTGGACATGATCTTCCCCGCCATGGAATACGCGCTGAAGCCGGTGACGGTGTTCCTGTTCACCGCCTATACCCGGCTGGAGATGAAGGGCTTCCGCCAGGCCTTCGGCCCCCACTGCGCCCTGTGGGCGGTCCAGAAGCTGGCCAAGCATCTGGAGACCCAGCGTCCCTGGCCGCGTTCCATGCCCGGCATGAAGTCGGCCACCCTGGCGGCGCTGGCCTACGCCATCGACCTGGACAGCGGCATGCCGGCCAGCGCGCCGGTGCGCCCCGCGCCGCAAGCGGTGAGCGGCGTGCCCAGCAACGCCGCTGTGCCCTCCATGGCCTCGGCCCCGCCGCCCCTTCCGCCCTCGCTGAAGAAGCCGGCACCCAAGTCCAACGCCGATCTGGAGCGCGCCTCGCGGCGGGCCAAGCCGTTGTCCTCGGCCGGGGCGCGGTAGACCGTAAAGTCTTAACCCATTGACCGTCATTGCCGGGCTTGACCCGGCAATCCAGACCCCCGGATCAAGTCCGGGGGTGACGGAGAAAGGAAGGGCGCCTCAACGTCGAGTTGCCGAATCCTACCCCCTCAGGGCATGGATTTCCGAGACCGTCGCCCTCAACCTGTCCGCCAGGTTGAGGGCGACGTTTTCGATCAGCCGGAACGCCAGGCCGGGGTGCCGCTCGCCCAGCGCGGTGAACCCCTCGCGGCTCAGCACATAGACTTCCACCTCGGTTATGGCCACGGCGTCGGCGGCATGGTTGCCGGCGTCGAGAAAGCCGATGCCGCCGATGATCTCGCCCGGGCCGCAGGTGGCCAGGTGGTAATGCTCCTTCTTGTGGATGGGCAGCGTGATCCTGACGGTTCCCCGCCGGATCAGGAACAGTTCGTCGCCCGCCACGCCCGCCTTGAACACCTTCTTGCCGGCATGGACGGGCCGCAACGTCACCGTCGCGTTCAGATCGGCCAGGGTCTCGGGCGGCAATCCGGCGAACATGGGCATGTCGGCGATGCCCAGAACCAGCTCGCCGTCGCCCTCGGCGTCGCGGACGCCGGTGCGCTGCTCCTCCACCCATTCCAGAGCCTCGTCCAGCTGGCGGAAGGCGAAGGCCTTGTTGGTGGGGCGCACCACGCCGGTATCCTTGAGAAAGCGCTTCATCTTGAGGCCGCTGGGCAGCCCCTTGGGGATGTCGCAGAACACCAGGAAGGCGTCGTTCTCCTCCAGCCGGTCCTTGATCTGCTCCAGCACGTGGGTGGCGGTAAGGTCGAGCGACTGCACCCGGCGCATACTGAGGATGACGAACTTGCGGCTGTGGGTCTCGGGTTCCAGGGCGGCGTGCAGCTGGCTGGCGGTGCCGAAGAACAGGCTGCCCTGCAATTCGAAGACGACGGTGTCGCACGGCCCCTGCTCGGCCTGGGCCGTCTCGTCGGAACTGCGCAGGCGCTTGGAGAAGATCTGGTTGCCCTCGATGCGGTTGCGGACCACCGTGCTGCGGGTCTGCTCGCGGATGAACAGCAGAATGGCGAAGGCCACCCCCACCCCCGACGCGGCGATCAGGTTGCCGAACAGGGCGACGACGATCACCGCGGTGATGACCAGGAAATCCAGCCGCGTGGCCGGGGTATAGAAGAACGCCAGCGAATGGCGGTCGATCATGCGAAAGCCGATGACGATCAGGATGGCCGCCAGGGCCGGCACCGGCACCCAGGCGATCACCGGCGACAGCACCAGAAAGGCGGCGAAGCACAGGCTTCCCGCCAGCAGGCCCGACACCCTGGTGCTGGCCCCGCTGTTGACGTTGATCAGCGAGGCCCCCATGGTCCCGGCCCCGGGTACGCCGCCCACCAGGGCGGAAGCCGCGTTGCCGATCCCCTGGCCCAGCAGGTCGCGGTCGGGATTGCTGGTGGAATTGGTCATGGCGTCGAGCACGACGCAGGTCTTCAGCGTGTCGATGGACAACAGCGCCGCCAGGGTGAGCGCCGGAATCACCACCTCGAGCAGGATTTCCGGCTCCAATGCCCCCAGCGAGCGCCAATGCTGGCCGATGGTGGCGCCCACGCCATAGCCTCCGGCGGAGATCTTTCCCACCAGCAGGCGGTTGCCGTCGATGGTCATCAGGGCGGGATCGAAGGCCGCCAGGGCGAAATAGGCGGCCAGCCCCGCCGCCAGGGCCAGGATGGCCGGCGGCACCGATCGGGTGATGCGCGGCGTCAGCACCATCACGGCGATCACCACCGCGCCGACCACCACGCTTTGCCACACCCACAGGGACGGAAGGCTGAGGGCGGCCCACAGGCTGACGCCCCCGGGCACGCCCAGCAGCTTGGGGATCTGGCTGCCGATGATGATCAGGCCGACGCCGCTGAGATAGCCGCAGACCACGGGATAGGGAATGAACTTGATCAGCCGGCCGATGCGCAGCAATCCCAGCGCGATCTGGAACAGCCCGGCCAGCAAGGCGGTCAGGCCCAGCAGCAGCACGATGCTGCCCGCCGGCAGCCCCTGGCCGGTCAGGGTATAGGCCTGGGCCGACAGCATGGCCGCCGCAGGCGCGCAGGGCGCGCTGATCAGCCGGGCGCTGCTGCCGAACAGCGGGGCGAGCATGCCGAGAGCCGTGGCGCCGAGAATGCCGGCCATGGCGCCTTGCGCCGCCAGCGAGCCGCCCAGGGGCGCGAAGATGGTGACGCCGAAGGCGATGGCCGACGGCAGCGCCACCAGCATGGCGGCCAGCCCGCCCCAGGCGTCGCCGGTAAGCTTCACCCGGCCGTAGCGCTCATTCCCGCAGGCGATGTCCAGCCCCATCCCGCCCCCGTTGACCGGCCTATCCTTAGGAAGTATCCGCCTCGCCGGAGAATCGGTCAATCGAGCGTAACAATTCGTGCCCGGGGGGCGAAGCCCAAGAACCGGATGCGCGCCGTCATTGACACCCGATAGCCGGCGGTGCTGTTGTTCCGGCCACGTATTCCAAGGAAGGCGGTCATGGTGCGGATGAACTGGTTACGGACGATGCTGATGGCGGCCCTGCTGGCGGTTGTCGGACTGCCCGCCACGGCGGCGGAGCCGGGAGCGTCGGAATGGGCGACCAGCGAATCCGGCAAGGTCCGCCTGATTTCCGCCGCCACGGGCACGGGAGAGACCGGCCAGTTGCGCCTGGGCCTGCATTTCAAGCTGGAGCCGGGTTGGAAGATCTATTGGCGCACGCCGGGCGACGCCGGCTATCCGCCCAAGCTGGACTGGGCCGGTTCCGCCAATCTGGACAATCCCCAGCCGCGCTGGCCCGCCCCCCACCGCTTCGTATTGGCCGGGTTGCAGAATTACGGCTATATGGGCGAGGTGATCCTGCCGCTCGACGCCCGCGCGCCCGAGCCCTCGCGGCCCGTGGCGGCCCGCCTGGCGGTGGACTTCCTGGCCTGCGCCCAGATCTGCGTGCCGCAGAAGGCCGAGCTGAGCCTGGACCTGTCGACCGGCCCGGCCGAGCCCTCGGCCTTCGCCCACGATATCGGCCGCTTTGCCGCCCTGGTGCCCGGCGACGGCCGCCGCCACGGCCTGTCCCTGGAGTCCGCCGAGGCCCTGGGCGGCGGCGAGACGTCCGCCTTGCGCCTCGCCGTCTCGTCCATGGAGCCGTTCAGCGATCCCGACGCCTTCGTCGAGGCCGAGGACGTGGCCGCCTTCGGCCAGCCCCGAATCAGCCTGTCGTCCGACCGCCGCCGGGCGGTGTTCGACATTCCGGTGCCCGCCGGCGCGCTGATGAAGCCCCTGGCCGGCGCCCCCATGACCGTCACCGTCACCGACGGAATGCGCGCCTTCGAGACCGCCATGGTTCCGGTTGCCGGCACGGCATCGCCGGTGGCGGCGGGCGAGGCCCCCGGGCTGGCCGGCATGCTGCTGGTGGCGCTGTTGGGCGGGCTGATCCTCAACCTGATGCCCTGCGTGCTGCCGGTGCTGTCCATCAAGGTGATCGGCGTGCTGGGCCATGGCGGCGGCGAGCGTTCCCATGTGCGGGCCAGCTTCGTCGCCTCTGGCGTGGGCATCGTCGCCTCGTTCCTGGCGCTGGCCGCCCTGGCCATCGGGCTGAAACAGGCGGGCGCGGCGGTGGGCTGGGGCATCCAGTTCCAGCAGCCGGGCTTCCTGGCCCTGATGGTGGTGCTGTTGGCCCTGTTCGCCGCCAATCTGTGGGGCATGTTCGAGATTCCCATGCCCGCCTTCCTGTTCAACCGGGGCGGCGGCATCCCCCATCACACCGTGCTGGGCCATTTCCTGTCGGGCGCCTTCGCCACCTTGCTGGCCACCCCGTGCTCGGCCCCCTTCCTGGGCACCGCCATCGGCTTCGCCCTGGCGCGGGGCCCGGCCGAGATCGTGCTGATCTTCGCCGCGCTGGGCATCGGCATGGCGGTCCCCTATCTGGCGGTGGCGATCTGGCCCGATCTGGCCCTGAAGCTGCCCAAGCCCGGACGCTGGATGGTCACGGTGCGCAAGGTCCTGGGCCTCGCTTTGGCCGGCACCGGGCTGTGGTTGCTCAGCGTGCTGATGGTCCAGGCGGGAATTTGGGCCGCGCTGATCACCGGCGGGGCCATGGCGGCGGCCGTCGCCACCCTGGGCCTGCGCCACAAGCTGCCGGCGGCGGCGCGGCCGGCGGTGACCGCCTGCGTGGTGGCCCTGGCCGGGCTGGCCCTGGCCGCCCCCTTCCACGGCTCGGCCAACGGCGAAACCGGCCCCGAGACCGGCGGCGCCGTGACCTGGGGCCGCTTTGAGTCCCAGACCGTGGCGCGGCTGGTGGCCGACGGCAAGGTGGTGTTCGTGGACGTCACCGCCGATTGGTGCATCACCTGCAAGGTCAACAAGGCGGCGGTGATCGAGCGGGGCGAGGTGGCCCGTCGCCTGACCTCGCCCGGCGTGGAGGCCTTGCGCGCCGACTGGACCCGGCCCGACGAAAGCATTTCCCGCTATCTGGCCTCGTTCGGGCGCTATGGCATCCCCTTCAACGCCGTCTACGGCCCCAGCGCCCCCGACGGCATCGCCCTACCCGAACTGCTGAGCGAAGCGGAAGTGCTGGCGGCGCTGGACAAGGCGCGCTGAGGCATCCGCAAGCCGTCCATTTTACGCCAATGACCGTCATTGCCGGGCTTGACCCGGCAATCCATGGCCCCCCGGATCAAGTCCGGGGGTGACGATGGTGGCCCCCCCTACACCGCCCGGATATCGCCCAGGAAGCCGTCGATGGTGGTCTTGAGGCGTACCGCCTCGTCACCCATGGCCTTCGACGCGCCCAGCACCTCGTCGGCGGCGGCGCCGGTGCGGCCGGCGGCATCCTGAACCCCGCCCACATTGGCCGAGACCTCGGCGGTGCCGGCGGCGGCCTGCTCGACGCTGCGGGCGATTTCCTGGGTGGCGGCGCTCTGCTCCTCCACCGCGCTGGCGATGCCGGCGGTGATCTCGCCCACCTCGCGGATGATGGCGACGATGTCGTGGATGGCCTGGACCACCCGTTCGGTCTGCTGCTGCACCGAGGCGATCTGCTGGCCGATCTCGCCGGTGGCGCGCGCCGTCTGGTTGGCGAGATTCTTCACCTCGCCCGCCACCACGGCGAAGCCCTTGCCCGCCTCGCCGGCGCGGGCCGCCTCGATGGTGGCGTTCAAGGCCAGCAGGTTGGTCTGGGACGCGATGTCGTTGATCAGGGTCACCACCTCGCCGATCTTGCCGACCATGGTGGCCAGGCCGGCGACCGTGTCCTGGGCCTCGCCGGCCTCGGCCACGGCGTTGCCGGAGATTTCGGCCGAACGGTGGACCTGCCGGCCGATCTCCTGGATCGACGAGGTCAGTTCCTCGGCGGCGGCCGCCACCGTCTGGACATTGGCCGAGGCCAGTTCGGTGGCGCCCGCCACCACGGTGGCGCGGCTGTTGGTGTCGCTGGCGGCAGAACTCATGGAGGCGGCGGTGCCCTGCAGGCGCACCGAGGCGGCGGAGACCGCCTCGACCATGCGCTCGGCCGAGCCCTGGAAGCGGTTGACCAGCGTCTCGATGGCCTGGCCGCGCAATTCGCGCTGATGGGCCTCGGCCAGCTGCTTGTCGGCCAGATCGTGGCCCCTCATCATGGCGTCCTTGAAGACCTGCACCGAGCGGGCCATGGCCCCCATCTCGTCGCCGCGCTCGACGCCGCCCACGCTCACCGAGAAATCGTCGGCCGACAGCCGCTCCATGGTGGCGACCAGCGAGCCGATGGCCGAGGTCATCTGGCGCACCACGGTCCAGGCTACCGCCAGGGCGACGACCAGGGCGGCGACGACGCCCAGGATGGTGGTCCACAAGATCGCCCTGGCGTCGCCGTTGACCTGGGCGGCCAGGGCCTGCACGTCGGCCGCCATGCGGTCCTCGACCTTCTTCAGCAGGTTGATGCGCGACGTGGCGGCGGCGAACCAGGCGGGGCCGGTGACGTCGCCCACATTGCCCGTGGCCGGGCTGTCGAGGCCGATCTTGCGCATGCGCTCCACCGTGCGGGTGGCCTCGTCGTCCAGGGCGGTGCGGTAGAATTCGACCTGCTCGGAGGCGGCGTTGGTCTGGAACTCGCTCAGAAACTGCTGCTGCTCGGCGACGATGGAGACGAAACGGCGATAGATGTCGGGCTCGAATTTTCCGGCGGCGAAGGCGCCGGCGGCGGTGGCCCGCTCCTGTCCCGCCTTTTCCTTGCCTTCCATCAGGCGGAGATAGGCACCGATCATGCGCCCCACCCGCACGTCGCTGGACAGCAGCGCGATCTGGTCGACCACGTCCAGCTGGAAGCGGATGGTTTCGGTGAAATTGGCGAGCGTGGCCCGCCCGTCGATGGCCAGGGTGTCGATGGCGCCGCGCGTGGCGATCAGCGCGTCGAGGCGCTTGGCGGCGGCCTCCACCTTGGGCGGGAAGCTCTTGCCGAGCGCGGCGGTGTCCACGCCGGCCAAAGAGCGGAGCAGCTTTTCGCGCGCCTCGTCGGTCAGCTTGCGCTGGGCCTTGAGCTCGGTTCCGAATTTCTCGCCCTTGCTGCCGAGATAGACGGCCGAGGCACCGCGCTCCTTCTGCACTTCGTGGACCAGGGCGCTGATGTCGGCGGTGAGCGGAGCGACGCCGGCCAGGGTGGAGGTTTCCCCCACCACCCGCGCCTTGTCGCTGATCACATAAGCCGCCAACCCGAGGATCAGGAGAACCGGGAACAAAAACGACAGGCCGATCTTGGCCGAAATCCTGATGTCGGTCAGCCGCATGATGGGTACGCCTCCGCATTGAAACCTACGGAAAAGCCCCCAACCCTTTCCGACCTCTCTGGAACAATACTAAAGTATTGTAGTCCAGTAGGCTAAATGTTGTATCTGGCGGAAGAGCTTTCAAGGCTGAAATTGCACTGATTGCAATTTACAGCCTTGTATGGCGCACTCAGGACAGACGTTCATCTTCCGCGAGTGGACGGAAGATCCCTGGCGGCAACCGGGTCGCTTTGTCGCAGATTGCCTTATCCACCTGGAGTTGGGTGAGATTCTCCACCCGGGACAAATCGGCGTCGCGCAGGTCGGCGCCCATCATGACGGCACCCTTGAAGTCGGCACCGGCGGTGCGGGCGCCGGTCAAGGAGGCGCCCGACAGGTCGGTGCCGCGCAGCACGGCGCCTTCAAGGTTGCTGAGGTTCAGCTTGGCATGGCGAAGGGCCGCCACGCCGAGATTGGCCCCGCCCAGATTGGCCGCCGACAGGGTGGCATAGCGAAAGTCCGACCCATCGAGACGGGCTTCGGCCAGGCAGGAATCCGACAGGTCCACCTCGCGGAAGGTGGCGTTGGCGAGAATGGCGCCCGACAGGTCGACGCCGGCCAGGTCCATGCCGGTGAAGGTGGCGCGCTTGCCCTCGGCCCCCTTGCTCTGCAGCCACTGGCCATGCTCGGCCACCACCGCCGAGACATCCAGCGCCGCCACGTCGCGGCCCTTTCTGGCCTTGTGCCCGGACTGGGCCATGGCCTCTTCCCATTGCTGGCGGCGTTTCGCGGCGCGGCGCCGGGCCTCCTCGGCGTCGGGATCGGGACGGATGCCCGCCACTTCGATGGAACCGTCGGACAGCTTGCGGACCGGGGCCAGATCCTCGTCGGACAGCTTGCCCCCCGACGGCCGCCGAACCGGCACGTCGGCCCCGGCCGAGGCGAAGCCGCCATTGCCGCCGCCCGAAGACGGGCGCGGCGCGGCGGACGGGGATGCGGGGGCCGCACTCGGGGCCGGGCTCTTTGGCGCCGGAGATGGGGCAGCGGGCGCGGCGGGCGCGGCGGGAACCGCCGCCGGCTTGTCTTTCCCGGTCAAGGCGATGGCCGGTCCGTTGCGCGCCGGGCGAGGGTCCGACGGCGACGCCGAAACGCCGACCCGCGCCTCCAGCCGGGCCATCAGGGCGGCCACTTCCGGAACGGCTTCGGGTTGGGATTGCGCCGCCTTGGCTTCGGCGGGCGGCGGAGCGTCGCCGCCATCCCCAAGCTCGGGCAGCGGCTCGGCCTCCTTGATGAAATTGCGCTTCGGCGCGTCGGCCAGCCGGGCGGGCGGGGCCATGCGCACCGGCTTGGCCAGGGTCTCGCCCACCCGGTGCCCCAGTTCATGGCCGGAGATGGGCTTGGGCACCACGCCTTCGATGCCCAGCACCTTGGCGCGGTCGATGGAATCCTTCAGGGTCGAGGGCGCCACCGCCAGCACCGGCAGGGATTCGTTGGGATTGCCCAGCGGGCGGCGGACGCCTTCGAGCACCTTCAGGCCGTCTTCCGGCTTGGACGCCAGGTCGACGAGCAGGATGTCGAACCCCTGGCCCAACAACCTGCCCAGATCGGCGACCTGATCGAAGGACGTCACTTCTCGCACATTCAGCTTGCGGAACGTCTGGCGGGCAAGAAAGCGGAACTGGTCGTCCAGGCCGAACACCAGCACCCTGATCTTCTTCCAGTCCGTCCCTTCGACCGACTGGGTCACCGTCGGATGACGCATCTACGTATGAGCCCTCATTTTTCCCGCGCCGCTACAATAGTCATACGCCCCTTGCCGGAGCAATCGTCGAAGCGTGCCGGAATTTGTTGGGCTTGCGTCAGTGGCCGACCGGCTTCCAGCCGGGATGGTCGAAATGGGCCTGGTAGCGGTCCAGCGCCTTGAGCGCCGACACCACGCCGCCGGCGCGGTCGCCGCCCTTGCCCTTCATGACGTCGGTGGCCGAGATCAGATCGGCCAGCACGATATGCAGCTGGGCGTCCACCGCCTCGGGCAGCTTGCACTGCTGGGCGATGGTGTCGATATGGCCCTGGATCGAGGCGGCCAGGGCCTCGAACTCGCGGGGGGAATAGCGCTTGTCGTGGACCGGCCCCAGGGCGGCGCGCAGGTCGCCGCCGATGGCGGCCATGCCCTGGCGCAGGGGGGCGTCGGTCTGCCACTTCCGTCCGTGGTCGAGGGTCAGGCCGCCGGCGGCGGGCCCGGATTCGTCGTGGGAATGGCCGGAGGCGGCCAGAACGGGCGCGGAAAGGGACAGGGCGGCCAGCAAGGTGGCCAATATGACGGGACGGGACATGGAACGTTTCTCCGGGTTGATGTGACGCGCCAGACCCTAGCCGCGGTAACATGAACCGCCGATGAACCTTTAACCCTCATGAAAATGACTCCAAGGTTGCGGCGCGGCGTTTCCCCCCTCATCTTGGAAGGATGAGACGACGCGATCCTTCCTCGTGGGACAAGGGGCGCGGCCAGGGGCCGGCCGCCGACTGGACCACGCTCCGCACGCTGTTCCCCTATCTTTGGCCGCCGGGCGAGCCCGAATTGCGCATGCGCGTGGTAGCGGCCATGATCCTGCTGGTGGCGGCCAAGGGGGTCGGCGTCGGCATTCCCCTGCTCTACAAGCAGGCGGTCGACAGCTTGTCGCTGACCCCGGTCCTGGTGCCGCTGGCCCTGCTGGTGGCCTATGGCGCGGCCCGCGTCATGGCCGGCAGCTTCGCCGAGCTGCGCGACATCGTCTTCGTCAAGGTGGCGCAGCGGGCCATCCGCAAGGTGGGCCTGGGCGTGTTCACCCACCTGCACCGCCTTGGCCTGCGCTTCCACCTGGACCGCCAGACCGGCGGGGTGTCCAGGGCCATCGAGCGCGGCACCAAGGGCATCGAGTTCCTGTTGAACTTCATGCTGTTCAACATCCTGCCGACCCTGCTGGAAATCGGGCTGGTCACCGCCATCCTGTGGGGCCTCTATGACGGTGTGTTCGCGCTGATCACCGCGGCGACCATCGCCGTCTACATCGCCTTCACCCTAGGGGTCACCGAGTGGCGGACCAAGTTCCGCCGCGCCATGAACGAGACGGATTCCGAGGCCTCGACCAAGGCCATCGATTCGCTGCTCAATTTCGAGACGGTGAAGTACTTCTGCAACGAGGCGCACGAGGCCGGGCGCTACGACAAGGCCCTGGCCCGCTACGAGCAGGCCGCCAGCAAGAGCAAGGTGACGCTGTCCATGCTCAACATGGGCCAGGGGGCGGTCATCGCCATCGGCCTGACCCTGGTGATGATCCGCGCCGCCCAAGGGGTGGCCGACGGCACCATGACGCTGGGCGATTTCGTGCTGGTCAACGCCTATCTGGTCCAGCTGTACCTGCCGCTGAACTTCCTGGGCTTCGTCTACCGCGAGATCAAGCAGTCGCTGACCGACATGGAATCCATGTTCCGGCTGCTGAAGGAAAACGCCGAGATCGAGGATTCGCCCGGCGCCACCCCGCTGGCGCTGGCGGGCGGCGAGGTGCGCTTCGACGGCGTCGCCTTCGGCTACAACCCCGACCGCCAGATCCTGGGCGGCGTCGACTTCACCGTGCCCGCCGGCCACACCCTGGCCATCGTCGGGCCGTCGGGGGCGGGCAAGAGCACCATCTCGCGCCTGCTGTTCCGCTTCTACGACGTGGGCGAAGGACGCATCGCCATCGACGGCCAGGACATCCGCGACGTGACCCAAGGCTCGTTGCGCGCCGCCATCGGCATCGTCCCCCAGGACACCGTGCTGTTCAACGACACCATCCGCTACAACATCGCCTACGGACGTCCCGGCGCCACCCAGGACGAGATCGAGGAGGCGGCGCGGCTGGCCCGTATCCACGACTTCGTGCAAAGCCTGCCCCAGGGCTACGACACCAAGGTGGGCGAGCGCGGCCTGAAGCTGTCGGGCGGCGAGAAGCAGCGCGTCGCCATCGCGCGCACTATTCTGAAGCGCCCCTCCATCCTGATCTTCGACGAGGCCACCAGCGCGCTGGACACCCAGACCGAGAAGGAGATCCAGGAATCCTTGCGCGAGGTCTCGCGGGACCGCACCACCCTGATCGTCGCCCACCGCCTGTCCACGGTGGTCGACGCCGACGAGATCGTGGTCCTCGAGGCGGGCCGCATCGTCGAGCGCGGCCGCCACGCCCAGTTGCTGGAGGCGGACGGACACTACGCCGCCATGTGGCGCCGCCAGCAGGAGGCCCAGAATCTGCAGCAGCGCCTGGCCACCGAACTGGTGGGGGCGGAATAACCCTTCCGTAAAGCCCGTACATTGCCCGCGCCTTGGAAACGTGACAAACTTTGCGGGTATCACCGATAGGAGGAGGCCCCGATGTTCCCCACGTTCGACCCCAAGATGTTCGAGGCCTTCAGCGCCGATCCGGCGTCCTTCCTGGGCAAGGTGGCCGAGTTCCAGCGCGCCAATTTCGAAGCCGCCCGCGAGATCACCGAAAACAACGCCAAGGCGTTCCAGCAACTGGCCGCCATCCGCGATCCGCAGCAATTCGTCACCGCCCAGCCGGCCATCCTGCAGGCGGTGGTGCAGCGGAACATGGAAATCGTCACCCAGCTGTGGCAGAGCCTGGGCAACGAAATGGCCCCGGCCCCCAAGGGCAAGGGCAAGAAGTAGCCGCTTTTCGGATTCGCCCTGTCCGCGTCAGGCCGGCAGGGCGAAGCTGAAGGTCGCCCCCTCGCCCGCCACTGAATCCACCCGGATGCGGCCGCCGTGCCGCTCGACAATCCGCTTGCAGATGGCCAGGCCGATACCGGTGCCTTCGAAACGGTCGCGGGTGTGCAGACGCTGGAAGATGCGGAAGATGCGCTCGCGGTATTCCGCGGCGATGCCGATGCCGTTGTCGCCGACCTCGACCACCCACTGCGCCCCGTCCCGGCGGGCGGCGACCCGAATCGCCAGGGGGCGCGACGGATCGCGGTATTTCAGGGAATTGCCGATCAGGTTCTGGAGCAACTGCGCCATCTCGCCCCGGATGGCCGGCAGCGTGGGCAGCGGCACCGGCCGCTCGATCTGCGCGCCGCATTCGCCGATGGCGGGGGAAAGGTCGGCCAGGACGCCGTCCAGCACCTCGTCCAGGGCAACGGGCTCCAGCGCCTCCTCCATCCGGCCGACGCGGGAGAATTCCAGCAGGTCCAGCACCAGCCGGTCCATGCGCTGGGCGCCTTCCTTGGCATAGCCGATATATTCTCCCCCCTCGGCGCCGATCAGCGGGCCGAAGCGGCGCTCGAGAAGACCCATATAGGCGCTGACCATGCGCAGGGGCTCGCGCAGGTCGTGGGAGGCGATGAAGGCGAATTGTTCCAGGTCGGCGTTGGAACGGGCCAGCTCCTCGCTCTTGGCGACCAGCGCCCGCTCGGCCTTCTGGGATTCGGTGATGTCCTCGACGATGGACCAGATATAGCCCTCGCCGTCGCTGCCGGTGCCCAGCATCCCCGACATGCGGACGGGAACCCGCGTGCCGTTCTTGCGGATGTATTCCTTCTCGTAGGGACCGTAATGCCCGACCGTTTCCAGCCGCTCCAGCTGGCAGGCCTCGCTGTCCGCGAAGCGGAACGGGGTGAGGTCCCAGTAGCTTAAGGACTGCAACTCCTCCAGGTCATAGCCGACGACGGCGAGAAAGGCGGGGTTGGCCTCGAGGAAGGCGCCGTCCAGGGTGTTGCGCGCCATGCCCAGCGGCGATTTATCGAACATGGCGCGCAGCTTCTCTTCGTTGGCGCGCAGTTCTGTCTCCACCTGGCGGCGGCGGGCAACATCCTCCAGCAGGTGGCGTTCCGCCTGATGCCGGCGCCCCATCTCGTCGCGCATGCGCCCGATCACCGCCACCAGAACCGCCAGTTCGGCCGGGGCCACCACCAGGGGCGCGAAGAACGCCCCCACCCAGACCACGGCGGGGACATGGCCGATCATCGCCAGACTGACCGAGGCCGCGACCAGTTCGGCCACCACCACGGCGAACACGGTACCGCCCACGAACAGGAGGTTGAGCGGCACCTGCAGCAACAGGCGGATCACCGCGTCGCGGAATCCATTGCCGCCTCGCCGGGCGGCATCCTCACCGCTACGACCCGCCATCACGCCACTCACACCGACCCCGCACGTCTAGAAACGAAATGTAGCAAATTGTGTCTAGGAGCAGGGTATGGTCAGGTGAATCCCGTATCAACGAGAAAATTGGGGATTATCCCTTTGCACCAGCCTCCTCCCCTGGCCGCGCCGCGCCGCGCTTGCTCCGGCCGCGCCCTGCCGCTAGTGTATTCCGCTTTTGCTTTTCGCCCAGGATGAGGCTGTCCCTTGAAGTATGTGAGCACCCGCGGCGCCGCGCCGGTCCTTGATTTCGACGATGTCCTGCTGGCGGGTCTGGCCCGTGACGGCGGCCTGTATCTGCCGGAAAGCTGGCCGGTCTTTTCGCCCGCCGAGATCCGCGCCATGCGGGGCCTGTCCTACGCCGAGCTGGCGGCGCGCGTCATGCGTCCCTTCGTCGAGGGCTGCCTTTCCGACGCCGAGCTGTCCAAGCTGTGCGCCGAATCCTACGCCTCCTTCAGCCATCCGGCGGTGGCTCCCTTGAAGCAGCTGGGTCACAACCAGTGGGTCATGGAGCTGTTCCACGGCCCGACGCTGGCTTTCAAGGACTATGCCCTGCAGCTGGTCGGCCGCCTGTTCGACCACGTGCTGAAGAAGAAGGGCCAGAAGGTCACCATCGTCGGCGCCACTTCGGGCGACACCGGCTCGGCGGCCATCGAGGCCTGCCGTGACCGCGCCGCGGTCGACATCGTCATCCTCCACCCCCATGGCCGGGTGTCCGAGGTGCAGCGCCGCCAGATGACCACCGTGCTGTCGTCCAACGTGCGCAATGTGGCCGTCGACGGCACCTTCGACGACTGCCAGGACCTGGTGAAGGCGCTGTTCAACGATTCCTCGTTCAGGGACGAGATGAACCTGTCGGCGGTGAACTCCATCAACTGGGCCCGCGTCATGGCCCAGATCGTCTACTACTTCGCCGCCGGGGTGGCGCTGGGCGCGCCCGATGTGCCCATGAGCTTCTCGGTGCCCACCGGCAATTTCGGCAACGTCTTCGCCGGCTATGGGGCCAAGCTGATGGGCCTGCCGGTGGACAGGCTGATCGTGGGGTCCAACACCAACGACATCCTGACCCGCTTCTTCGAGGGCGGCGTCATGAAGACCGACGGCGTGGTGCCCACGCTGTCGCCCAGCATGGACATCCAGGTGTCGTCCAATTTCGAGCGGCTGATGTTCTTAGTCCTGGGCGGCGACGGCGCCGCTGTCGCCAAGCTGATGGACGACTTCCGCAAGAACGGCGCCATGGTCATGCCCCAGGGGGCGTGGAATTCCATGCGCGACGTGTTCGAGGCCTATCGCTTCGACGACGAGGCGACGCTGGCCGCCATGCGCTCGCTCAAGCGCTCGACCGGCGAGACGCTGGATCCCCATTCGGTGATCGGCGTCGCCGCCGCGCTGAAGGGCCACGCCGCCAAGGATTGCGCCATGGTCGCCCTGGCCACCGCCCATCCCGCCAAGTTCCCCGACGCGGTGGAGAAGGCCACGGGCGAGCGTCCCGGCCTGCCGCCCCACATGGCGGACCTGTTCTCGCGCACCGAACGCCTTGACCGGCTGGGCAACGATGCCGACCTATTGAAGCAGTATGTGCGGGCCTTCGCCCGCCGGGAAAACGCATGAGCGAGCATAGCGAGCGCGGCGCCGTTGAGGCGCCCGGAGCGGCACCGAAGCAGAGCGAAGGTGGAAAGCGGAGGAGCCAAGGGCGCCAAGGCGCCCGCCCGGCGCTTGAGGGGCAATCTAGATGAGCGAGATCAGGGAGACCCGCCTAAACTCCGGTCTGAAGATCGTCACCGATCCCATGGACACGGTGGAGACGGTGTCGCTGGGCGTCTGGGTCGACGCCGGCACGCGTCACGAGCCGGTGGAGATCAACGGCGTCAGCCATCTGCTCGAGCACATGGCCTTCAAGGGCACGGCGCGGCGCTCGGCGCTGGACATCGCCGAGGAGATGGACGCGGTGGGCGGCCACCTCAACGCCTATACGGCCCGCGACCACACCGCCTATTACGCCAAGGTGCTGAAGGAGGATTCGGCGCTGGCGCTGGACATCATCTCCGACATCCTGCAGCACTCGACGCTGGAAGCCGAGGAACTGGCCCGCGAGCAGGCGGTGGTGGTCCAGGAGATCAATCAGGCCATCGATACCCCCGACGACATCATCTTCGACCACTTCCAGGCCACCGCCTATCCCGACCAGCCGCTGGGCCGCCCGGTGCTGGGCAGCGAGGAACTGGTGCGCGCCATGAGCCGCGACCAGGTGATGGGCTATCTGCGCGGCAATTACTCGGCGCCGCGCATGGTGCTGTCGGCCTCGGGCCGCATCGACCACGACCATCTGGTCGCGGCGGCGGGCGCGGCGTTCTCGCAATTGCCGCCCCATCAGGCGGCGGTGACCGACGTGGCGCGCTATGTGGGCGGCGACTTCCGCGAGGAGCGCAGCGAACTGGAGCAGGTCCACGTGGTGGTGGGCTTCGACGGCGTCGCCTATGACGACCCCGACTATTACTCGGCCTCGGTGCTCTCCACCCTGCTGGGCGGCGGCATGTCGAGCCGGCTGTTCCAGGAAGTGCGCGAAAAGCGCGGACTGGTCTATTCCATCTACTCCTTCGCCTCGTCCTACAACGACGGCGGCCTGTTCGGCGTCTATGCCGGCACCGGCGAGGACGAGGTGGCGGAACTGATTCCCGTCATGTGCGACGAAATCGTCAAGGTGACCGGCGGCGTCAACGAGGCCGAGGTGCAGCGGGCCCGCGCCCAGCTCAAGGCCTCGATCCTGATGAGCCTGGAAAGCACCACGTCGCGCTGCGAGCAGTTGGCTCGTCAGGTGGTGATCTACGGCCGCCCCATCCCGGTGGCCGAGGTGGTCGAGAAGGTCGAGGCCATCACCGCCGAGGATTGCGCAAGGGTGGCGCGCCGCCTGTTCGCGGGCCAACCCACCTTCGCCGCCATCGGGCCGTTGGGCAAGGTGGAGGGGTTCGAGCGGGTGGCCGAACGCCTGAGGCCTTAGATGCGCCGCCACGTCCGCGCCGCCCTTCTCGCCCTCTCCCTGATGGCCCCCGGCCTGTTGACGCCGGTCGGCGCCCTGGCGCTGCCGGCCGCCACCGGCGTGTCCAATCCCACCATCGTGGTGGCCATCATCGCCACCCTGTCGGGTCCCGGCGCCATGGTCGGCCAGGACAGCGTCGACGGCTTTTCCACCGCCATGCGCCACCTGGGCGGCCGCTTCGCCAACCAGGAGGTCCGCGTCGTCGTCCAGGACGACAAGGGATCGCCCGACAACGCCCTGGCGGTGGCGCGCAGGCTGCTCGAGCGCGAGAAGGTGGATTTCGTGGTCACGGCGGTGTCGCTGCCCTCCATGTCGGCCATGGTCAAGACGCTGACCGAGTCCCGCGCCTTCGTGCTGAACCTGGACGCCGCGCCGGCCAGCCTGGCCGGGGCCGGCTGCTCGCCCTGGTTCTTCCAGGTCGCCACCCCCGCCCAGGCCATCCACGAGGCCATCGGCGCCCATCTGGCGGGCGAGAAGATGCGCCGGGTGACGGTCATCGGCACCGACGCGCCGGCCACCGATCAGGCGGTCGCCACCATCCGCCGCGCCTGGCCGGGTGAGGTGGTCGAGGTGCTGCGCCCCCGTCACGGCACCACCCGCTTCACCGACGAGATCACCGCCCTGCGCCAGGCCGCCCCCGACGCCGTGGTCAACCTGCTGACCGGCGGCATGGGGCTGGCCTTCACCCGTGAATTCGCCAATTCCGGACTGAAGGCCGACCTGCCCATGATCGGCATCTGGCAGGGCTGGGAGCGCCCCATGCTGCCGGCCATGACCGAGGCGGGCATGGACGTGCTCAACGTGGCGCCGTGGAGCCCCGACCTCGACACCCCGCTGGGCAAGCGCCTGATCAACGATTTCGAGCTGGAATACGGCCGCCCGGTCACCGGCTGGGTGGCCCACGGCTACGACACCGCCCAGATGCTGGACGCCGCGCTGCGCGCCACCGGGGGCCGGGCCGGCGACCGCGACGCGGTGCGCAACGCGCTCCGGCGGGCGGAATTCCCCTCGGTGCGCGGCGGCTTCCGCTTCGACAGCAACCATTCCCCCTCGGTCAACGTCTACCTGCGCCGTACCACCCGCGACGCCAAGGGCCGTCCCACCGAGGAATTGCGCTCCACCCTGATCAAGGACTGGCACAGCCGCGACGCCGGCCTGTGCCCCATGCGCTGGACCGAGGAGCCCGCCCCGGGCGCCCATCCGCCCGGCGCCGCGCCCAAGCCGGCAACCCCGCAGCCACCCAAGCCGCCCGCCGCGGCCCAGCCGGCCAAGCCCAAGACTCCGCCGGCCGGACAGGCGCGTCCGGCGCAGTAAGCCATAATTCCCAAACGGAATAGTCCCGGCCACATCCCCCCTATGCGTCGGTACAACTAGACTCATCGGTTCAGTTTCCTATACCGTCCAGCCGGTACAGTAAGGGACGGAGTCCGTATGAGCACCCGCGAGCGCATCATCGATGCCGCCATGACCATCGTCCGCGACCAGGGCGTGACCCGGCTGACGCTCGACGCCGCCGCCAAGGAGGCGGGGGTGAGCAAGGGCGGCGTGCTCTATCACTTCAAGAGCAAGGACGACCTGATCCGCGGCATGGTCCAGCGCCTGATCGACCAGTGCGACCAGCTCAACCGCGAGCATTACGAGCGCCAGCCCGAGGGGCCCTACCGCTGGGCGCGGACCCTGGTCCATGCCTGCTTCGACCCCAACGGCCCGGCCTTCGACCCGGTGGGCGGCGCGCTGCTCGCCGCCGTCACCGTCAATCCCGACCTGGTCGCCCCCATCCAGTCCATGTACGACCGCTGGATGGAGCGTATCCAAAGCGACAGCCCCGACCTGGAACGGGCCGGGCTGATCTGCACCGCCATGGACGGCGTCTATTTCCAGCGCCTGATGGGCATCAACCTCAGCGATGCCGAGGGCGCCGAGCGCCTCAAGCGGCACGCCCTCGACCTTTTGAAGTAACGGAGCCTCGCCATGAAAGCCAAACGGATGATCATCATGCTGGCGGGCTCCGCTGTCGTGTTCGGCGGGGTCTTCGGATTCGTCGCCTTCAAGAACCACATGATCAAGCAGTTCTTCGCCACCATGCCCAAGCCGGTGGTAGCGGTGACGGTGGCCAAGGCCGGCCTGACCGACTGGCGCAACGTGGTGCCGGCGGTGGGCACCCTGCAGGCGGTCAACGGCGTCGACATCTCCGGCTCGGTGTCCGGGCTGGTCAAGTCCATCGCCTTTGAATCCGGCCAGGAGATCAAGAAGGGCTCCGTGCTGGTCCAACTGGACACCGACGTCGAGATGGGCGACCTCAGAAGCGCCCAGGCCGAACTGGTCCTGGCGCGCACCAGCTACGACCGCAGCGCGGCGCTGCTCAAATCCAACACGGTCAGCGTCGCGGCGCTGGAAAAGGCCGAGGCCGAGCTGAAGGTCAAACAGGCCAAGGTGGCCGGATTGCAGGCCCAGATCGCCAAGAAGACCATCGCCGCCCCCTTCGACGGCCGCCTGGGCGTGCGCAAGATCGACCTGGGCCAATACGTCCAGCCGGGCCAGATGGTGGTCAACCTGCAGGACCTGTCGCTGATGCTGTGCGACTTCACCGTGTCGCAGAAGGAATTGTCGCTGCTGGGCGTCGGGCAGAGGGTGGCGATGACCACCGACGCCTGGCCGGGCGTCACCTTCGAGGGCCAGGTGGCGGCCATCGAGCCCCTGGTGGATGCCAAGACCGGCATGGTCTCGGTCCAGGCTCGCTTCCCCAATTCCGAGGGACGCCTGCGCCCCGGCATGTTTGCCCGCATCGAGATCGAGCGCCCCCTGGGCGCCCCGGTGGTGACGGTTCCCGCCTCGGCGGTGGCCTACAACCTGCACGGCGACGCGGTGTTCGTGGTGAAAGAGGCCCAGGGCGCCGACGGTAAGACGGTGTCCAAGGCCGAACGCGCCGTGGTCAGCGTCGGCGAGCGCAAGGGCGGCATGGTGGTCATCAAGTCGGGCATCGCCGCCGGCGACACCGTGGTGACCTCGGGCCAGGTCAAGCTGGAGCATGGCTCGCTGGTCAGCGTGGCGGCCAGCGATCCGCTGAAGACGGCCGCCGCCGGGGCGGTGCAGTAATGTTCGACATCTTCATCAAGCGGCCGGTCCTGGCCGCGGTGGTCAGCCTGCTGATCCTGTTCATCGGCCTTCGCGCCCTCATGAGCCTGCCGGTGCGCCAGTATCCCGAGATGACCAACACGGTCATCACCATCACCACCACCTTCCCCGGCGCCGACGCCGACATGATCCAGGGCTTCGTCACCCAGCCTTTGCAAAAGGCGGTGGCCACGGCCGAGGGCATCAACTACCTGACGTCGCGCTCCATCCAGGGCCTGTCGGAGATCAAGGCCTTCATCCGCCTCAACGACGACCCGGAAACCGCCATGACCGGGGTGATGAGCAAGGTGGCCGAGGTCAAGAGCCTGCTGCCCAAGGGCATCAACGATTCCATCATCAAGAAGGAGACGGGGCAAAGCTTCGCCTCGGCCTACCTCGCCTTCTCGTCGGACCGCTTGAGCCAGCAGCAGATCACCGATTACGTCATGCGGGTGGTGCAGCCCAAGCTGGCCGCCGTGCCCGGCGTCGCCAATCCCGAGCTGTACGGCGGGCAGAAATTCTCCATGCGCGTCTGGCTCGACCCGGAAAAGCTGGCCCAGCACGGCATGGGGCCCGACGACCTGAAGACCGCCCTGACCAGCAACAACTTCACTTCGGCGTCCGGCTCCACCAAGGGGGCCTACGACGTGGTCAACACCCAGGCCTCCACCGACCTGAAAAGCGTCGAGGAGTTCCGCCAGCTGGTGGTCAAGCATGACGGCTCGCGCCTGGTGCGCCTGGGCGACGTGGCCGGGGTCGAGCTGGGGCCGGAAAACGACGACATGAGCGTGTTCGCCGGCGACGAGCGGGCCATCTTCGTCGGCATCTACACCACGCCGGAAGCCAATCCCCTGTCGGTGATCCGCCAGGTGCGCGAAGAGGCGCTGCCCGCCCTGCAGGCCCAGCTGCCGCCGGGCCTGACCGCCAAGATCGCCTACGATTCCACCCTGTTCATCGACGCCGCCATCACCGAGGTGGCCAAGACCATCGCCGAGGCCGCCATCATCGTCATGGTGGTGATCTTCTTCTTCATGGGCTCGGTGCGTTCGGTGGTGATCCCGGTGGTCACCGTGCCGCTGTCCCTGATCGGCGTGGCGGTGCTGCTGCTCTCGCTCGGCTTTTCCATCAACCTGCTGACCCTGCTGGCCATGGTGCTGGCCATCGGTCTGGTGGTGGACGACGCCATCGTGGTGGTCGAAAACGTCCACCGCCACATCGAGGAGGGGCTTTCCCCCTTCAAGGCCGCCCTGGTGGGCACGCGGGAAATCAGCGGGCCGGTCATCTCCATGACCATCACGCTGGCCGCCGTCTATGCCCCCATCGCCTTCATGGGCGGCCTGACCGGTTCCTTGTTCAAGGAATTCGCCCTGACGCTCGCCGGTTCGGTGGTGGTGTCGGGCGTCATCGCCCTGACGCTGTCGCCCATGATGTGCTCGAAGATCCTCAAGCACGACGACGACAAGAAGGGCCTGACCGCCCTGATCGACCGCACCTTCGACCGGGTGCGGGCCAAGTACGAGACATGGCTGGCTGCCTCACTGGCCGACCGCCCCACCACCCTGGTCTTCGCCCTGATCGTGCTGGGCTCGCTGCCCTTCCTGTTCCTGGCGGTGCCCACCGAACTGGCGCCGGAAGAGGACCAGGGCGTGGTGTTCACCGCCTATAACGGCCCGGCCTCGGCCAATACCGACTTCATGGAAGCCTTCTCGCACCAGATCTCCACCAAGCTGAAGGCCTTCCCCGAGACCAACGAGACCTTCCTGATCAACGGCATGGGCGCCATCAGCCAGGGCTTCGGCGGCGCGGTGCTGACGCCCTGGGAAGACCGCAAGCTCTCGGCCAAGGCGCTCACCGCCGCCATCCAGCAGGCCCTGAACGAGGTGTCCGGGGTCAAGGCCTCGGTGTTCCCGCCGCCGCCCCTGCCCGGCGTCGATGGCCTGCCGGTGCAGTTCGTGCTGTCCTCCATCGCCGATTACCAGCAGTTGAACGAGATTCAGGGCGAGCTGATGAAGCGGGCGCAGGCGTCGGGCATGTTCGCCTTCATCGACGCCGACCTGAAGATCGAAAGCCCCCAGACCCAGGTGATCATCGACCGCGACAAGGCGGCGGCCTACGGCATCTCCATGCAGCAGATCGGCGACGCGCTGGGTACCATGACCGGCGGCAATTACGTCAACCTGGTCAACCTGCAGGGCCGCTCCTACCAGGTCATCCCCCAGGTGCCGCGCGAGTTCCGCCTGGACCCCGCCCAACTGGGCCGCTACCACGTGCGCTCGTCCTCGGGCGCGGCGGTGCCGCTGTCGTCCCTGGTCAGCCTGGGGGCCTCGGTCCGCCCCGTCTCGCTCAACCAGTTCAACCAGTTGAACTCGGTGACCATCCAGGCCTTCCCCATGCCCGGTGTGACGCTGGGCCAGGCGCTGGAATTGCTGCGCAGCCTCGCCGACGAATTGCTGCCCCAGGGCACCACGGTGGATTACGCCGGCCAGTCGCGGCAATACGTGCAGGAGGGCAACGCGCTGGCGATGACCTTCGTCTTCGCCCTGGTCATCATCTTCCTGGTGCTGGCCGCCCAGTTCGAAAGCTTCCGCGACCCGCTGGTGATCATGGTCTCGGTGCCGCTGTCCATCTGCGGCGCCCTGATCCCCCTGGCATTGGGCGTGGCCAGCATGAACATCTACACCCAGGTGGGCCTCGTCACCCTGATCGGCCTGATCACCAAGCACGGCATCCTGATCTGCGAGGTGGCCCGTGAACGCCAGGAGGCCGAGGGCTTGGACCGCGCCCAGGCGGTGATGGTGGCGGCGGGCCTGCGGCTGCGTCCCATCCTGATGACCACGGCGGCCATGGTGGCGGGCCTGATTCCGCTGCTGTTCGCCCATGGAGCGGGAGCGGCGTCGCGCTTCTCCATCGCCGTGGTGATCGTCGCCGGCATGACCATCGGCACCGCCTTCACCCTGTTCGTGCTGCCGGTGATCTACACCTTCGTGGCCGCCCAGCGCCGGGGCGTCAGCGAAGCCGCCCAGGAGCGTCATGCCCACGGCCATGTCGCGGGGCCGGTGGACGCGGCTACGGCGGCGGACTAGACCCGCATGGATCTGACGACCCGCCTGCTCTACCGCGATGCGGAGGTGCTGATCATCGACAAGCCGGCCGGGCTGGCCGTGCATGCCGGCCCCAAGGGGGGCGAGCATCTGGGCCTTTACCTGGACAGCCTGCGCCTCGGCCTGCGCCGCCCGCCGGAACTGGCCCACCGCCTGGACCGCGAGACCTCGGGCTGTCTGGTGCTGGGGCGCTCGCGCAAGGCCCTGGCGGCGCTGGGCAGCCTGTTCGCCAAGGGTCTGGTCGACAAGACCTATTGGGCCGTGGTGGTCGGCCGCCCGCGCGAGGAATCCGGCACCATCGACTACGCGCTGAAGAAGCGGGAAAAGAAGTTCGGCTGGCGCATGGAGGTGGACCGCACCGGCCTGCCCTCGGCCACCCAATGGCGGCTCTTGGGCAGCGACGGTCGGCTCAGCTGGCTGGAATGCAAGCCGCTCACCGGACGCACCCACCAGATCCGCGCCCATTGCGCCGCCATCGGCCACCCCCTGGTGGGCGATGCCATCTATGGCCGCGGCACCGGCACCCTGGCCGGCGACCGGCTGATGCTGCATTCGCGCGCCATCGTCCTGCCGCTGGAGGCGGGCAAGCCCCCCATCGCCGCCGAAGCTCCGGTGCCCGAGCATATGCGGGCGGCCTTGGAAGGGTGCGGCCTGGGCGCATCGAGCCCAGGCTAGGCCCAAGGGGCCGCGCGCCTTATGGCGCGAAAGCCAAGCGTGTCGAAGACACGTGACCGGTGACTGAGGGGCGCTAATGCGTATTCCAATACCGAATTGCGCAAATTCGCTTGACGCGCGCCCCGAGTGGAGGTGAACTATCCTGACCGGCGACATCAATGGACCGGGCAAACAGGGTGGGGGCTATGAATATCAAGGACATTCTCGTCCATTTGGACGGCGACAAGGTCGACAGCGGATCTCTCGCCCTGGCGGTGGCCCAGGCCAAGCGTTTCGGCGCCCGGCTGACCGGTCTGTTCGCCCGCAAGGAAATCAGCCCCACGGCCATGGTCGCCCGCCATCCCAGCAACACCCTGCTGGCCCAGGCCGACGCCGCCCGCAAGACCTTCGAGGAGGCCACCGCCGGCCTCGACACCCGCTGGTGGCAGATCATCCACGGCGCCGAGAACGACCTGTTGGGCGAGGCGGTGTTCTGCAGCCACTACGTGGACCTGGTGATCGTCTCCCAGCCCGCCGCCTATGGCAAGAACGTGCCCGAGACCATGGTCGAGCAGATCATCCTCAATTCCGGCCGCCCCGTCCTGGTGGTGCCGGTGGAATACAAGCACCGCCCGCTGGGCAAGCACGTGGTGATCGGCTGGCGCTCGGCCAAGCAGGCCGCCCGCGCGCTGCACGACTGCCTGCCCCTGGTGGACGGCGCCGAACAGGTGCTGGTCGCCTCGGTGCGCGGCTTCTCGCCCATGGACAAGACCCTGCCCCAGGTGGACATCATCGACCACCTGCGCGTCCACGGCCTGCCCGTCTCGGGCGAACGGGTCAACACCGAAGGCCTGGGCGTCATGGACTCGCTTCTGTCGCGGGCCTACGACATCGACGCCGACCTGCTGGTCATCGGCGGCCACCCCGGCCGCTCGCTGTCCTTCTCGGGCAAGGCCGGCGCCGGCACCCGGCACATCCTGGCGCACGCCAGCATTCCGGTGCTGTTCAGCTGCTGAGTCCATAATTCGAAGGGATGCGCGAAGGGCCCCGTCCCTTCGCGTTTTCTTTTGCCATCCTCCCAAAAGAAAAGGCCCCCTTCCCTGCCGGGAAGGGGGCCTTGGGCGTTTTCACGCCCCGTCGTTCTTACTTCTCGAAGTAGATCTCGACGCGGCGGTTCTTGGCTTCCTTGGTGTTGGCCTTGGTGGGCACGGCCAGCTTGGTGAAGCCGAACGACTTGGCGTCGATGGACTTGATGCCCTGCTTGGCCAGCTGCTTCTCGACCGCGGCGGCACGGGCCTTGGACAGCTTGTCGTTATAACCGGCCTTGCCGACGGTGTCGGTGTGACCCGCGACGTAGATGCTGCTGGGCTTGATCTCGCCGGCGGCGGCCTCGACTTCCTTCAGGATCTTCATGGCCTCCTTGGTCAGGCTCGACTTGTTGAAGTCGAAATAGACGATGAAGGTCTTGACGATCTTCTTGGCCGGCATGGCGGCCTTGACCTGCAGCTCGGGCTCGACCTTCAGGAAGGCGGCGCGGCAATCGGAATTGGTGTCGCCCTCGGCCTCTTCCTCGATCCAGCAATCGAACATCACCTGGGCCTTGGCGGCGGCGGCCGGCACGCGCTCGCGGGCACCGTTGCCGAAATAGCCCACCAGACGGGCGCGGGCGGCGTCCAGTTCCTTGACGCGGTCGGGCATCAGCGGCCAGTCGGCGGTCACCTCGGGATCGGTGATCTTACCCTGATGGGCGGCCATGCCCTTGCGGGCGAAGACCACGGCGTGATCCCACTCGTACTCGACGGTGGCCTCGTGCTTGGCATAGGCCTTGTACTCGGTGAACAGCGCCTTGGTGTAGGGCGATCCGACGGTGGGCGCGGGCGCATCGAGGATCTCGTTGACCTCGGCCACTTCCCAGGGGGTGGCACAGGCGCCCAGCAAGGCGGTCATGCCGATGGCGGCGGCCAGATGCAGGAACTTCATAGTCTTAGTCTCCGATGGATTCTTAAGGTTGATTCGAAAAGGATCAGCGTCCGAAAAGCTTCAACGGGTTCAGTCCTTCGGCGGGGGACTTGCCGCCGCCGGTCCCGGGGATCAGGCTTTCCACGGCCTTGCCCACGTTCTGGACGTTCTGCTTCAGCAGGGCTTCCAGGTCGGGGCGATAGCTGAGGTTGTCCCAGGGGCCGCTGACCAGGATGGGCACCACGATTCCCGCCGCGTTGCCGCCGCCCTGGCCTTCCAGGCTGGCGACCACCTTGGGATCGATGCGGTAGTTGACGCTGCGCTGGGGCAGGTCGACGGTGCCCTTGCCCTCGACGCGCAGCAGCGGCGACTTCAGGGCCAGGTCGTTGTTGGTGAGGATGCCCTTGACGATGGTGAAGGTCCCGCCCAACTCGGCGAAGTCGGTCTTTTCCGTGCTGTTGGCGCCGCCGGTGAAGGCGGTGGCGACGTTGCGCGCCATGGCGGCAAGATTGATGCCCTTGATGGCGCCGTTGAGGAAGGTGAGCGCCCCCTTGCCGTTCAAGGACGAGACGATCTGGCGCTGGGTCTTGCCCTGGCCCGTCACCGCCACGTCGAAATTGCCGGTGCCCGACAGGCGGTCGGTATCGGCAGCGTCGGTGAGGAAGGGCTCGGCCTGCAGGCCCTTCAGCTGGAACGAGGCGTCCAGCCCCACGCCGGGCATTGATCCGTCCAGCGCCACGCGGCCCTTGCCGGCGCCCTGGTAAAGCGCCAGCTCGGTGAGGTCGGCGGCCAGCTTGCCGTCCTTGATCACCAGCCGGAGCGCGCTTTTGCCCACCTTGATCTTCTTGACCAGGATGCCGGCGCAGGTGAGCGAGAAGTCCAAATCGGCGGCCTTGAGGCCCGAGGCGTCGATGGGATCGTCGCTCCAGCCCTGCGGTTGCGCCTTGGCCGGCTGCGCCCCGCCGCCGCCCGCCGCCGCCTTGCCGTCGCCGCCCTTGGACGGAGCACCTTCCGGCGGCAGGTAGGGATTGACGTCCAGCATGTCCACGTCCAGCCGGCCCTTGATGTTGGGCCTGGAACCGCTGGTGTTGACGGTGACGTCACCCTTGGCCTTGATGGCGTCGATGGCGATGTTGGCCTGGGTGAAGGCGATCTGGCCCGGTGCCGCGGCCAGTTTGCCGCTGATGGAAAGCGGCCCCAGGCCGTTGCCGGCCATGGTGATGGGCGAGCCGGCCCAGGCGGCGAGATTGCGGATGGACGGCACGGCGAGGTCGAGCATGCCATCGACGCCAGGGCTGGCGCCGCCCTTGGCGTTGCCCTTGAGACCCAGCTTGACCGGTTCGGAAGTCACGGCGACGTCGAGCGCGCTCGACTGGCCGTCCATCAGCGCCTTCAGGCTGGCGACACCCAGGTTGAGTTCGATCTTCTTGGCGTTCCACACCAGGCTGCCCTTGGCCGACAGGGGCTCGGACAGGCTTTTCAGCGCCACCTGGAGGTTGATGTCGCTCACCTCCTGTTTGGCGCCGGTCTTGCCGTCGATCTGGGTCAGCTTGCCGCCGGTAATGCGCACGTCACCCAGGCGGATGTCGCTGGGGCCCGAGGGAGCGGCGGCGGTGGCGGGCTTTTCGGCCGGCTTGTCCGCAGGCTTGGCGGCGGCGGCGGGGGCCGGGCTGTCGAACACCCAGTTGCCCTTGCCCTGGCGGTCGGTTTCCAGCGTGATCACCGGATCGACCAGGACGAAGCTGTCCACCTCGACCTTGCCGCCCAGAAGCGGCATCAGCTTGAGGCGCACGTCGACGGCGCCCAGGCGGATCAGGTCCTTGGTGGAAAAGCCGGGCGGATTGGCCAGGGCGACATTGCCCACCTGCACCGACAGAGAGGGGAACACCGACACCGACACCTTGCCCTGGATGGACAGGTCGCGTCCGGTGGCGCTCTTGACGCCTGCGACGACCTCGCTCTGGATGCGGTCGGCGGGAATCAGAGCGGGAAGAGCGATCAGAGCGCCGATGATCAGAACGATCAGGACGCCGACAGCGACCAGGACTTTCTTCATGCGCATCCCCCGATGCTCAACGGGGCCGTCGCCTTGACGTTTGTCGGCGACCGGCCCCTTCCCATAGGACATTCAGCTTATACCCATGGGTGAATTTGTCCAGATACCCTATGGAATCATTCCGGATCGAGGTGTGACGTCCTGAGCCGGCTCGATATTGCCTATCCGGATAGGCTGGGGCCATAGCGCAGGACCTGAATCCGCTCCAGCGTGATCAGTCCCTTGTCGCGCATCATGACGTCGAGAATGGGAAGGAAGGCATCGATCTTGTCGGGGGCGTCGACGATCTCGACCACCACCGGCAGATCCTCGGACAGCTCGATGACCTTGGCGCTGTGCAGGCGCGACGAGTGGCCGAAGCCGAGCGGGCCGCGCAGCACCGTGGCCCCGGCCAGGTTGCTATGGCGGGCCTCGAGAACGATCGCCTCGAACAGGGGCCTGCCGTCATAGCGGGCCTGTTCACCCACGAAAATCCTGAGCAGGGTGGCGTCCTTGGGAATGCGCATGACGTCTCCTCCTACCGGTTCAGGATCACGGCCGCCGCATGGCCCAGCCAGACGGCCAGCAGACACAGCGCCACCGATCCCATGACGTTCATTCCGGCGGCCAGCCACTCGCCGCCCTCGGCCAGGATCAGTGTTTCCAGGCTGAACGACGAGAAGGTGGTGTAGCCGCCGCAGATTCCCACCATGAAGAAGGTGCGCCATTCGCTGGGAACGTAAAAGCGGCCCTCGGCGGCGGTCAGGGCGGCGATCAGGCCGATGGCCGCCGAGCCGGTGACGTTGACCAGCAAGGTGCCCCAGGGAAAGGTGCCGGCGCTGGCGTTGGACACCACCGATGACAGCCAGTAGCGCAACGTGCCGCCGATGGCGCTTCCCAAGGCGACAAGGGCATAGGTGAGCATGCGCCGCTTTCCGTATGGTTGGCCGAAGACTTCGACTATGCCCCGTCTTGCCGCCCGGTCAACCGGAAACGCCGCCTGCGAATATTGCGTATAGGTTTCAGCCCCCGACTCGCCCTATATTGTCGAAGGTTCGGGATGAGCATACCCATCGGGCGAGAGCCCGAGGCTCCGGGGGGAGCCGAAAAAGGGGGGAGAGCATGCGTCATCGTGATTCTCGGTTGCGGTCATGACTGAACTCGACCCTGTCGGCCTGGCCGGCGTGCTCGAGGACAGCCCCATCGGCGTTTCCATATCGCGCAAGCGCGACGGGGTGATCGTCTTCGCCAACCACACCTTCTGCGAGCTGATCGGCGTGCCGCGCGCCAAGGTGATCGGCTCCAAGGCCCGCGACTATTACGTGGACGACCAGCAGCGCGCCACGGTGATCAATTACATGAAGCGCCACGGCAGCGTCGATCACGCCGAGGTGCAGTTCCGCCGTTCGGACGGCGCGCCGTTCTGGACGCTGCTCACCATCCGGGAATCCCTGTTCGGGACCGAGCCGGT
Source organism: Magnetospirillum sp. XM-1 (assembly GCF_001511835.1). NCBI lineage: Bacteria > Pseudomonadati > Pseudomonadota > Alphaproteobacteria > Rhodospirillales > Rhodospirillaceae > Magnetospirillum > Magnetospirillum sp. XM-1. Next base: position 4,263,989 of record NZ_LN997848.1, read on the forward strand.
CAACCTCGCCTGGGTCTACGACATCACCGAGCGCAAGAACTCGGAAGAGCGGCTGCAACTGGCCGCCAAGGTGGTGGAGACCGCCAACGAGGGCATCATGATCACCGGCCCCGACGGCACCATCGAGGCGGTCAACACCGCGTTCACCCGCATCACCGGGTTCAGCCTGGACGAGGCCATCGGCAGGAAGCCGAACATCCTGAAATCGGGGCGCCACGACAACGACTTCTACCGCGACATGTGGCGCTCCATCCTGGATTCCGGCCAATGGCAGGGCGAGGTGTGGAACCGGCGGCGCACCGGCGAGGTGTTCATCGAGTGGCTGTCCATCGCCACGGTGCGCGACGCCTTCGGCGAGGTTTCGCACATGCTGGGCATCTTCAGCGACATCACGGCGCGCAAGGAAGACGAGGAGCAGGTGTGGCGCCAGGCCAATTTCGACGCCCTGACCGGCCTGCCCAACCGTTCGCTTTTCCTCGACCGCCTGGGCCAGGCGGTCAAGGCGGCCAAGCGCGACAAGACCCGCTTCGCCCTGCTGTTCATCGACCTGGACGGCTTCAAGAAGGTCAACGACACCCACGGCCACGCGGTGGGCGACCTGCTGCTGCAGGAGGCGGCGGCCCGGCTGCTGCTGTCGGTGCGCTCATCGGACACGGTGGCGCGGCTGTCGGGCGACGAGTTCACGGTGATCCTCCACGATGTAGAGGGACGCAACGAGATCGGCAACGTCGCCGCCAAGGTGGTGGCGCGCCTTGCCGAACCCTTCGAACTGGACGGCCATGACGCCAATGTCCAGGCCAGCGTCGGCATCGCCGTCTTCCCCGACGACGCCGACGACGCCGCCTTGCTGATCCGCCTCGCCGACCGGGCCATGTACACGGTCAAGGGATCGGGCAAGAACAATTTCGGCTTCCATGAAATGCCGGAACGACTTGTCTATCCGCTGGATGCGTGATGTTTGCGTAAGTGGAACCAGCTTTTCTCTTCGTCACCCTCGGGCTTGACCCGAGGGTCTATGGATGGCCGGGTCAAGCCCGGCCATGACGAGCGGAAGGGGTGAACCCGACAAACGCGAGGACAGGCGGTCTGCCGTTGACGGACGGCAAGGACATGTCATCCTGAAGCCGCAAGGCGGCAGAGGGATGACAATGCCCGCATTTCCTGGATCGAGAGTTTGATGTTCACCCTGACGCCGCTCGAGACCGAGGCGCTGCGCCTGTCTCTGCTGGTGTCGTTCTGGGCGGTGGCGGCGTCGCTCCCCCTCGGGGTGGGCTGCGCCTGGATCCTGGCCCGCCTCGACTTTCCCGGCAAGACCCTGGTGGACGGCATCATCCACCTGCCGCTGGTGCTGCCCCCCGTGGTGGTGGGCTACGGTCTGCTGGTGGTGCTGGGCCGAAGGGGCGTGGTGGGGGGCTGGCTCCACGACTGGTTCGGCATCAGCATCGCCTTCACCTGGAAGGGCGCGGCGGTGGCCTCGGCGGTGATCTCGTTTCCGCTGATGGTCCGCGCCATCCGACTGGCGCTCGAAGGCGTCGACCGGGGCCTGGAACAGGCCGCCCGCACGCTGGGCTGCGGCCCCTTGCGCACCTTCTGGTCGGTGACCCTGCCCCTGGTGGCGCCCGGCCTGCTGACGGGCGTGATTCTGGCCTTCGCCCGCTCGCTGTCGGAATTCGGCGCCACCATCACCTTCGTCTCCAACATCCCCGGCGAGACCCGCACCCTGCCCATCGCGCTCTATGCCCTGACCCAGGTGCCGGGCGGCGACGAGGCGGCGCTGCGCCTGTGCGTCATCTCGGTGATGGTGGCCTTCGCCGCCCTCTTGGCCTCGGAATTCCTGGCGCGGCGCGTCCAGGCCCGGCTGAAGGGATAGGCCGGCCGTGCTGGAGCTGGACGTCCGCCGCCGCCAGGGCGATTTTCACCTCGATGTCCGCCTGTCGGCCGGGCCGGGGGTGACGGCGCTGTACGGCCGCTCGGGCTCGGGCAAGACCTCGGTGATCAACATGGTGGCCGGGCTGTCCCGACCCGACGAGGGCGTGATCAGCGTCGACGGCCGCGTGCTGTTCGACCATCTGGGCGGCGTCGACCTGGCGCCGGAAGTCCGCCGCCTGGGCTATGTCTTCCAGGAGCACCGGCTGTTCCCTCATCTGTCGGTGCGGGGCAACCTGGAATTCGGCCAGAAGCTGCTGCCGGCGGGCGAACGCACCCAGTCCTTCGACAAGGTGGTGGACCTGCTGGGCATCGGACACCTGCTGGACCGCCGCCCCGCCAAGCTGTCGGGTGGCGAGAAGCAGCGCGTCGCCATCGGCCGCGCCCTGCTGGCCTCCCCCCGAATCCTGCTGATGGACGAGCCGCTGGCGGCGCTGGACCCGTCGCGCAAGGCCGAACTGCTGCCCTTCATCGCCCAGTTGGCCCGGCGTTTCGCCATTCCCATCGTCTATGTCAGCCACTCCATGGACGAGGTGATCCGCCTGGCCGACACCCTGGTGCTGATGGATGGCGGCAAGGTCGCCGCCTCGGGGCCGCTGGAGAGCCTGATGGGAGACCCGGGCTTGAGGCCGCTGACCGGACGCTACGAGGCGGGCGCGGTCATCTCCGCCGTGGTCGCCAGCCATGATTCCGGCTATGGCGTCAGCCGCCTTGCCTTCGACGGCGGCACCCTGATCGTCAGCCGCTCGGAACTACCGGTCGGCGCCCGGGTGCGCGTGCGCATCCATGCCCGCGACGTGGCCATCGCCATCGATCCGCCCGAGCGGGTCAGCATCCGCAACGTGCTGCCGGCCAGCGTGGTCTCGGTGGCCGCCGCCGATGCCTTCCTGGTGGACGTGGTGCTGGCCTGCGGCGCCACCCGCCTGTGGGTGCAGATCACCGCCCTGGCCCAGGCCCAGCTCAATCTAGTGCCGGGCATGCGGGTCCATGCCCTGATCAAGGCCCTGACCATCGCCCGGGGCGATGTGGCTTCTGTGGATTAGCTCCTATACCGATCGGCGGATTTGCCCTAGGCTTTGGTCCTGGTTATCGAGAAGGAGGCCGTTCATGAAAGCCTGGGTTCTGCTGCTTCCCCTGATGCTGGGCGTCGCCGCCGGCCAAGCCTCTGCCGCCGACAGCGGCGGGCTGGGAACCGTCCTCAAGGATGCAGCCACCGACGCCGCCGGACAGGCGGCGCGCGACACCGTCGACAAGACCGCCCCGCGCCGCGACGACCGCGACCGCGACGTCCGCGACCGCGACCGCGACCGCAGGGACGACCGCGACCGGGATTATCGCGACAGGGATCGCCGCGACGACCGGGACCGGCGCGATGCCAGGGACCGCGACCGCGACCGGCGCGACGATCGCGATCGGGACCGGGATCGTCGGGACCGCCGCGACGACCGCGACTGGCGCGATGGCCGCGACGCTCCCGGCAAGTCCTACGAACACCGCCGCGACGGCCGCGGCGACCAGGACAATCCGGGGCGCGGCAGAAAGAACCGCGACGACTAGAGGAAGCCTTCCGTTCCGTCATGAAGACCGCTCATATCCTGGTGGTGGATGACGATTCCACCACCAGGTCGATTCTAGACGCTCTCCTTCGCGCCCAGGGCTACCGCGTGACCCCCTGCACCGGCGGAGAGGACATGTGGGCCACCCTGGCCGCCGGTCCCGCCGATCTGGTGATTCTCGACGTGGAGATGCCGGGCGAGGACGGCTACACCCTGCTCCACCGGTTGCGTGAACGCTCGGGCGTCGGCGTCATCTTGCTGACCAGCCATACCGCGCTCGAGCACAAGCTGCACGGCCTGGAACTGGGAGCCGACGAATTCTTAAGCAAGCCCGCCGACCGCCGGGAATTGCTGGCCCGCATCAAGTCGCTGCTGCGCCGGGCGGCGGCGGCGGCGGCCAAGGCTCCGCCGTCACGCCCGGCCTCCTGCCCCTCTTGCGGCAGCCGGGTCCGCTATTCCCTGCAATCGGACGCGGGCGCCATCGGCTCGTGCCCGGCCTGCGGCTGGTCGAAATTCTATTCGGCCTGATAACGGCAGTCGCAGCCTTTGCCGGCGGCGATCCAGCGGGCCACCAGCCGCGCCGCCCAGCGCCGGGGCAACAGGGGAACGAAGCATCCGGGCGCGTCCAGCACGCCACAGACATAGCGCCCGTCCCGCCACATCAAAGCGGGGCACGGGCCCTTGCGGCGACGGAACAGCACCAGCCCCAGGGGACAGGTCTCCACCGCGCAGCACAGGCCGCAGCCGTTGCACGGCGCGCCGAATTCCGGCTTACCCGGCGCTTCGGCGCGCAGCTCGACCTTCACAGCGTCACTTCGTGCTCGAAGTAATCCTTGTTGCGAATGTCGGCGCCCGACTTGGTGCGGTCGATATAGACGACGCGCCAGCCCGGCATCTCTTCCTTGATGCGCCGGGCGATGTTCAGCGCCCGGGTCTGGAAGGCCTCGATCACCGCCGGAGTCACCGCCTCGATGCGGTCGACGGATTCCTTCCAGGCGACGATCTCGGATTTGAGGCCGGGCGACAGCAGCACGGGGGCGGGCTCGGCCGTCTCGTCGTCGCTGTTCCACACGCCGTCCGAGCCGTAATAGCACATCAGGCGCACCCAGATTTGGCGGTCTGCGCCGCGTCCCGGCGCGCCGGTCACCGCCATGGAGGACAGGCGCGAATTCTCGGCCCGGAGGCGTCCGATCTCGGCTGCCGCCTCGGCCAGCAGCCCGGCCAGGCAATTGCGTTCGTGCCCCCCCTCGCCGCAGCGGCAGGACGGTGCGGGAAAGCCCTGCAGGCGGGCAATCAGGTCGGAATCGGACATGATGGAATACCCCTGTTCGCGAGTTTCGCAAGAATAACCCTCAACCGGCCGGCAAACCCGCGCTCATCGGAGCGGGCGGCCATGCAGGGAACGGATTTCCCAACCCTTTCAGGCGGGTGACGCGCCCAGCCACTCCCTGGTCCAGGCCAGGGCGGCGTCCAGATGCGCGCTGGCCGCCGCGCTCAACGGCTCGCCCAGTTCGAACGCCTCGCCGGCGATGGCCAGCAAGGTGCAGGGCGGCGGCGCGCTTTTCTTGATCTCGGCATAGACATGCATGACGCCCTGGGGCGACAGGGCATGGCTGGTGAACGAGGAATCCCGGGCGGGCTGGATGGCCTCGGCCCGGAACGGCGCATCGGAGGCGGCCGCCGAGGCATCGACGAACAGCACCCTTTTCCGCCCCTCCAGGTCGAGCGCATGCTCCACCTGCAGTTGGAAATCGGTCAACAGGTCCACCTCGCCCCATTGGGGATGGCTGGCCCGCAGCGCCTCGATGGCATCCAGCAAGGCGGGCCCCAGGGCGTCGTCGCCCCGGGATGGATTGCCCCAGCCGAAGATCAGGGTGGGGGCGGTCACAAGGCCCCCTTGCCCACCCGCCCCTCGGAATCCTTGGTCATGCGGTCGATCTCGCGGCCTGAAGCATCCACCAGCGTCACCTCCAGCGGCATCTTGCCCAGCGCGTGGGTGGCACACGACAGGCAGGGGTCGAAGCAGCGGATCGCCACCTCGATGTGGTTCAGCAGTCCCTCGGTGATCTCGTGGCCCTGCAGGTAGTTCTTGGCCACGTCGCGAACCGCCACGTTCATGGCGGTGTTGTTGTTGGTGGTGGACACGATCAGGTTGGCATAGGTCACCACGTCGTTCTCGTTGACGCGGTAATGGTGGAACAGGGTGCCGCGCGGCGCCTCGATCACCCCGATGCCCTCCTCGCGCCGGGGCCCGGTGGCCATCAGCTCGGCCCCCATGATGTCGGGGTCCAGCAGCAGGTCCTTGATGGTCTCGGCGGCGCACAGCATCTCGATCATGCGCGCCCAGTGGAAGCCCAGCGAGCCGTGCAGCGGCTTGGCCCCGCCATAGGCCACGAACTCGGCCCGCTCCTCCTCCGCCTGGGGCGTCGGGATGCGGTCGCAGTTCTGGATGCGGGCCAGCGGACCGACCTTGTACCAGCCCTTCTCCTCGCCCAGCGTCGTGATGTAGGGGAACTTCATGTAGCTCCACGGCTTGACGCCCTCGGTCAGCAGGGTCTGGTAGCCCTGGTAGCTGACCTGGTCGAACATCACCTCGCCGCATGCGTCCCGCGCCCGCAAGGCCCCGTGATAGAAGTCCAGAGACCCCTTGTCGTCCACCAGGCTCATCATGGTGGTGGGCACGTTGCCGAACGCGTCGTAAAGGGCCGGGTTGGCCTTGTGCAGCTGCTTGATGATGCGCACCGCGTCGCGGCTCCAGGCGATCATCTGGTCGGCGTCCTTCAGCAGGTAGTCCCGCTCCTCGGCCGACAGCGACTTGTTGACGCCACCGGGGATGGAGCCGGTGCCGTGGACGCGCTTGCCCGAGGTGACGCGGATCACCTCCTGGCCGAACTTCCTGAGCAGCACGCCCATCTTGGCCACATCCGGGTTGGCGGCGGCCACGCCCACGATGTTGCGCTTGGCCACATCGGAATCGAAGCCGAACAGCAAATCGGGCGAGGACAGGTGGAAGAAGTGCAGCGCATGGCTCTGCAGCATCTGGCCGTAATGCATCAGGCGGCGGATCTTCTCCGCCGTGGGGGTCAGGATGCCGCCATTGACGATCATGTCCATGGCCTTGGACGCCGCCAGATGGTGCGACACCGGGCAGATGCCGCACAGGCGCTGGACGAGGACCGGTACCTCCCAATAGGGGCGGCCCTCGATGAACTTCTCGAAGCCCCGGAACTCGACGATGTGCAGGCGCACCTGATGCACCTGGTTGTCGTCGTCCAGGAGAATGGTGACCTTGCCGTGCCCCTCGACCCGGGACACGGGCTCGATGACGATGCGCTTCAGCGCGTCGGGGTTCTTGGCGGTTTCCAGTTCGAATTGGTGCCTCATCGCGGGCGTTCCTTCAGTCGTAATGGATCAGGCCGTGGCCCAGGGTGGGCGTGCGGCCGGCCAAGAGATCGGTGAGAAACTTCCAGATGGCGTCGCCCGAAGGCGGGCAGCCGGGCAGGAAGTAATCGATGCGCACCACTTCGTGCAGGGGATGCACCTCGTTGAGCAGCAAGGGGATTTCCGGATCGTTGGGGATGTGGACGCCGCGGCCCGGCTGGGCGTAGACGGCGGCCAGGATGTCCCTGATATCGAGCGAATTGCGCTGGGCGGGCAGGCCGCCGTTGATGGCGCAGGCCCCCATGGCGATCAGGATCTTGCAGTTCTTCCTGAACTCGTGCAGCACATGGACGTTCTCGGCATTGCACACGCCGCCCTCGATGATGCCTAGGTCGCAATCGGGGCTGCAATGCTTGATGTCGGTGATGGGCGAGCGGTCGAATTCCACCAGTTCCACCAGATCGAGGATGCGCTCGTCGATGTCGAGGAACGACATGTGGCAGCCGAAACACCCGGCAAGGGACGTGGTGGCGACCTTGAGCTTGCGCTTTGGCAGGGGAGCGTTCATCACACCTGCTCCTTCACCGGGGCATACTGCTCCGGGTTGTCGCTGATGGGGGCAATGTCGAAGCGGCGCTGGCCGTAGGGCACCTCGAAGCCGTGGCGCTTGTGCAGGATCACGCCCACCGGGCAGACATTGGCCGCCTTGTCGGTGGCGGCGAAGTTGGTGTCACCCAGTTTGCCGCTCTCACTGTTGCAGATCAGGTGCTTGGTGTTGCCGCGGCCCGAGAGCGCGAAGACGTTCTTCTTGTCCACCTCGGCGCTGGCCCGCACGCACAGCTCGCACAGGATGCAGCGGTTGAAGTCCAGCAGGATGTCGGGGTGGCTGGCGTCAACCTCGCGCTTGGAGAAGTATTGCGGGAAGTGGGGGTCCATGACGCCCAGGTCATAGGCCAGGCCCTGCAGCATGCACTTGCCGCTCTTCTCGCAAGACGGGCAGTAATGGTTGCCCTCGACCAGGAGCATCTGCACCAGGGTGCGGCGCAGATCGAGGATTTCCGGCACCTCGCTTTCCACATGCTGGCCCGCCTGGGCAGGCGTGGTGCAAGACGCGGCGGCGCGGCCGGGGATCTTCACCGTCTGGCCGTCCTCGGTGGTGACGGTGCGCGAATCGATGCGCACGGTGCACAGCTTGCACGAGCCATGGGGCTTGAATTCCGGGTGGTAGCACAGATGCGGGATGAATTTGCCCGCGCTCAAGGCCGCCTGGATGATGGTCTGGCCTTCCTCGAAGGGGATTTCCTCTTCATCGAGGAAGAAGGTCTTGGGATCGCTCATGAGGGGTCTCCCGCCTTGGTGCCGAGGCCGGCCCGCGACTTTCTGTGGGCGATGTGGAAATGGGCGCCGGGATCGTCGCGTCCCGTCACCTCGCGCATCTTGGACAGCGCCTTGTCGAGATCAAAGGCCGGTTCGAAGTCGCGGACGTTGAGGCGAAGCTCGTAAGACGGCCGGAACTTCTGCAACGTGTCGGCGGCGCAATTGCCCGCCGTCTGGCCCAGGCCGCAATGGCTGGCGGTTTTCAGCGTGCGGATCACCCGCCAGATGTCGTTGATGTCGTACTCGCCGCCGTGGCCCTCGTCGATCTTGTCCATGGCGTTGGCGAGAAGCGTGGTGCCCACCCGGCACGGCGTGCAGAAGCCACAGCTTTCATGCTTGAAGAAGTGGGCGAAGTTGCGCGCCACCTGGAACATGTCCCTGGTGTTGTCGAACACCATGAACGAGCCGCCGGTGGGGATGTCCTCGAAGGCGATGCGCCGGCCGAACTCGTTGGGCGCGATGGTCAGACCCGAGGCGCCGGCGATCTGGCAGGCCTGGGTATCGCGCGCGCCGCAATCGGCCAGGATCTGGCTGACCTTGACGCCGTAGGGATACTCGTAGATGCCCGGCCGCTGGCAATCGCCCGAGATGGACAGGATCTTGGTGCCGGCCGATTTGGGCGTGCCGATGGATTTGTACCAGGCCGCCCCCTTGGCGGCGATCAGCGCCGCCGAGGCCAGGGTCTCCACGTTGTTGACCGCCGTGGGCTGGCCGAGATAGCCCGAGGTGACCGGGAAGGGCGGACGCTTACGCGGCACGCCGCGCTTGCCCTCCAGGCTTTCGAGCAAAGCCGTCTCCTCGCCGCAGACATAGGCGCCGGCGCCGAGATGAATCTCGATGTCGAAGTCGAAGCCGGTGCGGCCCAGGATGCTTTGCCCCAGCAGCTTGGCGGCGCGGCGCTTTTCCAGCACCGCGTTCAGGGGCTCCAGCAGGTAGCGGTATTCGCCCCTGAGATAGACGAAGCCCTTCTTCGCCCCGATGACGTAGCCCGAGACGGTCATGCCCTCGAACACCATGTCGGCGTAGGACGACAGCAGGACGCGGTCCTTGAAGGTGCCGGGCTCGCCCTCGTCGGCGTTGCACACCACGTAATGGGCGGGATTGGCCCCCGACCCGACGGCGCTACGGCAGAAGTCCCATTTCTGCCCCGTCGAGAAACCGGCGCCGCCCCGGCCCCTGAGGCCGGATTCCTTGACGGCGTCCAGCACCTCCTGCGGGCTTTTGAGCGCCCGAAGCGCGTCGCCCGGCTGGAAGTCGGCGCCCAGCAGGGCGTCCTTGCGCTGAATGTTGTCGTCCACCTTGAAGAACTCGGCCGGCCATTCGGCCAGCGGCGTCTTGTGGCGGATCAGCTCGACCATCTGGTCGACCCGCTGCGGCGTCATGCGGGTGACGGGGCGGTAGTTGACCAGCAGGGCCGGCCCCTGGTCGGAAAGACCGGTACACGACGTGGTGTCCACGCTGACCAGCCCGTCTTCGGAGACGCGGCCGGGCTTCAGCCACAGCTTCTTGCACATGCGCGCCATCAAATCGGCGTTGCCGGCCATGCGGTCGGTGATGTTGTCGCTCCACAGCACGCGATAGCGGCCCTGGGGCTGGTCGTGGAAGAAATGGTAGAAGCCGGCGACCCCTTCGACCCGGGCGCGGGGCAATCCGGTGCCCTCGGCCACCCTGGTCAGGATGTCGGGCGACAGCCACTCGCTCTCTTCCTGAATCTCGCGCAGAATCTGCATCAGCCGGGTCCCGTCGGACCCGTGGCGGGCAAGAACCGCCGCCACCACGGCGCCGCTGCCGGAACCGCTGGAATTGCCTTTGGGCATTCGACCTCTCCCCACCCTGCACGCGGCCTCGGCCACGGTCTTGAACGATGGCGCGCCCCCTGTTGGCCGGGGACTGAGAAAAAAGCCTACACCCGGCAAGGGCTTCCGCCAACCCGCCCCGTGCATCCGGCCGGCATGGCAGCGACGATCCTTTTGCGTGGCAGCAAAGGCATCATCTCAGAAACGGCATTGTAATCGTCCACCTCGTGCAGTAGAACGGTATGACCAGTACTGGAGACGGTCTTGATGGCAAATCCCCAATCGAAGCAATCAGAAAGAAAATGTGCTGTCCGCCTCGCCAAGGCGACGGACATACCGCAAGTGATTGCTATCGATACCGAGAATACTGGTTTATCGAAGGCCGAGTATTGGGAAGATTTGTTCGAGCGCTACAATAATCGCTCGACTGATATGGATGACGATACCCAGCCTAAATCCGTAAAACGGTACCGATTTTTCTTGGTGGCCTGTGACGGTGATACCGTTCTTGGATTCATCATCGGAGAAGTGCGCGCCTGGGAGTTCGGTTCGCCTCCCTGCGGCTGGATTTTCGCCGTGGGCGTGCGCAACAATATTCGCCAGGGCGGCGTCGGCCACGTTCTGCTCGATGCGCTGAACGACCGCTTCCGCAAGGCCGGCGTCAACAAGGTGCGCACCATGCTGGCCCGCGACGACACCCTGATCATGAGCTTCTTCCGCAGCCAGGGCATGATGGCCGGCCCCTTCATCCAGTTCGAGAAGGATCTCTGATGAAGCTCCAGAAAGCCACGCGCTGCGCGCTGTTCGCCATCCTGGAGCTGGCCTCGGGCCAGGACCGCCAGCTTTCAGCCAACGAGATCGCCGAGAAATACGGCATCTCCACCAACCATCTGGCCAAGGTGCTGCGCTCGCTGGGCCGGGTCGGACTGGTCGAGGCGGTGCGGGGCGCCGGCGGCGGCTACCGCTTTTCCGGCAACCGGCGGCGCACCACCCTTCTCGACATCATCCAGCTGTTCGAGACCATCGACCCTATCCGCCACGGCGAGCGGGAAGACGGCGACGACACCGCCGAGGGCAAGGGCCTGTGCCAGGTGCTGATGGAAATCGAGGACACGGCGCGCGCCACCTTCGCCTCCATCACGCTGGACACCATGCTGAAGCTGGTGGAAAAGAACCGGTAAGGGTTTTGCCGCTTCGCGGGCGGGCCATGGCCCGCACCCATTTGGAGGCGATGCCTCCAAGCCTCCTTTTCCTTTGAAAATCAAATCACCTGGAGGGTTCGGGAGGCCGCGCCTCCCAATGGGGGGATCGGGGGCAAACGCCCCCGAAGCTGCCCCTCCCCGCCCTATCGCTTCTGCTTGGCCTTGGCGAAGGCGGCGGCGAAGGCCCCACCGCCCTCATCCGGCTTGGGCGCCTGCTGGCGGGGAGCCTGGGGCGCCGGGCGGCGATCATCGCGGCGGGGCTCGTCCCGGCGGGCCGGCGCGGGCTGGGCGTCCATACGCATGGACAGCGCGATGCGTTGGCGCTTCATGTCCACCTCCAGCACCTTAACCTTGACCAGATCGCCGGGCTTGACCACCTCGTGCGGGTCCTTCACGAAGCGGTCGGCCAGCACCGAGATGTGGACCAGGCCGTCCTGGTGGACGCCGATGTCGACGAAGGCGCCGAAATTGGTGACGTTGGTCACCACGCCTTCCAGGATCATGCCGGGCTTGAGGTCATTCAAGGTCTCGACGCCTTCCTTGAAGGCAGCGGTCTTGAATTCGGGGCGCGGATCACGGCCGGGCTTTTCCAGTTCCTTGAGGATGTCCTTCACCGTCGGCTCGCCGAACTGCTCGTCGGTGAAATCCTTGGGGTCCAGCGAGCGGATGAAGGCCGAATCGCCCATCAGCTTCTTCACGTCGCGGCCGGTGGCGCGGCAGATGCGCTCCACCACCGGATAGGCCTCGGGATGGACGGCCGAGGCGTCCAGCGGATTGACCCCGCCGACGACGCGCATGAAGCCGGCCGCCTGCTCGAAGGCCTTGGCGCCCAGGCGCTCCACCTGCTTCAGGGCCTCGCGACTGGCGAAGGGGCCGAAGCGGTCGCGGAACTCGACCACATTGCGGGCCACGGTGGGGCTCAGGCCCGCGACGCGGGCCAGCAGCGGAGCGGAAGCGGTGTTGACCTCGACGCCCACCGCGTTGACGCAGTCTTCCACCACGGCATCCAGCGAACGGCCCAGCTTCACCTGATCCACGTCGTGCTGGTACTGGCCGACGCCGATGGCCTTGGGGTCGATCTTGACCAGCTCGGCCAGGGGGTCCTGCAGGCGCCGGGCGATGGACACCGCGCCGCGCAAGCTGACGTCCAGATCGGGGAATTCCTTGGCCGCCAGTTCGGAGGCCGAATAGACCGAGGCGCCGGCCTCGCTGACCACCAGCTTTTCCAGCTTGAGGTCGGGGTGGCGCTTCATCAGGTCGATGACCAGCCGGTCGGTTTCGCGCGACGCGGTGCCGTTGCCGATGGCGATCAGCCTGATGCCGTGCTTGCGCACCAGCTGGCCCAGGGTGGCCAGCGAGCCCTGCCAGTCGTTCCTGGGCTGATGGGGATAGATGGTGGCCGTCTCCACCACCTTGCCGGTGGCGTCGGTCACCGCCACCTTGACGCCGGTGCGGATGCCGGGATCGAGGCCGATGCAGTTCCTGGCCCCGGCGGGGGCCTGAAGCAGCAGGGCGCGCAGGTTGCGGGCGAAGACGTTGATGGCCTCTGCTTCCGCCGCCTCGCGCAGGCGGCCCATCAATTCTAACTCCAAATGCAGATGAATCTTGATGCGCCAGGCCCAGCGCACCGTTTCGGCCAGCCACTGATCGGCCGGGCGCTTGAGATCGCGGATGGCGAAACGCCGGGCGATGCGCGCCTCGAATTCGCCAGGGCCTTGAGAAACCTGGCCTTCGGGACGGGCGGCCTCGTCGGGCGTCAGAAGTTTCAGATTGAGAACGTTTTCGTTGCGCCCCCGGAACAGCGCCAGGGCGCGGTGGGACGGAATGGCCTTGATGGCCTCGCGGTAGTCGAAATAGTCCGAGAACTTGGCCCCGGCTTCCGCCTTGCCCTCGGCCAGGGTCGAGACCAGCACGCCGCCGTCCCACAGGGCGTCGCGCAAGTTGCCCAGCAGCTCGGCGTCCTCGGCGAAGCGCTCCATCAGGATCTGGCGCGCCCCGTCCAGGGCGGCCTTGACGTCGGCGATGCCCTTCTCCGCATCCACATAGTCGGCGGCGGCCGTCTCGGGCGTCAGGGACGGATCGCCCAGCAGCGCGTCGGCCAGGGGCTCCAGCCCCGCCTCGCGGGCGATCTGCGCCTTGGTACGGCGCTTAGGCTTGTAGGGCAGGTACAGGTCTTCCAGACGGGCCTTGCTGTCGGCCTCCTCGATCTGGCCCCGCAATTCGGGCGTCAGCTTGTCCTGCTCCTCGATGGAGCGAAGGATGGCGGCGCGGCGGTCTTCCAGCTCGCGCAGATAGCCCAGGCGCTCTTCCAGATTACGCAGCTGGGTGTCGTCCAGCCCGCCGGTGGCTTCCTTGCGGTAGCGGGCGATGAACGGCACCGTGGCGCCTTCGTCCAGCATCTCCACCGTGGTGGCCACCTGCGAGGCCTGCACCCCCAATTCACGGGCGATGCGGTTGGTGATGGCGGCCAGGGTGGCGACGGGAAGAGTGCTGGTCATGCTCGCTCGCGCTCAGTGACGACGGGAAGGTGGGGTTTAGCCAAAAACGCCGCCCGTGTCACGGCCCCAGATGTCCGGCAACCCCTGCGGGACGCCGGGGCCGGCACGGATGCCGCTTGCGAGACCTAGGTGACGATTCTTGACGCCAAGATGAACAAGTGTGAGGAGAAAAAACAAGTTGTTTCAAGCGTTTGACTCAGCCCGGGCCACTCCTTATCTCTTGTGGATGGCGACGTGACGTCTTAGGCGGAGGACCTCATGTTTCTCTGGAACATGGCCCTGGAGACGGGCATTCCCGAAGTGGATCAGGGCCGCAAGCGCCTGTTGGGCGCCATGGCCGATTTCTTCCAGGGCATGGACGACCCCGCCCTCAATCAGTACATCCTGGCGGGCCATACCGGCGCCATCTTCAACGCCATGAAGGCGGCCTTCGCCGCCGAGGATTCCTTCCTCCAGGCCCATGGCGGAGAGGGGGGCGAACGGCACCAGATGAACCATGCCGCCCTGATGGCGGCCTTCGTCGACCTGTGCCGCAAGCTGATCCCCAAGATCAAAAATCACAAGCAGGCCCAGCAATGCTGCCTGGAGATCTACCAGATGGTGGACGAGGTGCTGTTCCACCACGTCACTAGGGAAGTGGCGGCCTATCGCGATCTGGCGCGGATGCAGGTCAAGAAGGCGGGTTAGGCGGCTAGTCTTCCGCCTCGACCATCCTGCGGATGGCGGCCGCCATTTCGGCCTCCTGACGGGCTTCGGCCTCGGCCCGGCTTTCGATATGGGCCCTGGGCGTGGAAACGCCTTCGGGCTCCCTCAGCACCTCGAGACGGAAACGGCCGCCCAACAGCCGCGAGACCTCGTCCAGGGACAGGGGCTGCTGGAACCGGCACCCCGCCAGATCGCCGTTCGCCCACATCACCGTGGCCGGCATGACCGATTCCTCGTCCCGGATGACGATGTCGCAGGGAACGGGCAGAAGCGCCGCCATGGCCATGTCCGGCTCGTCGAAACGCAGCTTGCAGCCGCCGCGGGAAGCATCGGCCAGGACCGCGCGGCTTTCCTTGCCGGCAAAGAGGCAAACGCACTCCGCGCTGCTGCGCAGGCGGGTAAATTCGCGCCGGTTGACATGCTCAAGCTGGTCCTCGGAAGACATGACCAAGCCTCGAAAGCGTTTCACCGCCTTCCATACTATGTCACGCCATTGACAATTGACAGCCCGGAACAGGCGCCCAGGGGTCACGCCTGAGGGGATGCTTCCGGCCCGGCTTCGGGCTTCACCGGCGGCACCAGCTGCAGGCGGAAATGGCCGGTCATCATGCGCACCACGTCGTCCAGCGACAGGTGCTGATAAAAACGGCAGCCGGCCAGACCGTTGCTGGCCCACATGATGGTGGCATGCATCTTGGAGAACTGGTCGACGATGACCATGTCGCGCGGCAAGGGCATCATGGCCGCCATGGCGGTCTCGGCCTGTTCGAAGCGCAGCTTGAACCCGCCCCGAGACGCGTCCAGCAGATAGACGCGGCTTTCCATGCCGTCCAGCACGAAGGTGCATTCGGTGCCGCATTGCTGCCTGGAAAACTGGCGCTTGTTGTCGGTGGCCATGCCATTGTCGGGTGCCAAGGCGTCTCTCCCCGCCATACCTCATAATCCGATAATAATATGGCCTAGAGGTTAAGAAGTTTCCAGCCCCTCCCGAAAAGCAAGACCCCCGGCCCCTTCCGCTGGGGAAGGGAACCGGGGGCCTTGTCGACGCAGATCCTAGAACTTCACGACCAGCGAGGTCTCGCCCAGCAGCCAGGTCTTGTTCGGCATGCTGGCGGGGCTGGAGTTGTTGGAAATGTTCTGCTTGTAGCCCTTGCCCGGGGTCGCCATGCCGAAAGCGGCCGACAGAGCGACATTGTCGCTGATGGCCCATTCGGCGGCAAAGTCGATTTCCTGGGCGAGGTCATCCGACCTGACGTTGCTCAGCTGGGTCTTGGCGTCGTACTTGTAGTCAAAGGCCAGGACGGAGAGCTTCAGGTCATCACGCGGATTCACGCTGAAAGTCAGCTGGTGAATGTTCACGTTGGAGTTGGAGATCACATAGTTGCCGACGATCTCGCCGATGAACCAGGTGCCGAAACCTCGGGTGATGGCGTTGTAGAAGAAGGGATCGTAGGCCGTCTTCTTGGCATCATTGGGGTCCTTGTCGCCCGAGAAATGGGCATAGCGGTAGGACAGCTTGGGCGTCCACATCACGTTGGACAGCTGGTAGCCCGGCTCGATGTAGTAGGCCTCGGCGTCCAGGTCGGCATTGTGAGTGCTGTTCTTTTCCTTCACGACGTTGCCGTAGAACGAGAAGTCCGGCAGGAAGGAAAGCGGATTGCCGCCCACGTGGAAGGAGAACACGTTCATGCCGTCGCGGGCCGAGGACAGGGTATTGGTGACCGTGGAGTTGGTCTGCCCCTGGCCGAAGCTATAAACATTACGGCTGTCGGCGCCCACCACCCGGAAGTAGGTAAAGCCGGCGTACCACTTGCGGTCGGCGTAATTGGAGGCGCCGTCCGGAGCGGGCTTGCCCTCGACCTGATCGGCATTGCCGAACAATTCGATATTGCCGCCGATCACCGAGGTCTGGGCGTTTTCGTACAGGCCGGGCAGCATCACCGAATTGGAGGCGTTGTTCTTCAGGTAGAACACGTCGCCACGAACATTGTCCGACGAGACCTTGGCCACGCCGGTCTGGGCGAAGGCGGTCCGGGACTGGGTCCAGAACATGCCGCGCTTGCCGATGTTGTTGGTGCCGTTGCTGATCAGGAAGCCGTCGGCGACGCGGAAGCTCTGGCGGCCGCCCGACAGGTCCAGGCCGTTCTCGTCGAGGCCCAGGCCCACCAGGGTCTTGCCCGACTTCCAGCCGCCGTACAGGTTCTCCAGTTCGACCATCCAGGGGTGGCCGTAGGTGGTGGAGATCAGCGAGGGCTCGCCCGAACCGCCGGTCATGGTGAACTGGCCGCTGACGTCGCCGTAGAAGGTGCCGTAATTTTCGGTCTCGTACGAGGCCTTCAGCTCGGGGTGAAGGAAGGTCTCGGACCAGTTGCCATGCCCGGTGATGCGCTTGCCGGGAGAGCCGGCGTTGTTGGTCCACGAGCCGGCGCCGAATTGGGCGCCCGGGCTGGTGAACAGGGTGACGCCGCCGCTGAAGGCGCCGTCAATCTTCAGGCCGCCCTGCTCGTACAGCGAGAAATCGGCGGACGCCGGCGTCGCCGCCAGACCGAGAACCGCCGAAAGAATCGCACCCGAAACCAGGGAACGGCGACGAAGATTGTGTCGATACATCATTGACCCCCTCGATGAACTGCCAGAGTTGCCGGGATAAAAGCAACCGGCATGCCAAACCGTGTTTGCCCGATCCGCCTAGCCTTCGCGCCAAGCCGCGCCGGCAATCTGCTGAATTCGTAAGCAGGTCCGTCATACATGAGTGATTATTGGGCAGGCAACCCCGATTCCAACCTTCGGCTGCCTTCGGACGCGCAATGCGCCGCACCGTTGCCAAAAAGCAACGCTTGTCAGATTCATGACATAAAGCGGAAAACCCCGGATTCTCCGAGGACGAGAGGCGTCGCCCGGCCAAGCCGGGCGACGCAGGATTTCTCCGACACCGTGGACGGCCTAGAGCAATTCGCGATCACACTGGTTCATATCCGGCAGCCTTGAAGAAATTTCGGCACTCTTGAGGTTCGTAGAGATCGCAGATTCGGCCGATGGCGTCCCATAGGTCCTGAATGGTCCTGGCAGCCGTTTTTCTGAGGTGTGCCTTGAGCTTCGAGAAGGCCATTTCGATGGGATTGAGGTCGGGGGAATACGGCGGCAAGAACAGCATGAAGGCACCACGATCTTGGATGATCCGTTCTGCCCGAGGACTTTTGTGAGCTGAGAGATTGTCGAGGATCACGACGTCGCCCGGCTCCAGGGTTGGGGCCAGTTGGGTCTCGATATAGGCCTCGAACATCTTCCGGTTCATCGGGCAATTGATGACAAAGGGCGCCACCAAGCCATCATGACGCAGCCCGGCGATGAATGTTTCCGTCTTCCAATGTCCGAAGGGCACAGCGGCTTTCAACCGCGCCCCTTTGGGTGAGCGGCCCCGCAGACGGGTCATTTTGGTATTGGTTCCGGTCTCGTCGAGGAACACCAGGCGATGGGCCTGACGCCGCATCAGCGGTTGGCGGCCTTTAATCCACTCCTCGCGCAGCAACCGGACGTCCGGCCTCATCTGCTCGGACGCAACCAAAGTTTTTTTTATAGGTCAGCCCCTGTGCCCGGAGAAACCGGGCAAGGTTGGAAAGATGGATTTGAACGCCCCGCTCGGCCAGTTCTTTGGTTAAATCGGCCAGCGAGATATCCGGAACCTGCTTAACACGCAGCAGCACATAGGCCCGATGGTCGCCCAATTTACTGCGCCGATCACCGCCTTGCCGCTTTGGCGCCACCGTCCCACTCGACAGATATTGCGCCACATAGCGTACCGCCGAGCTCACCGAGATATTGAAGACACTGGCCGCCTGTCGGCGCGAATGGCCAGCCAGAACATATCGCGCAACACGGTCGCGCAGATCTACGGATAAAGGTCGAGTCATCGTGGGCCACCTCCACAGGAAGTGAATCACGATTAGCCGCGCCTGTGAATCTGGAGGGTTCTCTGAGGTCCGGCCGGTACGACGGCAGCCTCAAAGGAGCCGGACCTCTGAGAAGCCGGATTGAACGAAACCGCGGGACGCAGACGAGGTCTATGGGGATTTGGCCGTGGCGGTGGGTGCGCCGGGCGGCTGGGGCGGTGAGATGACGGCCGAGGGGGCGTTCACGGGCGCGGCGGCCAGGACCAAAATTGCGGCGGCGGTTGCCGTGAGGTGCCGATCGGCGGCAATCGCGCTGACCATGATGGGCGCCAGGACACGATGTGGGCGACCGAGCGCGATGCCGACGGCCAGCGTCGGTGCGAGCACGGTTCCCAAGAGCAGGCACGGTACGGCGGTCATGACGTGTCGATCCGGTAGGCGGCATGGCCGGCCGGTGATCGAGGGATGGCGCCGAGCGGCGCCATAGTGCCGCCGCAGCATGGGCAGCGGCGGAGGTCGTGGCCGGTGAGGCGGTGATGGCGGTCGCGGTAGTCGTCGGGCGTCCCCGCCGTGACCGTTGCCGGCGCCGGCACGGCCAGCAGGCGACGGCAGTTTTCCAGCTTGGCCGCCCGCTGGCCGTTGGCGAGGAATCCGTAATGACGGATGCGGTGGAAGCCGTCGGGCAAGACGTGGAGCAGGAAGCGGCGGATGAATTCGCCGGGCTGCAGCGTCATCACCTTCTGCTTGTCGTGATGACGATAGTCTTTCCAGCGGAAACGGACCGAGCCGTCCGCGATCTCGACCAGGCGGCTGTTGGCGATGGCAACGCGGTGGGTGTAGCGGCCGAGATAGGCCAGCACCTGCTCGGGGCCGCCGAATGGGCGTTTGGCGTAGACCACCCAGTCGGTTTTGCGCAGCGGCGCCAGATGGCGGGCAAAGGCGGCCGGCTCGGCGAGGGCTGCGAGGTCGGAGAAGAAGGCGAGCTTGCCCGCCAGGAACGCCGCCGTCATTTGGGCCAGAAACAAGCGGCGGAACAACCGGGACAGCACACGCACCGGCAGGAAGAAGCCCGGACGGCAGGCGACCCAGCGGCTTCCGTCCGGCGACAGGCCGCCGGCCGGCACCACGCAATGGAGATGGGGATGGTGCTGGAGCGCCTGTCCCCAGGTGTGCAGCACGGCGACGAAACCGGGTTCGGCGCCGAGATGCCTGGGATCGGCGGCGATGGTGCGCAGTGTCTCGGCTGTCGCCTTGAACAGGATGTCGTAGACCACCGCCTTGTTGTGGAAGGCAATGGCGGCGATCTCGGCCGGCACGGTGAAGACGACGTGGAAGTATGGCACCGGCAGCAACTCGGCTTGGCGGTCGGCCAGCCACTGGGCGCGTGCCAGCCCCTGGCATTTGGGACAATGCCGGTTGCGGCAGGAATTGTAGGCGATGCGCACCAGCCCGCACGCACCACAGGACTCGCTATGGCCGCCCAATTGCGCCGTTCGGCAAGCCTCGATGGCGGCCATCACCCGGCGGCGGCCGCGGTCGAGATGTCCATCCTGGGCAGCCCGCCATGCACTGCCGAAGCGGCGGAACACGTCCGCCACCTCCAGTCCCCCGGCCATGGCTGCCATCTCAGGACGGCGGCACCACCATCAGGTCGAGGCCGTCGAGTGGGCTGGTCGTCTTGGCGATCATTGCGTTGGAGACCTGGGTGTAGCGGGCCGTGGTCGACAGATTGTTGTGGCCGAGCAGCACCTGAATGATGCGGATGTCGGTGCCCGCTTCCAGCAGATGGGTGGCAAAGCTGTGGCGCAGGGTATGAACGGTGACGCACTTGTCGATCCCGGCGGCGGCACAGGCCGAGCGGCACGCGCAATTCAGCACATTCGGCTCGATCGGCTTGTCCTCGCGGCCGGGAAACAGCCAATGCCCGGGCCGCGCCAGCCGCCAATAGGTGCGCAGGATGCCGAGCAACTGCGCCGACAACATGACGTAGCGGTCCTTGCGCCCCTTGCCCTGCTCGACCCGGATCACCATCCGGCCGCTGTCGATGTCGGCCAGCTTGAGCGCCACCACCTCTGATACTCGCAGCCCGGCGGCATAGGCCGTGGTCAGCGCCGTGCGGTTCTTCAGGCTGGGCACCGCCTCCAGGAAGCGCACCACCTCGTCGGCGCTCAATACTACTGGCAACCGCCGCGGCTGGCGGGCATAGGTGATCCGCTCCGGGGTCTCGGGGCACCGCAGCGTCACCCCGTAGAAGAACCGCAGCGCCGCCACAAACTGGTTGAGGCTGGCCCACGAAATCCCCTGCGACACCAAGTGGACCTGCCACGTGCGCACGTCTTCAAGGTCGAGCCGATCCGGCGATCGATTGAAGAAGCGGCTGAACTTCGAAACCGCATGAAGGTAGGATCGTTGCGTCGCCGGCGAAAGATTGCGGACCGTCATGTCCTCGATCATGCGGCGACGCAAAGGGCTCAATTCGGCCATCGGGGGCCTCCTGTCTGTAGGGGGGGGCGTGGAAAACCAACCTTCTCAGACAGGAGCCTTCGCCGTCCCCTCAGGCTCCAATACCGCGCCAGCGGTTTCGTTCAATCCCCTGCGATTCCGTTAGATCGCGAACCGCTCTAGCCGACGTGGGTGTGGTTCTCCACGTAAACGTGGGTATCACCATTGGAATACTGGGTGTAGCTGTCCTGGTGGCCGTTGACCACCAGCTCGGCCGAGCCGCTGGCCTTCCACCCGCTGTCGGCCAGGGTGACCTGGTTGGCCCCGATCACCACCAGGGCGTTGCTGGTGCCGGTGACGGCGTTGGTGCCGTTCAGCATGGACTGCAGATGGGCGAGGTCGAGGACCGCGCTGTTGTTGCTGGCGTGGCTCAGGTCCAGGACGTCGAAGTTCTGCAGCGCGTTCTTCCACAAGGACGACAGGTCGAACTGGTTGCCGTTGAAGTTCTCCCACAGCAAGGTGTTGCCACCGCCGGCGCCGCCGTCCAGGAAGTCGAAGTTCATGTCCGAGACGCCGACGGTGTTGTAGCTGCCGTGGCCCACATAGACGTCGTCGCCGCCATTCAGGTGGACCACCTGATTGTTGCCGCTGCCGATGACGTAATCGGCTTGGGTGCTGCCGCTGTAATAGCCGCTGCTGCCCAGAAGAGAGGCGGTGTGGCCGGTCACCGTCAGACTGGTGGACGACATCACCGGGTCCCAGATCCAGCCGCTGCCATTGCTGTCGACGTAATCGATGCCCTGGACCGAGTCGAACGAACCCGACAGGCTGCCGGTGCCCCAGGTCATCAGGGTCATGGGGCCGATCGTGCCCGACATGATGCCGTGGCTGTTGAGGTCCATGACGCCGCCCAGGCTCAGCGAGCCATAGACCGACAGCTGGTCGGCGCTCCCCTGCCACAGATCGAACAGCAGATGGGAATCGTCGGCCAGCGTCAGGTCGCCGGCGATGGTCAGGGTTCCGGCCACGCCGGACGTGCCGGGGCTGATGTAGCTGTGATTGACGAAGTCGGCATCCCAGACATTCAGGGTGCCGAAGCCTTCGACCCGGCCGGTGGAGTTGTCGAACACGGCATGGCCGAGGCCGGTGCCGTCGGACACGGTGAGCACCGTGGTGTTGCCGGTCAGGGTCAGGGTGGCGTGGTTGTCGAAGGTCCCGACGGTCAGGTTCAAGTCGTCGTTCACCTTGATCACGCCGTAATTGATCAACTCGTCGGCGGACATGCCGTAGGTGAAGTTGGCCCCGGCATCGGCCTGGATGGTGCCGTGGTTGGTCAGGGTGTCGTGAACCGCCAGGGAGACCGATCCGGGGCCGGTGGATTGCAGTTCGACCGTACCCAGGTTGTCGAAGGCGTGTTCGAAGGTCGCCGTGGTGTTGAAGGAATTGCCCGCCACCAGCAGCAAGGTGGCCGCCGCGTTCTGGAAGGCCACGCCGATGTCGTTGCCGGTGCTGGTCAGCGCCAGGGTGCCGCCGGCCAGATTGAGGCTGCCGCTGCCGGTAAGCGTGCCGCCGTTCATGGAAGCGCCCTTGGTCAGCACCAGCTTGGCGTCGATGCGGTCCGTCATTCCGGTCCCGGCCAGGGAGGTGGAGCCGAAGGTCATGAACGTGCCGTCGCCGGTCAGGCCGCCGGAGCTGAAGTTGAACCAGCCCAGATCCCTGAACGTCATGGCGCTGTTGTTCAGCGCCAGGGTGCCGCCGGCGATGTTGATGGTCGAGGTGGTGTCGGTTCCGCCCCCCACGCTCAGCGCCACCGTGCCGCCGTGCAGCATCAGGTTGGAGTTGGAGGACAGACGCAGGCCACCCACCGTGTCCGTACCGGTCATATGGGAAACGGTGCCGTTGGTGACGGTGGCCAAGGCGCCGGCATCGGGAAGCGTGCCGCCCCAGTTGGCGGCGGTTTCCCAACTCTGGAAGCCCGTGCCCGTCCAGGCCCGCTGATGGTCGTATTCGGACACCCGGATGGTGCGGGTCGAAACCCGCCCGGCGGTGTCGGTCACCGTGTAGGTGATGACGTCCAGCCCGGTCTGCCCCGAGGTGGGGGTGTAGCTGTAGGCCCCTGTCGCCGTATTGAGCGACACGGTGCCATAGCTGCTGACCAGGGTCTCGGTGGCCCCCGACACGGTCGGCGAACCGCTGAGGTGGTAAGTCAGCGTGGTGCCCTCGACGTCGAAGGCCGCCAGACTGCCCGAAACGGCGCCGCCGCCCACGATGGCCTGCAGGCTGGAGGCCGAAACGATGGCGGCGCCGCCCGTCACCGAGGCCCCTCCCGAAATCCCGGCCGAGGCGAAGTTGGGCGTCGCAACCGTGCCGTTCTCGAACGTCCACCATCCGACCAGATCGGCTTCGCCGCCGGTGAGGTAGGTGCTCATGGAACCGACGATATCGGACTGGCTGCGCGCCGTGTTCCATATCCGCACGTCGGTGATGGCGCCCTGCAGGGCGTTGGTGGTGCTGACGTCGCTGCCGATATACGTGTTGCCGACCGGAACGGTCGCCGCCGGGGCCCCGGCCCAGGTGCCGGCCAGGGCACCGTCCACATACAGCTTCCAGGTGGTGGTGCCTTCCAGAACCGCCGCCACATGGTGCCACTTGCCGTGGCTGAGGGTGACGTTGAATTCGTGGAAGCCCAGATTGCCGACGATCAGCATCAGCTTGTCGGTGGTGTCGTTGATGAACAGACCATAGCCGGTGGTGCTGGTATCGCCGTTGGCGATGATGGCCTGGTCATTGGCGGAACCGCTATCCTCGCGGACCCAGGCCTCCAGGGTGACGTTGCTGACGGCCGTGCTCGCCACCGCCCCGGTGGAAATGTGGGCGCTGGCGCTGCCCAGCGTTCCAAAGCCGCGCACCGGCATAATCACCGGCGCCATGTTGTTGGAGCCCGACAGGCTGACCACCATGGATCCCGTCGAGGACAGGGTCTCGCCGCCATAGGGGTCGCTGACCTTGACCGACACGGTGTCGCCGCCGGTCCACAGGGGGTCGGCATGGTAGACGGCGCTGGCAAGCGCGTTGTTGATGCGGTCCAGCGTGCCGGTGAAGGTGACCGTATGCTCGCCGTTGACGGTATTGGTGGCGAAGGTGATGCCGCCGGTCTTGACCAGTTCGATTCCGCCGTGATTGGCCGACAGGGTGACCGACATGGTCTCGCCGGCCAGGGAGCCGACCTCGTCGGACACCTGCAGGCCCAGGGTGTGGCTGCCGTTCTCGGTCACGCTGAAGTTGGACAGGCCGGAAATGGTCGGCTCGTCGCGCACCGAGCGCACCCCGATCCCCACGGTGCCGTAGGTGAGGTTGCCGCTGCCGTCGTTCATGGCGACGACGAAATAGTCCGAGCCGAAGTAATTGGCGTCCGGGTTGTAGACATAGCCGCCCGAGCCGGGCGAGAGCGTGCCGCCCGACAGGAACACCGAGCCGGCCGAAAGGGTGGTGGTCCCCAGTACCGTCGTTCCAGTCAGCGACAGCGTGCCGTGCTGCGGACCCTGGGCGATGGTGGCCCAGACCGGCTGGCCGGAATTGGTGAGATCGGTCTCGAACAATCCGGCGCGGAGTTCCGTATCCTCGCGGGTGGTGACCACGTCGTCGAACAGGGATGCCTTGGCGCCCGTGGTGGACACCGAGGTGGCCGTTCCCGTACCGCTGTGTGCGGTGTCGGGCGCCGAGCCGCTGGAGATGTTGTCCAGGCGCCAATTGGCGGCCAGATGTTCCTCATCGCCGGTCAGGCGAATGCCGGAATAGGTGGAAATCTCCGATGACGAACGGGCTTGGTCCCACACCCG
Organism: Magnetospirillum sp. XM-1; assembly: GCF_001511835.1. Lineage (NCBI taxonomy): Bacteria > Pseudomonadati > Pseudomonadota > Alphaproteobacteria > Rhodospirillales > Rhodospirillaceae > Magnetospirillum > Magnetospirillum sp. XM-1. Next base: position 4,288,601 of record NZ_LN997848.1, read on the forward strand.
AACATCGGACAGAGCGCCGGCGAAGTACTGGGCCGTGCCGTTGTTGTAGTAGCCGAGATCGAACGTCGAGATACCCGACAGACGGCTGCCGACAAAGGTCGGATTGGCGTTGGCCACATATTGGCCAGCGTCGAAGTCGTAGGACAGCCCGCCATTGGCGGTGGTGACCGCCACGCCGTTCACGTACATGGTGGCGACGTTGTTGTGGACGCTCACCGCCACGTGGTTCCAGGTGCCGAGCGTCACCGCCGGACCGTACAGCGCCAGGCCGTAGCCCTGGTTGCCGGTATTGCCGTTGCCCATGAAGAAGGACAGCTGGCCATTGCTCAGTTGCAGATTGAACAGCGCGGTGGCGTTGTCGCCCGCGCTGGCGTGGGCCGACATCAGCGATTTGACCGCCGAACCCGACAGGGAATCCTGGCGGAACCAGGTCTCGATGGTGAAATCGCCGCTGAAATCCATGTGCGACGTGTCGGTCACATGGATCGCGCTGCTGGTCCCGTTGAAGCTGGCGACCTTGCCGAGGGTGGCGACGTAAAGCGGCGTCTCCGTCGCCGCCATGGTCCAGTCGGCCAGCAGATTGGTGTTGGAAACGGCGGCCGCCCCAAAGGTGGAAGCGGTCTGCAGCTGGGTGCCGTTCAGGGCGGTGTTCCACACCGCCACTTCGCCCAGATTGCCGCCGAACACCTGGGCGGGCGCGGAGAGATTGCCGCCGACCATGGCCGCGGTGGTGCCGCTGGTGGGAATGTTGAGGTTGACGTGGGTCGACGGCGAAGAAAGGTCGGCGGTGTAGTCGCCGCCCCGGGCGACGCCGTCGACGTAGAAATTGACGTAGCCCTCGCCGGAATGGCTGGTGGTGTCGTAGGTCACCGCGACGTAGTGCCAGTTGCCGTCATTCACCGCCACGTTGGACAGCAGGGGCGACAGGTTGCCGCCATCCAGCTTCAGGTAGCCGTTTTCGATGGAGAACATGGCGGCGGCGTAATTGGCGGCGGTATTGCCGATCCCCAGGATGTCCTGGCGGGTGCCGCTGGCGGTCCGCACCCAGGCGCCGTAGGTGAAGGCGCCGGTGCCGGTCCCAAGAGTGGCGGCATTGGCGGCCACCAGCCCGGACGAGCCGACGGCCACGCTGCTGTGCCCGCCGATGGTCGACAGATTGGTCCCCGACGTCGCCATGACCAGGCCGTGATTGCCGGCCATGTCGGAAATGACGGTATTGAGGGTGAGGCTGTTGTTATGCCCCGACCCGTCGAGGATCAGCTTGCCGCTGGACGCGGTCTGGACGCGGTCCATGCTCCAATCGGCGATCAGATGGTCGGTCGAGACGGATTCCGTCCGGTGCCAGTTGTTGTAGATCTCCGACTGGGTGCGGGCGTCGTTGAACAGGCGCACGCCGTCCAGCTGGCCCACGAAGCTGCCGCCCGACGCGGGCGAGCCGCCCAGGTAAAGGGTGCCGGCACCGTTATAGTCGTTGGTGGTCACCACGTTGCCCACCATCACGCCGTCGCGGTACAGCACCAGCATGTTGTTGGTGGCGTTGTAGACGCCGGCCCAGTGATGCCAGCCGCCCACGTCGCCAGCCGCGTTGTAGGTGACCGCGGTGCCGCCGCTGCTGCCGTCCACCGAGAAGCGCAGAACGCCGGCGGCGTCGAAGCCGACGAACAGGTTCCCGCCGGTTCCGCCGCTGCCCTGGGTCAGCACGGTCTGGGCCGTGCCGGTGGTCTGGATCGCCTTGTTGGCCCAGAACTCCCAGGTGAACGACGAGCCGGTCAGGACGATGCTGTTGGCGGACGCATAATGGTCGCCGGAGAATTGCAGCGCTCCGTTCGCCGCGCTCGATCCCACCAGATCCAGCGGGCTGTCGGTACGGATGGTCAGCATCTTCGTGGTGGTGTTGCCATCGCTGCCGGTGGCAACCACGTTGAAGGTGTCGACGCCTTGCCAACCGGAATTGGGGGTATAGGTGAAGGTGCCGTCGGGATTGACCGCCAGGGCGCCATGGGTCGGCGAGGTGCCCACCGCCCAGGTGACCGCGCCATTGGCGCTGGTCGGTGCAATGGCGTCCAGCGTGCCGTGATAGGGCGCGCCCACCTGGATGTGGATGGCGTCGTCGTAAAGCGGCGCGTCGTTGCGGGTCACCGTCAGGGAACCACTGACCACGGTGCCGTCATGATTGGCGGCCATGGCGTCTTGGACGGTTCCGGCCACCGGGGCCTCGTCCAGACGCCAGTATCCGGCCAGACCCGCCTGGGTCCCGCCAAGCTGCTCGCTGTTCATGGCGCCCAGGACCTGAACGCCGCTGAGCGTGGAGTTCCAGACGCGGGCCTCGGCGATTTCGCCGTTGAAATGGGCGCTGCCGGAACCGTCGGCGCCGATCACCAGATTGCCGCTGAAATTGTAGGCGGGCAGCGTGCCGGTGGCCGACGGCCGGCCATCGATATAGATGACGTAGGTGCCGCCGCTGACCATGTTGACCGCGACGTGGTGCCAGATCCCGTCGTTGACGCTGGGCACCGCCGAGGCGACGCTGGTCCCGCCGATGCCCAGATGGAGCTTGCCGTCGGTGCCGATATAGACGGCGAAGCCGGAGCCGCCGGCGATGGAGAAGATGTTCTGGGTATTGGCCGAGCCGTCGTTGCGGAACCACGCCTCGTAGCAGAACGAGCCGTTGCCCTGGCCGAGCGCGCTGCCGACGCTGATGCCGCTGCTGGCCGAGAAGTCCAGCGCCGTCTCCGGCACCATGGACATCACCGCCTGCTGCGGATGGGTCCAGGTCTGCACCCGGGTCAGAGTGCCGCCGCTCACCGTGGCGGAGACGGTGCCGTTGCTCTGGATGCCGCTCAGGGTGCCCGAGCCGCTGGCCTCGTCCAGACTCCAATAGGCGGCCAACCCGCTGTCGTTGCTGAGCGGAATGGCGTTGGGCGCGCCGGTCAGCTGGCCGCCCGACAGAACGGTTTGCCAGACCTGGACGTCGGCGATGTCGCCCGCGAAGCCGGTTCCGATGGTCAATGCCTGATTGATGCTCAGCCCCGTCGCCACGCCGCCGCCCGAAGGCGTGGCGGTGGCGGCAGCCACCGCACCATCGACGTAGAGGGTGGCGGTCATGCTCGTGGCATCGTAGGTGTAGCCCACCGAATGCCAGGCACCGTCGTTGATCGTCACCGTATTGGTGACCCAGGTGGTGGAGGCCGTGGAACCGGCCTCGGTCAGCATGAGATGCCCGTCGGCGCCCATCTGGAGACGGAATCCGTCGGCCGTGTTGACCGTTGCCAGAATATCGCCGGCGGCGGTCGAGGAGGTGCGCACCTGGGCGAACACCGTCTGGTTGCCGAGGGCGACGGCCGCGCCCGACGTGGCATGGGCCACACCGTCGAAATGCTGGCCGATGATGGCCCTTGAACCGGCGCTCGCCCCCACCGGCAGGTCCAGGGTATGGCCGTTGCCCGACAGGTCCTCGGTCCCGCCGATGCCGTTCCAATAGCCGATCAGGCCGGATTCATTGCCGTCCAGCACCTGATCGTAGCTGGATTCCATGTCATAGCCGGACCGGCCATAGCCCCACAGCCGCACGTCGGAGATGGCCCCCTTGAACCCGGCGGTGAGAGTGCCGCCGGTCATGGTCTGGCCCACCCAGAGGTCGGCGCTGGTGGGATTGTACGAGGTGGTGAAGCCCAGATTGGCCGTCGGCACCGAACTGCCGTTGAAGGAATGGGTGGTGCCCACTTCCTCGCCGTTGACGTAGAGGTGGAGGGTGCCGCCGGTATTGCTCACCGCCACATGGGCCCACTGGCCGGCGACAAGGCCGGCGCCGATTGTGGTGATGTTGCCGTACTGGGTATTGGACGCCACGTCGAAGCTCAGCTGGTTGCCCACCAGTTCCAGCGTCATGTGCTGGGTGCCCATGAACTTGGACAGGATCGACTGGGTGCCGCTGAGGCTGGCGGGGTTGATCCACGCCTCCATGGTGAAGTCGCCGGAGCCCAGCCAGGTGACGTTGCCCTGGGCCGCCACCGTGCCGTGGTCGGTGCCGTCCAGGATCAGCTGGCCCATGTGCTGGCTGGCGCCGAGGATCTCGGTGGGGTCCTCGACCATGAACGCCACGGTCTGGCTGGTGGACACGCCATTGGCGGTGGCCACCAGGGTGAAGCTGCTCAGCCCTTCGAAGGTGCCGTTGGTGGTCAGGACGAAGCTGCCGTCGGAGGAGATGCTGACCGTGCCGGCGCCGTTGGCCGGCTGGGCGCCCACGCTATAGGTGATGGCCGCGCCGGTCTCGTCATGGGCCACCAGGGCACCGTGATACTGGCCGCCGCGCGGAATGCTGATGCCGTCGTCATAGGTCTGCAGGGTGCCGGCGTTCTGCACCACGTTGGTGACGCCGGCGGGCAGGACCAGATCATGGCCGTTGCCCGAGGAATCGGTCAGGCCGGTGCCCGTCCAGGACGCCATCAGGCCGTCATCCGCCGCGTCGTTGGCGGGCATCTCCTTGTAGATGTCCTCGGCGCTGCGCTCGACGCTCCACAGGCGGATATCGGCGATCTGTCCCTTGAAGGCGGTGCTGGAATCCAGGCCGGTGCCGGCCAGATTGCTGCGGCCGCCGACGGTCAGGCTGTAATCGTTGGACACGTCCGATTGCAGCGCCGAGACGCTCTTCACCGGCTGGCCGTTGATGTACAGGGTGTACTGGTCGCCGCCGCGGGTGACCGCGATGTGGCTCCACTGGCCGGCGGTGGTGGTGCCGGCCTGCAAGATGTCGACGCCGTTGAGCCTGAGCGTGGGAATCCCGTTGTGGAGATAGAGGGCGATACCGGGCTCGGACGAACCGGCCCCTTCCTTGGCCAGGATGACAAAATCGCCGGACGCGGTGGCGGCGTCGCGGTTCACCCAGGCTTCCATGGTGAAGGCGCCGGCGCCGGGGTCGAGCGTGTCGCCCGCCTTCAGATACTTGGCCCCGTCGAAGGTGAAGGCCTGGGTCTGGCGGTCGCTGTCGATCAGGTCCACGTGCTGGCTGGTGAGCCAGCTCGCCCCGGCGGCATAGGTGCCGTTGGTCCCGCCGGTCATGTCGTAGGCGGTGGTCCCCGTCCCCTCGTCCAGCTTCCAGTAGCAGAACAGGTTGTCCTCGTGCCCGCTGAGATCAGCGTTCATGTTGGACTGGATCTCGTCGAGGCTGCGGGCCTCGGTCCACACCCGGACCTCGCCGATGTCCGCGGTGATCGCCGCCGGCGTGCCCGTATCGACGCTGCGGCCGATATAGCCGTCCGCCACGCTGATGTTGACGGCGGTGGCGGAGGTGTTGACGTTGTCCAGCACGCCGTCAACATAGACCGTGGCCGTATTCCCCGAGACGGTGACCGCCACGTGGTGCCACAAGCCGTCATTGACGGTGGTGGCGGACAACACGCCGCTGCCGCCCGAGATCTGCAATCCGACCAGGCCACCGGCGATGGCCAGCGACGCCGCGCCGCCCGTGCTGCCGGTGCTGCCCAAGGACAGAATCGTCCCCGAAGCATCGGTCGTCCGGAACCAGGCCTCGTAGGTGATCGGCGCGGTTCCGGTCCCGGCTACGTCCACGATCACACTGTGGGTCGCATCCACATGAGCGCCCCGCATGGGCGGCGCGCCGATGTGACCGGCGCTGCCCAGGTTCAGGTAGGCCTCGGAATCCACGTCGTTGCCGGTCCCGCTGCCATGGTCGCTGTCGAAGTCCCACTGGCCGATCAGGCCGGGAGTCCGATCGGCCTCCAGCACGCTGCCGGCCTCGACCTGGGCGGCGGTCAAGGTGGTGTTCCAGATCTTCAGGTTGTCGAACATGCCCTTGGAGGACATGGTCCCGCCGGTCAGTTCGCCGCCGACCACCATGGACGACAGCGAGGTCAGGCCCGATGTCCCGCCCATGCTGTCGATGGCCATGCCCGCCAGATCACCATCGACATAAAGCCGCGCCACGCCGGAATCATAGTTGATGGCCACATGATGCCAGGACGAGGCGGTAATGGTCGGCCCACCGGCCGGATTGATCCCGTTGCCGCTGGCGTCCCGGTCCACGTAAAGGCCCAGATGGCCGGTGTTGTCCACCATGGCCTTCAGCACGGCCATGGTGCCGGCGCCCAGGCTGAACAGCGTCTGGGTCCCGGTCCCGCTGAGATTGACGTCGAACTCGACGGCCATCTGCTGGCCTGCGAAATCCTCGCCGGCCAGCTGGATGCTGGCCGCCTTGCCGGTGCCGTTGGCGAACAGCACCGAGGTGCGCTCGGCCGCGCCCGCCACGCTCACCGGATTGGCCACGTCCACCGAGTAGGTCTTGGTGGTGCTGGTGGTGCCGTCGCTGAGCTGCAAGGTGAAGGCGTCGCCCCCCACATAACCGGCGGTGGGCGTATAGGTGAAGGTTCCGCCCGCCCCCAGGGCGAGCACGCCGTGAGTCGGCGTGGCCGAGGTGCTTAAGGTGAGGGTCGAGCCCGCTTCCAGGTCGTAGGTCAGCACGCTGCCATGCACGGCCTGACCGGCCAAGGTGGAGAAATGGTCGGCGCCGGTGGGCGAATCCGTCGGCGGCCCTTCGGCGGCGGTGACGCTGCCGCTGACCGCGACCGTGGAGCCGAACAGGTTGACGATCTGGTCGTCCTGCATGGTCCAGGAGCCCAACAGGTTCGTCTGGGTCCCGGCGATGGCCGGGCCCATGTCGGTCTTGATCTCGGCGGTGGTGCGGACGGCATTCCACACCCGCACGTCGGCGAGGTCGCCGCCGAAGGTCACGGACCCGAACTTGTTGCCGATCAGCAGGTTGCCGGTGCCGGTATAGTCGTAGGCCGAGGTCTGCGAGGCGACCAGCACGCCGTTCTTGTAGATGGCCATGAGTTTGGTGGTGGCGTCGTAGGTCGCCGCCCAATGGACCCAGGTCCCGGCGTTGCTGCCGCTGTCGGTATAGATCAGGTCGTTGCCCCAGAAGGTGAAATCCACCTGATTGGAGCCGAGATAGCCGAAATGCAGCCCCTGGCCGGCGACGCCGGCGGTACCCTGCGACAGGGCGAAGTCTTCCGCCGTGGCGGCGGCCCGGTTGGCCCAGAATTCCAGGGTGAACGAGCTGCCGTTCAGGTTGACGCCCGACGCCGACACCGTGCCG